>NZ_BAAASM010000002.1:356208-420397 GCF_039532885.1 Streptomyces nogalater | reverse complement strand
GTGTCCGGGCCGCCACCTCTATGCCGGAGATGTTCGCAAGCGACTGCGCCGTAGGCACCCGCCGAGTGGCGCCCCGACCGGAACTCTCTGACCGCGCCGAATACCCGGCTGCCATGGACCTGTCTACGGCTGCCGGTCACGCGCCGAGTGCCGTCAGAGCCGGCCGCCGGGCCTGGTCGTAGCGCTCCAGCAGCACACGGGCGACCTCCGGTGCCGCGCCCAGCACCTCGGCGCGCACATCGGCCTCAGCCGCGCCGCGCGCGATACGGTCCGGCAGGAAGCCGGGGGCCAGCACATACGGTGCCACGGCGACCCGCTCACAGCCGAGCCGCCGCAACTCCCGCACCGCGTCCTCGGTGCGGGGAAGGGATGCGGAGGCGAACGCAGGCCGCACGGCGCACCAACCGGTGTGCCGCCACTCCCGCGCGATTTCTGCGATCACTGCGATCGCCTCCGGGTCGGAAGACCCCGCCGAGGCCAGCACGACCCCGGTCGAGGACTTGTCGGCGGGTGTCAGCCCCGCCTCGTACAGCCGCCGTTCCAGCGCGGACAGCAGCAGCGGCGACGGGCCGAGCACCTCCGCCTGCCGGACCCGCAACCGCGCCGGGGCGTCCCGCAGCACCGCCGGGATGTCGGCCTTGGCGTGAAACGCCCGGGTCAGCAGCAGCGGCAGGGCGACGACGTCCCGGACGCCCTCCGCCGCCAGCGACCGGAGCACCCCGTGCACCGACGGGACGTTGAAGTCCAGGAAGCCCGTCTCCACGCGCACGCCGGGCCGCAGCGACCGCACCCGCTCCACGAGGGCGTGCACGGTCGCCGCGTGCCGCGGGTCACGGCTGCCGTGGGCGATGACGAGGAGGACGGGCCTGGTACGCATGGGCGTCAGCTCTTCACCAGCAGACCGCGGCTGCGCAGCACCCACCGCTCCAGCGGACTGAAGATCAGCAGGTCGATGGCGATGCCGACGAACAGGATGAGCAGGATCGCCTCGAACACCATCGCCATGTCGCTGGCGGTACGGCCGTTCTCCAGCAACTGGCCGAGCCCCACGCCGAGGTCGGGGAACTGGGCGATGATCTCCGCGGCCATCAGCGAACGCCAGGAGAAGGCCCAGCCCTGCTTGAGGCCCGCCACATAGCCGGGCAGCGAGGCCGGCAGGGTGACGTACCAGACGCCCTTGGCACCCGTGGCGCCCATGGTGCGGCCCGCGCGCAGGAACAGCGGCGGCACCTGGTCGACGCCGGACACCAGACCGTTGGCGATGGACGGCACGGCACCGAGCAGGATCACCGCGTACATCATCGAGTTGTTCAGGCCCAGCCAGATCACCGCCGGCGGCACCCATGCCACCGACGGCAGCGACTGGAGCCCGGACAGGATCGGGCCGATGGCCGCGCGCACGAACTTCACCCGGGCCACCAGCAGACCCAGCGGGGTGCCGATGACCAGCGCGAACGCGAAGCCCAGCAGACCGCGCGAGACACTGGTCCAGATGTAGCCGAGCAGCTCGCCCTGGAGCCAGGCGTCCCGGAACGCAGCTCCCACCGCGCCCGGCGAGGGCAGCTTCGTCGGGTCGTCCACGACCGGGTACAGGATGTACCAGACCACCAGGACCACCGCGATGGCGACGACCGGCGGCAGGATCTTGTTGACGAGGGTGTGCCGCAGCGGCGGGCGGCCGGTGGCGGTGGTCTCCAGCGCGTCCAGGCCGGCCTCGACGCTCCCGGCGTCCTGGACCGGTGTCGTCTCAGTGCTGGCCATGGCGGCTGATCTCCCCACGCAGAACTTCGGTTATCTCAAGGGACAGTTCGGCCACGGGCGCGTCCTCGATGCGCCGCGGCTGCGGGAGGTCCACGCGCCACTCGCGCGCGATCCGGCCCGGGCGGGAGGACAGCAGGATCACCCGCTGCGCGAGCCGCACCGCCTCGCGCACGTTGTGGGTGACGAACAGGACGGAGAGCCCGGTCTCCGACCAGATCCGGGTCAGCTCGTCGTGCAGCACGTCCCGCGTGATGGCGTCGAGCGCCGCGAACGGCTCGTCCATCAGCAGCATGTTGCTCTCCTGCGCCAGCGCGCGGGCCATCGCCACCCGCTGGCGCATACCGCCGGACAGCTCGTGCACCCGCTTGCCGTGGGCGCCCTTGAGACGCACCAGTTCGAGCAGCTCCTCGGCCTTGCCGCGCCGCTCGGTCTTGGGAACACCCCGCAGCTTCAGGGCGAGTTCGATGTTCTTGCCCGCGGTCAGCCACGGGAACAGGGCGTGTTCCTGGAACATCAGGGCGGGGCGGCCGTCCGTGGTGATGGAGCCGGCACTCGGCCGGTCCAGGCCCGCCACCAGGTTCAGCAGCGTGGACTTGCCGCAGCCCGAGGCCCCCAGGAGGGTGACGAACTCACCCGGCGCGACGTCGATGCTGATGTCGTCCAGCACGAGCTGCTGCCCGCCCGGGGTCGAGAAGGACTTCGAGACGTGCTCAAGGCGTGCCGCGAACTCGACGGTCTCGTCGGCCTTGGCGAGGGTCGTGGCCATGGTCGTCACCTCCAGGGGACGCGTCGGGGAGGGGCGTCAGCCGGTGCCGAGGCCGGCGTCGTCGACCGCGGGACGGCCCTCGGCCTTGAGGACCTTGTTGAGGATCGTCAGGTCGTAGATCCCCTTCAGATCCGGCTTCTTGAGCAGGCCGGCCTTGACCGCGTGCTCGGCCTCGGTGTCGAGGGTGGCGGCCAGCGGGTCGTCGGTGAACTGGATGGACTGCCAGGCCGGGTCGAGGACCTTCGCCGGAAGCGCCTTGCCGGCGTCCGTCTCCAGCCGCTGGTTCGCGGCGGCCTTGGCCTCCTCCGGGTGGGCGTTGATCCACTTGTTGGTCTCGACCGACGCCCTCAGGACGGCCTCGACCGCCTTCGGGTGGTCCTTCAGGAAGCCCTGCCGCACGATGATGTTCGTGATCACGAACTTCTTCTCCGGCCAGAGCGTGGCCTCGTCCAGGAGCACCTTGGCGCCCTCGGCGACCAGCTTCGACGCGGTCGGCTCCGGCACCCACGCGCCGTCGACCGAGCCGGACTTGTAGGCGTCCGGGGTGATCTTGTTGTCCGTGCGGACGACGGTGACATCGCCCCTGCCGCTCTGCGCGTCGACCTTCCAGCCCTGGTCGGCGGCCCAGTTGAGGAACGCCACGTCCTGCGTGTTGCCGAGCTGAGGCGTGGCGATCTTCTTGCCCTCGACGTCCTTCAGGGACTTGATCCTCGCCGGGTTGACGACCAGCTTCACCCCGCCGGAAGCCGAACCGCCGATGATCTTCAGGCTCTTGCCGTTGGACTTGGTGTACCCGTTGATGGCGGGGGACGGGCCGATCCAGCCGATGTCGATGGAACCGGAGTTGAGGGCCTCGATCTCGGACGGACCGGCGTTGAAGATGGCGGGCTTGACCGTGGTGGCGCCCAGCTCCTTCTGGAAGAAGCCCTTCTGCACGCCGACCAGCGCGGTGGCGTGGGTCAGGTTGCCGAAGTACCCGATCTTGACGGAGTCGAGCCCGTCGGTCTTCTCGGCGCCGGCGGCGATCTTCGCGGTGCCGTCGTCCTTGGCCTCGGAGCCGTAGCCGCAGGCGGCCAGGGTGAGCAGGGGGAGAGCGGCGAACGCGGCCAGGCCGCGGCGCAGGAGCGATGAGCTGTTGGCAGGCACGGGAGGGTTTCCTCTCGTTGGCCCGGCGGTCACGGTCTCTCAGGTCGTGGCCGGGAGTTCGGCTGGAGGTCTTCGTCGCTTCCGGGACGACGCCGGGTGGGGGGAGCGGGCGCGCGAGCGGTGCGCGTACGTCAGCGCACACATCGCGCCACTCCGCCCTGCCCGCTGCCGAGGGCGCCGCTGCCGACGCGGCCGCCCTCCTTCGCGAACGTCGAGTACACGTCGGGCGTCCTCATGTCAGAAGTCCCAGCCGTCCTCGGCCTCGTCCTCGACCGGCTCCGGGGCGGCGAACGACTCGCCGACCATGCCCGCGGTCAGCGTGGTGCCGTCGGCGGGGTCGATCAGGATGAACGAGCCGGTGCGGCGCGAGTCGGCGTAGGAGTCGACCGGCAGCGGCTCGGCGGTACGGATCTTCACCCGGCCGATGTCGTTGGCGACGAGCTGTCCCGGGTGCGGGTGCAGGGACAGGTCGTCGAGCGTGAGCCGGGACGGGATGTCCTTCACGATCGCCTTGACCGTGCGGGTGCCGTGCTTGAGCAGCACCCGGTGGCCCACGGTGAGGGGCGCGTCGGCGACATGGCAGACGGTCGCCTCCACGTCCTGCGTGGTGGGCGGGGCATCCTTCGCCGGCACGATCAGGTCGCCGCGCGAGACGTCGATGTCGTCCTGGAGGAGCACCGTCACCGACTGCGTCGTCCAGGCCACGTCGACCGGCTTGCCCAGCAGGTCGATGCCGGCGATCCGGGTGGTCCGCCCGGACGGCAGGACGGTGACCTCCTCGCCGACCCGGAAGGTGCCGGCCGCGATCTGGCCCGCGTAACCGCGGTAGTCCGGGTGCTCGGCGGTCTGCGGCCGGATCACGTACTGCACGGGCAGCCGCGCGTGGCAGTGCGCCAGGTCGTGGCTGACCGGCACGGTCTCCAGGTGCTCCAGCACGGTGGGTCCGCCGTACCAGTCCATCTTCCCGCTCGGCTCCACCACGTTGTCCCCGGCCAGCGCCGAGATCGGTATCGCGGTGACCTCCGGGACGCCCAGCTCGGTCGCGTACGCCGTGAACTCCTCGGCGATCTCCGCGAAGACCCGCTCCTCGTAGCCGACGAGGTCCATCTTGTTCACGGCCAGCACGACGTGCGGGACGCGCAGCAGGGCGGCGATGGCCGCGTGCCGGCGGGTCTGCTCGACCACGCCGTTGCGGGCGTCGACCAGGATGACCGTCAGCTCGGCGGTGGAGGCGCCGGTGACCATGTTCCGGGTGTACTGCACATGGCCGGGGGTGTCGGCGAGGATGAACCGGCGCCGGGGGGTGGCGAAGTAGCGGTAGGCGACGTCGATGGTGATGCCCTGCTCCCGTTCGGCGCGCAGGCCGTCGGTGAGGAGGGCGAGGTCCGGGCCGTCCTGGCCGCGGCTCGCGGAGACCCGCTCCACGGCCTCCAGCTGGTCGGCGAGGACCGACTTGGAGTCGTGCAGCAGCCGCCCGACGAGGGTGGACTTGCCGTCGTCGACGGAGCCGGCGGTGGCGAACCGCAGCAGGGTGGTGGCCGAGAGCGCCTCGGTCGTGGTCGTGCTCATGCCTAGAAGTACCCCTCGCGCTTGCGGTCTTCCATCGCGGCCTCGGACAGCTTGTCGTCGGCGCGGGTCGCGCCGCGCTCGGTCAGCCGGGACGCCGCGATCTCGGCGATGACCTTCTCGATGGTGTCGGCGTCGGAGTCGACCGCGCCGGTGCAGGACATGTCGCCGACGGTGCGGTAGCGCACCCGCCGCTTCTCGACGGTCTCGCCGTCCTTCGGGCCGCCCCACTCGCCGGCGGTCAGCCACATGCCGGAACGCCGGAACACCTCGCGCTCGTGCGCGTAGTAGATCTGCGGCAGTTCGATGCCCTCGCGGGCGATGTACTGCCACACGTCCAGCTCGGTCCAGTTGGACAGCGGGAAGACGCGGACGTGCTCGCCGGGGGCGTGCCGGCCGTTGTACAGGTTCCACAGCTCGGGACGCTGGCGCCGCGGGTCCCACTGGGAGAACTCGTCGCGCAGGGAGAAGACGCGTTCCTTGGCGCGGGCCTTCTCCTCGTCGCGGCGGCCGCCGCCGAAGACGGCGTCGAACTTCTCGCTCTGGATCTTCTCGGTCAGCGGGAGGGTCTGGAGCGGGTTGCGGGTGCCGTCGGGACGTTCCTTGAGCACACCGCGGTCGATGTAGTCCTGGACGGAGGCCACATGGAGGCGCAGCCCGTGCGCGGCCACCACACGGTCCCGGTACTGGAGGACTTCCGGGAAGTTGTGTCCGGTGTCCACGTGCAGCAGGGAGAAGGGGACCGCGGCCGGGGCGAACGCCTTCAGCGCGAGGTGCAGCATGACGATGGAGTCCTTGCCACCGGAGAACAGGATCACCGGGTTCTCGAACTCGCCCGCCACCTCGCGGAAGATGTGCACCGCCTCGGACTCCAGCGCGTCCAGGTGCGACAGGGCGTACGGGCTCTCCGTGCCGCCCTCCGTCTTGGCGACCGTGGTCATGCCAGTCCCCTCTCGCTCAGCAGCGCGTACACCGACGCCGCGGACTCCTGGACCGTCTGGTGCTGCGACTCGATCCGCAGATCGGGCGTCTCGGGCTCCTCGTACGGGTCGTCGACCCCGGTGAGCCCGGTCAGCTCGCCCGCGGCCTGCTTGGCGTACAGCCCCTTCACATCGCGCACGCTGCACACGTCGACGGGGGTCGCCACATGGATCTCCAGGTACGGCGTCCCGTTCTCCTCGTGCCGCTTGCGTACCGCCTCCCGGCTGTCCGCGTACGGCGCGATCACCGGCACCAGGGCCTTGACGCCGTTGCGGGCGAGCAGTTCGGCGACGAAGCCGATGCGCTGGACGTTGGTGTGCCGGTCCTCCCGGGAGAAGCCGAGGCCGGCCGAGATGAACTCGCGGATCTCGTCGCCGTCGAGCACCTCGACGCGGTGGCCCTCGGCACGCAGCCGGCCCGCCAGCTGGTACGCGATGGTGGTCTTGCCTGCGCTCGGCAGACCCGTGAGCCAGACGGTGGCTCCGGTCGTCACGTGCATCTCCTGGATCTGGTCGTTCGTCATCCGTGCAGTCCGCACTCGGTCTTGGCGCGTCCCGCCCAGCGGCCGGCCCGCGCGTCCTCGCCCTCCAGGACCCTGCGGGTGCACGGGGCGCAGCCGATGGAGGCGTAGCCGTCCATCAGCAACGTGTTGGCCAGCACGCCGTGTTCGGCGATGTAGGCGTCCACGTCGTCCTGGGTCCAGCGGGCGATGGGGGAGACCTTGACCTTCCGCCGCTTCTCGTCCCAGCCGACGACGGGGGTGTTCGCCCGGGTCGGGGACTCGTCGCGGCGCAGCCCGGTCGCCCACGCCCGGTAGTTCCTCAGGCCCTCTTCGAGGGGCTTGACCTTGCGCAGCTTGCAGCACAGGTCGGGGTCGCGGTCGTGCAGCCTCGGGCCGTACTCCGCGTCCTGCTCGGCGACCGTCTGGCGCGGGGTGAGGGTGATGACGTTGACGTCCATCACGGCCTGCACCGCGTCCCGGGTGCCGATGGTCTCCGGGAAGTGGTAGCCGGTGTCCAGGAAGACGACGTCGACGCCCTTGCGTACGCGCGAGGCGAGATGGGCGACCACGGCGTCCTCCATGGAGGAGGTGACGCAGAACGCGTCACCGAAGGTGTCCACCGCCCACTGGAGGATCTCCAGCGCGGAGGCGTCCTCCAGCTCACGGCCCGCCCGCTCCGCGAGCGCCTTCAACTCCTCTGTGGAACGCTCGTCCTGAGTGGTCGTCATATCCGCTCATCCCCTCCGTTGTCGGCTCGCTGAACGCCCCGGGCCAGCAGGCCCAGGAACTTCAGCTGGAATGCGCGGTTGCACGCCCCGCATTCCCAGGCGCCGTGACCCTCGCCGCTCGGACGCAGATCCTCGTCGCCGCAATAGGGGCAGTAGAAGGGCGCGGCCCGCTCGCTCACGACAGCGCCTCCTCGGAAGCGCGCGCCGCCCAGGCGGCGAACCGTTCGCCGTCCGCGCGTTCCGCCTGGAAGCGCTTCAGCACCCGCTCGATGTAGTCGGGCAGTTCCTCCGACGTCACCTTCAGACCGCGCACCTTGCGGCCGAAGCCCGCCTCCAGACCGAGGGCGCCGCCCAGGTGTACCTGGTAGCCCTCGACCTGCTCGCCCCGGTCGTTCAGGACCAGCTGCCCCTTGAGGCCGATGTCCGCGACCTGGATACGGGCGCAGGCGTTCGGGCAGCCGTTGAGGTTGATGGTGATCGGCTCGTCGAACTCCGGCAGGCGGCGCTCCAGTTCGTCGATCAGCTGGGAACCGCGCTGCTTGGTCTCCACGATGGCGAGCTTGCAGAACTCGATGCCGGTGCAGGCCATGGTGCCGCGCCGGAAGGAGGACGGCCGGGCGGTGAGGTCCAGCGCCTCCAGGCCCTCCACCAGCGAGTCGACCTTGTCCTGCTCGACGTCGAGGATGATCATCTTCTGCTCGACGGTGGTGCGGACCCGTCCCGAGCCGTGTGCCTCGGCGAGGTCGGCGACCTTGGTGAGCGTGGCGCCGTCGACCCGGCCGACCCGCGGCGCGAAACCGACGTAGAACCGGCCGTCCTTCTGCCGGTGCACACCGATGTGGTCGCGCCACTGCTGCACGGGCTGCTCGGGGGCGGGCCCGTCGATCAGCCTGCGCCCGCCCAGGTACTCGTCCTCCAGCACCTGCCGGAACTTCTCCGCGCCCCAGTCGGCGACGAGGAACTTCAGCCGGGCGCGGTTGCGCAGCCGCCGGTAGCCGTAGTCACGGAAGATCGAGATGACGCCCTCGTAGACGTCCGGCACCTCGTCGATCGGCACCCAGGCGCCCAGCCGCACACCGAGCTTGGGGTTGGTGGACAGACCGCCGCCCACCCACACGTCGAAGCCCGGCCCGTGCTCGGGGTGGCGTACGCCGACGAACGCCACGTCGTTGATCTCGTGCACCACGTCCAGCAGCGGCGATCCCGAGATGGCCGTCTTGAACTTGCGGGGGAGGTTGGAGTACGCCTTGTTGTTCAGCACGCGGCGCTTCATCTCCTCCAGCGCCGGCGTGGCGTCGATGATCTCGTCCTCGGCGATGCCCGCCACCGGGGAACCGATCATCACGCGCGGGGTGTCGCCGCAGGCGGTCACGGTGGACAGGCCCACGCTCTCCAGCCGGTCCCAGATCTCGGGCACGTCCTCGATCCGGATCCAGTGGTACTGGACGTTCTGCCGGTCGGTGATGTCCGCGGTGCCGCGCGCGAACTCCTGTGAGATCTCGCCGACGACCCGCAGCTGCCGGGTGGTCAGGGCCCCGCCGTCGATGCGGACGCGCAGCATGAAGTAGCTGTCGTCCAGCTCCTCCGGCTCCAGGATCGCGGTCTTGCCGCCGTCGATCCCGGGCTTGCGCTGGGTGTACAGCCCCCACCAGCGCATCCGGCCGCGCAGGTCGTTCGGGTCGATGGAGTCGAAGCCGCGCTTGGAGTAGATCGTCTCAATGCGTGTCCGCACATTGAGACCGTCGTCGTCCTTCTTGAACTGCTCGTTGCCGTTGAGCGGTGTGAAATGGCCGGCGGCCCACTGGCCCTCGCCGCGGTGACGGCTCACCTTGCGGCGGGGCGCGGAGGCGGCGGGGTTCGGTGGGGTGGCGGCCATGGTTCTACGTCCTTCGAGACCGGTGGGAAACAGCTCTGACCTGCGCAGATGCGCGCACGCGGGCAGGCGTGCGCGTCATTGCGCGGGAGGAAGGGGGACGGGGGTGTGCGGCGGTGCTGGGAGGCGTCAGCCCACCGGACAGATGGCGCTGGACATGCGGCCGAGGTCGACGTGCCGCCGACTCACCAAGGCAATTCCAGTTCCGGACATGACGGAAGCGTGTCATGGCGATCTGGACACAGTCCAGCTTCGTCCATCATCCGGACATTGATGTCTCGTTATGTGAAACAGGGGTGGTGTCGCTCACATGTGCCGTCGGGAGACTTGTCCCAGCAGGTCAGGCGGGGTAAGCGCCGGGCCACGGCCCCGGTGTGGCCACGTCCGGTTCCGCTTCCACCTTGGTGTCGAACAGCTTGAAGCCCCGCCGCAGGTAGTTGTCCATCGCGTGCTCGCCGTCCTTGCTGCACGTGTGCAGCCAGACCCGCTTGGTCGGTGTCCGCCCCGGCCAGCGCTCGGCCAGGTCCCAGGCTCGGGCCGTGCCGTGGGCCAGCAGATGGCCGCCGATGCGCCGGCCGCGGAAGGCGGGGATCAGCCCGAAGTACACGATCTCCACCACGCCTTCGTCCTGCGGCTCCAGTTCCACATAGCCGGCCGGGGTGCCCCGGTCGTAGGCCACCCAGGTCTCCACGCCGGGCCGCTCCAGGTACTCCCGCCAGCGCGCGTACGTCCAGCCGAGCCGGTCGGTCCAACGGATGTCGCCGCCCACCGAGGCGTACAGGAACCGGCTGAACTCGGGGGAGGGCACCTCGGCACGGACGATCCGGACCTCGCCGTCCGGGGCGGCGGCGGGCAGGAGGTCGGCCGGGGAGGTCTGCTCCAGGGACCACGTGGTGACAGGGACGCTGCTCATGCGGGCCAGGGAATCATCCCGCCCCCCGGTCTGTCGACGCCCGGCGGCGGGGCCGGCCGGGGCGACCTGCGGTCCGCCCGGGCGGGGGCGGGGACGGGGGCCGGCCTGCGTCGACCGGCCCTCCGGGGGCGGGCACCCGGATCGACGGACAGCCCGCCCGGGTCCGGGAGCTCCCGGCGGCGGTTGCGGGGGCGACCGGCTCGCGTGTGCGGGGTCTGACCGGCCCGCGCCGGCCGAGCCGCGGTGGACGACGGCGTGGCGGGGCCGGGGCCGCCGGCCGGCGGTGGTCCGGGGCGGGGCGGGGGTGGGTGGTCCGCCGTCCGCCGGGGCCGGAGCGTCAGTCCAGGGAGTGGTCGAGGTCGGCCAGGGGCAGGGCGAACAGCATGCGGTCGGAGAGCGACCACACCTCGCCGGTCGCCCGCCAGTAGGACAGGGAGCCCGAGTCCCGGGCCCAGCAGCGGTCCGAGGCGTCGGCGCCGCAGTGGGCCGCCCGGGTCCGCTCGGTGTCCTGCCGCCACAGCCCGCCGTGACCGTCCTGCGTACCGGGCAGCCGTCCCACATACCAGGACGCCCGGTCCGCCCCGGCCTTCCGGTACGACAGCACGCCCCGGATCCCTGCCGCCCGGGTGCGGTACGCCTCCACCGCGTCCACCCGCCCCGCGCCGTCCGTGGCGAGCAGCCCCGGGCGCGCCGGGTCGGTGTCGAACGCGTACCGCCACAGCCGCGCGCGCCGGTCGCCGTCCGGCGCGGTCCACTCCGCGGCCACCAGGCTGTCGGGCGCGGAGCCGCGGTCCAGGGCGAGCGCGCCGGGACACGGCGGCCCGGAGGCGGAGCAGGGCCCGGCGGCGAAGCGGTACGAGGCGACCGCGGGCAGGACGTAGCCGTGGCCGTCGGCGGACCAGCCGCCGGGCACCCGGCCGACCGCGGGTGCGTCGACCGTGGTGCGCTGGATCCGGTCGAGGTCGTAGACGTAGAGCGCGTCGGCACCGCCGGACGTGGTGGTGACCAGCAGCTTGTCCTCGTGCCAGACCATGCCCGAGACGTCGGAGACCAGGCCCCGGTAGTCCCGGCCGCCGTCCACCGGCACCACCAGCAGCACCCAACGGTAGGCGAGGTGCGCGGGATCGTCCGCGTCGACGAACGCCACCCGGGCCAGGCCCCGCTCCCCGGGGCGGCCGGCCGTGGTGCTGTGCGTCCAGCCGGCCAGGACCACCCGGTGGCCGCCCCAGGCGCCGTCGGCGTCGCCGGAGGTGGTCACCGAGGCCGGCCGCCAGTCGCCCTCGGTGTCGGCCGGGTCCCAGCAGTAGGCGCGGGCGGCGGCCGGGGCGACCGGCAGCGACGCGCGGTCGTCGGCGGAGCAGTCGTCCGCCGCGCGCAGCCGGCGGTCGGCGCCGCGCAGCACGGCGTCCACGCCCACCGGGCGGCCCATCGCCGCGGCGAGCCGGTCCAGCGAACGGCCGGGCACCAGATGCTCCTGGAGCCGCAGCCGCCCGGTGTCCGCCGGGGAGGTCAGCGGGGTGAGCGGGCCGGGGTCCTCGCCGACCCCGGCCTGGGAGGTGCTGATCAGGGTGGCGGCGGCGGTGAGCGCCAGCGCGGTCCCGGTCAGGACGGCACGCAGGGCCGCGCCCCGCCTGCGCCGCCGGTGTCTGCCGCGATGCTTCATCTCTCCTCCAGAGGCCCGGCCAACTGCTCCCCGTGGTCCGGACATTGACGCGAGGAACAGGTGGTGCGGCCCGCACGGGATGCTACGGCAGGAACGGGCCGGACAGGGCCGGTACCGTCCGGTCGGCGGAATCCGGCGCGGCCGGGAGGCGGAGGCACCGCGGACGGGGCGCGGTGGTGGCTACGCCGGGGACCGTTCGCCACGGCCTTCGCGACCGGGATTCCGTTTCCGCACCACCGCCGGCGCCGTCGACTGCGGGAGCAGGTCCAACGGGTCGTCCGGCAGGACGACTTGCACGTCCGCATCGTCACAGAAACGATACGGCCGATGCCGCAGGAGTTCCCCGAGATACCGCCGGACCCTGGACATCTCCGCCCGCACGGTCACCGTCCGGGAGGGGTCGCCGAACAGATCCTCGGCCAGCCCCGCCGCCCCGCGCCCGGCACGGTACTCGGCGAGCAGGAACAGCAGTTCCGCGTGGCGCGGGCTCAACTCCCGCGACCAGGACCCCGACGGGCCGGTGACCGTGACCGTACGGCGGTCCCGCCCGGCCAGGTCCAGCACGATCCGGCACGCACCCGGGGCGGGCGGCCGCTCCTCCAGCCGCAGCAGCCATCCCCCGGCCAGCGGCTCCACCGCGCACGCGCCGAGCGAGGGCAGCCACCGGTGGCCCGGCGCCGGCGACTTGGGAAGCGCCACCCGCCGCACATACGGCATCCCGGTGACCGCCGCGGTCCAGCCGTCCCGGTCCACCACCACCGCCCGCCCCGGCAGCCGCGCCAGCACCGGCGCCGCCACCGCCCGCAGCCGCTCCAGCGACGCCAGATGCAGCTCCCGCAGCCGGGCCTCGGCCAGCTTGGCCACCGAGTCCACCCAGGCGAGGGTGGCCGGATGCATCGTCTCCAGCGGGCCGCTGACATCCACCACACCGAGCAGCCGGCCGTCCCGCGGATCGGTGATCGGCGCGCCCGTGCAGGTCCAGGACGTCTGCGACCGTACGAAGTGCTCGGCGGCGAACACCTGGACGGGCCGCCGTACCACCGCGGGCGTGCCCACCCCGTTGGTGCCGACGACGTCCTCCCGCCAGTCCGCGCCGATCTCGAACCCCAGCCCGTCGGCCTTGCGCAGCACCGGGGACGCGCCCTCCCGCCACAGCACCCGCCCGTCGGCGTCCGCGACGACCATGATGTGCTGCGCCACGTCCGCGACCGAAAGAAGCCCTTCCCGGAGAACCGGCAGGACCTGCCGCAGCTCGGACTCCTCCCGTCGTCGCCGCACCTCGTCGGAGGACAACAGCCCGGACCGGACGTCGTGTTCGGGGTCGACACCGCTGCGCAGCACCCGGCCCCAGGACTGCTCGATCACCGGCCGGGGCGCGATCCGCACACGTCGCCCGGCGAGCGCCGCCTCGCGCACCTCGTTCAGCACCCGCGCCGCCTGCACCGCGTCCCGCGCGGCCAGGCGCACCAGATCCATCGGCGGGTTCCCCACTGCGGTCCTCCCGGAGAAAGGCATCGAACACTCTTGTCAAGCCGTCCGGGCGACGGTTTCCGGTCCGACTGTCCTCACATAGTGCCGCTCCGCTCATGGCGGAGGCACAGACTCCGCGCATGTGCCCCCCTGAGTTGCAACCCCCTGCAACCCTGGTGGAGCACCGGACGGCAGCCGAGACTTGACCATGACGCGATGCGCGTCCGCGGGGGCTCGTCGAGCCCGTGCGGTGGGGGTGGTGCCGTGTCGGCGCAGCACCACCCCTTGCCGACGGCGGCCCGGCCCACGACGGCCGGGGCGTGACGGTACCCGGCCGTTCAGGCCGGCCGCGCCCGCTCGACCACCGACTCCAGGTCCAGGCCCGACGGCAGGGTGCCGAAGGACGCGCCGTGGTCGCCGCCCAGGCGGGAGGCGCAGAAGGCGTCGGCGACCTCCGGCGGCGCGTGCCGTACCAGAAGCGATCCCTGGAGCACCAGCGCGAGCCGCTCCACCAGCCGCCGGGCCCGCCCCTCGACGCCCTCCAGGTCCGCGAGTTCGGTGAACAGGTCCTTCACCGCCCGGTCCAGCCGGTGGTCCGCGCCGTGCGCCCGGCCGATCTCGGTGAGGCAGGCGTCCAGCGCTCCCGGCTCCCGGCGCAGCGCCCGCAGCACGTCCAGCGCCTGCACGTTCCCCGCGCCCTCCCAGATGGAGTTCAGCGGCGACTCCCGCACCAGCCGGGGCAGTCCGGACTCCTCGACGTACCCGTTGCCGCCCAGGCACTCGGCCGCCTCCACGGCCACCGGCGCACACCGCTTGGTGATCCAGTACTTGGCGGCCGGCACCGCCAGCCGCAGGAACGCCCGCTCCTGCTCACCGCCGTCGTCGCAGGCCGCGGCGAGCCGCAGCGCGAGCGCCGTCGCCGCCTCCGACTCCAGCGCCAGGTCGGCGAGCACGTTGCGCATCAGCGGCTTGTCGATCAGCTTCCCGCCGAACGCCTCCCGGTACGCGCAGTGGTGCACCGCCTGGGCCACCGCCTGCCGCATCAGCCCCGCCGAGCCGAGCGCGCAGTCCAGCCGGGTCGCGGCGACCATCCCGATGATCACCCGCACCCCGTCGCCTTCCTCGCCCACCCGGCGCGCCCAGGTGCCGTCGAACTCGACCTCGGCGGAGGCGTTGGAGCGGTTGCCCAGCTTGTCCTTCAGCCGCTGGATCAGGAAGACGTTGCGGCCGCCGTCCGGCAGGACGCGCGGCACCAGGAAGCAGGTGAGCCCGCCCGGGGCCTGGGCGAGCACCAGGAACGCGTCCGACATGGGCGCCGAGCAGAACCACTTGTGCCCGGTCAGCAGGTACGTGCCCGCCTCCGCGAGCGGCCGGGCCACGGTCGTGTTGGCGCGGACGTCGCTGCCGCCCTGCTTCTCCGTCATCCCCATCCCGAACAGGGCTCCGGGCTTCTGTCCGGCCACCCGCAGCTGCGGGTCGTAGACGGTGGACGCCAGCCGGGGCTCCCACTCGGCGGCGAGCTCCACGTCGGCACGCAGCGCGGGCACGGCCGCGTGCGTCATCGACAGCGGACAGCAGGTGCCCGCCTCGGCCTGCGTCCACACCAGGAACCCGGCCGCCCGGCGCACGTGCCCGGAGGGCCGCGTCCAGGCTCCGCCGGCCAGCCCGGCCGAGACCCCCTTGCCGAGCAGCCGGTGCCAGGCCGGGTCGAACTCCACCTCGTCGATCCGGTGGCCGTAGCGGTCGTGGCCGCGCAGCCGGGGCGGATGCTCGTCCGCCCGCACCGCCCACTCCTGCACCTGGGCCGACCCCACCGCCCGGCCCAGCGCGGACAGCTCCGCGCGCACTTCGTCCAGGACGTCCGCGCCGGTGTACCGGTCGACGGCCTCGGCGAGGGCGCGGTCGGCGGTGAAGACGTCGTAGCCGACCAGCGGCGGGGGCTGGTTGGTCACGGTGTGGGTGGGGGTGCCTGCCATGATGGGGAACCTACCCGGGAAGACCGCGGTGATGGCTTCCAGAGTGACACAGCGAGGCCGCGCGGCGGGCCGGAACCGCCTCCGTCCACCCCGTTGAGCCGGTCGCGGGCCCCGGAAGGTGAGGGCGGTCCCGTGCTGCGGATACCTTTGGCTCGTGCAGCCAGCAAGTGAACCCCCCGAGCGCCCGGCCGGCCGCTTCCACCGGGCCAGAGCTCTCTACCGGAACGTCTCCAAGCGCAGGACCGCCTGGCTGTTGCTCAAGGACACCGTCAACTCCTGCATGGAGTACCGCATCCTCGGCCTGGCGGCGGAGGCGGCGTTCTTCACGCTGCTGTCCGTGCCGCCGCTGCTGCTGAGCCTGATCGGCCTGCTCGGCTACGTCGACGACTGGACCGGCGCGGACACCATCCACAGCCTGGAGACCAACCTCCTGGACGCGTCGCGCACGGTGCTGTCCGACAAGGGCGTCAAGGACATCGCCGAGCCGATCCTGCACGACGTGATGAAGGGCGGCCGGCCCGACGTCATCTCCATAGGCTTCCTGTTCGCCCTGTGGTCCGGTTCCCGCGCGGTGAACGTCTTCATCGACACCATCACCGTCATGTACGGGCTCGACGGCGTCCGGGGCATCGTGAAGACCCGGATCATGGCGTTCCTGCTGTTCATCGTGGCGCTGCTGATCGGCTCGGTGGCGCTGCCGCTGATGGTGGCCGGGCCGGACGCGGTGGTGAGGATCGTGCCCTGGTCGGAGACGGTCGTCCAGGTGCTGTACTGGCCGGTCGTGATCGTCCTGTCCATCGCCTTCCTGACGACGCTGTACCACGTCTCGGTGCCGGTCCGCTCCCCGTGGATCGAGGACGTGCCCGGCGCGCTGGTCGCCCTCGCGATGTGGGTCCTGGGCAGCTTCCTGCTGCGCATCTACCTCATGTACACCATCGAGGGCGCCACGATCTACGGCTCCCTCGCCGCCGCGGTCGCCGTGCTGCTGTGGATCGGGGTGGGCGCCTTCGCGGTGCTCGTCGGCGCGGCCGTGAACGCGGCCATCGACCGGGTCTGGCCGGCCGCGGCCACGGCCGCCGCGCGCGAGGCCAACGAGCGGATGCGGGAGGCGCAGGTCGCCGAGTACGTGGCCCGCGCCGCGGCGGCGGCCCGCGAGGCCGACCCGGACGACCCCGACATGCCCTCCGAGTTCCCCGAGCGCTGGTCCCGCTTCCTGCCCCCGGAAGACGTGACGGCACGGCTGCGCAGCCATGCGCGCAATCCCCATCACGCGCACCGGGGGAACGGCGACGCGAAGGGGAGCGGGGAGAACGGGAGCGGCGGGGGCCCCGAGGGTGGCGGGAGCAGCGGGGGAAGCGGTGGTACCGGGGGCAGTGGTGGTGCCGGCGGAGTGAACGGTGCCGGCGGTGCCGGTGGGACGCCTGGGCCCGGTGGTGGTGCCGGCGGTTTCGGTGGCGGCGCGAGCAATGGCTTCGGCGGGGCCGGGGGGTACTGGGCCGGGGGTAACGGCGGTGCCGGTGACGGGGCGTACTGGAACGGCGACCTCAACGGCAACGGCGACCTCAACGGCAGCGGCAGCGGTGCCGGCGACGGTGGGGACGGCAGGAGCGCGGCACGCCCCGAGTGGTGAGCGCTGGGCGGTGGCGTTGTGGGCGGTGGCGATGCTCCACCGCCTCTCGGGCCGTCCGCCGACGTGACGGCCGGCCGTCTCCACCCTCCGGGCTAGGTCCGCAGGTGGAGAACGCGCCGGTGCCGGTACTCCGTTTCTCCACCCGTCACTCCACCCGTGCTCCGATCCGCCGGACCCCGCCCCGCGCCTAGCGTGAGGGCACAGACCGGAGCCGTCCGGCCGCGGCAGGACAGCCGGGCGTCGGCACCGTCGCGGCATCGCCCGGTACGGCTCCGGCGCCGGGCAAGGAGGCAGCGGTCATGGCGGAGCGCGTGGGACGCGGGGAACAGCGCGGTACGACGGAGAGGCCGACCGGGACCGGGGGAGTGATCAGCGCCGCCGGGCCGATCGGAGCGGGCGAGCCACCCGACCGCACCAACCGATCGGGGCCCCTCGAACCCCCCGGACGTCCAAGGCCCCCCGGCACCCTCCGCGGCCCTCTGCTCGCCCTCGCGGTGGACATCCTCCTACCGCTCCTCGTCTACTACGCGGCCCGCGCACTCGGCGCCGATCAGGCTCCGGCCCTGCTGCTCAGCGGCGCACCGCCGGCCCTGCGCCTGCTCGCCGACGCCGTGCGGCACCGCCGTATCGACGGGGTGGACCTGTTCCTCACGGTGCTGCTCGCCGCCGCCGCGCTGGTGTCCCTGATCGGCGGCGGCCCCCGCGTCCTGCTGTTCAAGAACGCGGCGCTGCCCCTGGCGGTCGGCGCCTGGGCGCTCGGCACCGCGTTCACCCAGAGGCCCCTGGCCTTCCAGCTGGGCCAGCGGCTGCACCGGGGCGACGCGGCCCGCGCCCGGGCCGGACTCTGGCAGGACAGCGCCCCCTTCCGCCGCGGGCTGCGTGTGCTCACCCTGCTCTGGGGAGCCGAACAGTTCCTCGACGGCGGCGCGGGCGCCCTCGCCGCCGCCACGCTGCCGCCCGACACGGTGCCGCTGCTGGACCGCGCCGTCTCCCTCGTGCTGCTCGCCCTGGCCGCCGGGACCACCGCCGGTTACACCCGCCGCTTCCGCAGACGCCACGCGCTCCCGCTGTTCGGCGCCCCCGCGCCGGCGACGGCACCACGGGCGTCGTCCACCCCGTAGGCTGGCTGCCGTGTACACGGAGCGGGCGTCACGGCTGACCGGCGCGGTCGTGTGGACGAAGTCCCCGGCCGGCACCGGCACCCGGCCCGTGCTGCCGGACGGCTGCATGGACCTGCTGTGGAGCGAGGGCCGGCTGCTGGTCGCGGGCCCCGACACCCGCCCCTACGCCCCCGAAGGCCCGGCCCGTTCCTGGGCGGGCATCCGCTTCTTCCCCGGCACCGCGCCCGCGCTGCTCGGCGTACCGGCGCACGAACTGCGGGATCTGCGGGTGGAGTTGGCTGACCTCTGGCCCGCGGCGAGGGTCCGTCGGCTGCGCGACCGGCTCGCGGCGGCCCCCGACCCGGCGAGCGCGCTGGAGGACATCGCCCTGGAGCGGGCGGCGGAGGCGGGAACCCCGGACCCGCTGCTGCGCCGACTGGTGGAGTGCCTGGACGAGGGCCGCCCGGTGTCGGCGACGGCCGCCGAACTCGGTCTCGGTGAACGCCGGTTGCACCGCCGCTGCCTGACCGCGTTCGGGTACGGGCCGAAGACCCTGGCCCGGATCCTGCGGCTGCGGCGGGCGCTGGCCCTGGCCCGCGCCGGGACGCCGTACGTGGAGACGGCGATCCGCGCGGGCTACGCGGACCAGCCGCACCTGGCGCGGGAGGTGCGCCGGCTGGCGGGGATGCCGCTCGGCGAGCTACTCGCCGGGGGCGGGTAGCGGCGCGAACAGATCGACCGGGTTGCCGTCGGGGTCGTGCACGGTGGCGTACCGCTGCCCCCAGAAGGCGTCCCACGGCTTCAGCTCCCCGTGGTGGCCGGCGGCCACCAGCTCCTCGTACCGGGCGTCGACCTCGGCGGGGGAGCCGCACCGGAAGGCGAGCGAGACCCGCCCCGCGCCGGCGGGCGGCCGCCATCCGGGATGGAAGGAGCGGATGGTCTCCTCGGTGTCCAGGGCGAGCACCAGCCCGCCGGGCAACTCGGCCTCGACATGCGGCTGGTCCTCGGCTCCCTCGGGGAACACCAGCCCGAGCCGGCGGTAGAAGGCGAGAGAGGCGGCCAGGTCGGAGCTGACCAGGCCGATCACGGCGATACGTACGGTCATGCGGCCACCGTAGGCGGCGGCCGGCGGGACGGTCTTGAAGGAATCGGACACCGGCCGCCGACGCCCGGCCATGCTCGCCGTCCGCCCATGGGGGAGCCGGGGAGGGCCTGTCACCGGCTGGGGTCAAGGCCCGCCGGGTCATGAATCCGTCCCAAGGGGCAGCGGCCCGCAAAGGGTCGCGGACGGTCGCGGAACGGTGCGGGAACCGCCGTCCCGGCGGGCCGCCGACGCGCCCGGCGCGGTAGGGCGTACCGCGCCCCGACCTCGTCTCTCCGGCCGGATCGCGTCAGGGAGTACCGGAAGGAGCCGTGCGGTGCGGACGGGGTGCGTCCGGCGGCGTGGCGTGCCGTGGCCGTCTCCGGCTGTAACAGGGATGTACCAGGGGGTAGTCGGGTGAAACGGTGAACCGGTCCGGGCGACTCTTGGCAGTCGGAAAGAGCTCGCCCGTACCGACGGGCCGGCGACCCGACGGATACCGAGGATGACACCATGCGCATCAACAAGATGACCATCGCCGCCCTGGCCGTTGTCGCGGGCCTCTCGCTCACCGCCTGCCAGAGCGGCGACGGTGCCACGAGCCGGAGCGACTCGCCCGCCGCGCCCGCGTCGTCTTCGCCGAGCGACGCTTCGGGATCGGACGCCTCCGCTCAGAGCGCAGCGAAGGGTTCCGCCGGGAAGGACTCGGGCGGGAAGGACTCGGGCGGGAAACAGGGCACGACCGCCGGAACCGGCTCCGGCACGAACGGCGGGGTCGGCAAGTGCCGCACCGACGAGCTGGAGGTCAAGGCGATGAGCAACACCGTCGACGGCGACCCGGACGGCACCGTCGCGGTGGAGTTCACGAACGGCGGCGGCCGGGCCTGCGCGCTCTCGGGCTACGCCGGTGTCGACCTGAAGACCAGCGCCGGGTCGCTGTCCGCGAAGCGCACCGGCGAGCAGTCGAGCCGGGTCGTCCTGAAGGACGGCGAGTCGGTGGCCTTCGGCATCACCTACCCGGTCAACGACTCGGGCGGCTCCGGCGTCCGCATCACGGGGCTGGTGGTGACCCCGCCGGACGAGACGAAGTCGGTCTCCCTCGCCTGGCCGGGCGCCGCCACGCTGCCCGTCACGGACGGCTCCGGCTCCCCGGTGAAGGTCGGCCCGATCGGAAGCGCCGGCCAGGGCGGCTGAGTACTCAAGTCGCCCTCGGCGCGGCTCAGTCGAAGACGACGGGCCCGTGCGGGGTGTGCACGGTGAAGGTGAACGCGGTGGGTCCCTCGGCCAGGTCCAGCGAGGTGCCCAGCGCCGCCAGCCGGAGGCGTACCGCCTCCGGGTCGGGCACCGAGGCCGACACCGCCAGCAGCGGGGCGACCGGCAGGCCCGACGCGGCCGGGTGCCGGGAGTCGCCCCAGTCGATCAGGAACGGCACCGGATCCGGAGCGCCCCCGGCATCGGTGCCGGTCAGCCGCCAGCGCAGTACGGTGCCGTCCGGAGTGCGGCGGCTCATCTCCCGTGGCGCGCCCGGGTCGACACCCCGCGCTCGGGCCCGGGCGATGGCCGCGTCCAGGTCGGGTGGGCTGATCGCCCAGGTCAGCACGGTGGGCCCGGCCAGCCGGCCGACGCCGAACGGCCGTGGCCCGGTGGGCTCGGGCTGCTCCGGGTCGGGGCCGATGATCTCCAGATAGCTCCGGCCGCCCAGCCCCACCAGGTGGTTCCGGGTGCCCAGAGCGGGATGGGACCCGCCGGGCACCGGCGTGACTCCGGTGCGCCGCGCGAAGTCGGCGACCGTCGCGCCCAAGTCGGGGGTGGCGAGCACGAGATGATCCAGCAACGGGGGAATGGCGTTCATCGGGCGAGAGGTTACGGGACCGGGGGTGCCCCGCGATATGCCCGTGCGGCACCATGGGCGGCATGATCCGTGCCGCACGCGCCCTGCCGCTGCTCCTGGTCCTGCCCGCACTGCTCACCGCGTGCGGCACCGAGAAGGCGCGCTCCGGCCCCGAGCCGGCGGCCTCCGGTTCCGGGCCGGCGGCTGCCGGAAGCTCCCGGGAGCCGGCGTCCGCCGCCCCGGGGCAGGCCGACATGGACGTACGCCTGCGGGCGTTGGGCATCGCACCGGAGCTCGTCTACGTCACCGAGGTACCCGGCTTCACGCTCGCGCAGCAGTCCATCGGGGTCAACGGCGACGACGGCTTCTCCGTCGCGTACGGGGCGAAGGACGGCGCCATCCTGCACCTGTACGCGGAGCGGGGCAGCGCCGCCGACTGCCCCCGGGACCACGTCTGCCGGGCACCCGCGAAGGGCCAAGTGGTGCGCCTGTACGGGGAGAAGGTCGCACCCGACGTGCTCCGCCGGGCCGCCGACGCCGTCCACCGCCCCACCCCCGCCGAACTCGCCCCGCTCCTGCCGCCGCCCCGCACGGCGACGGCCCCGGTACAGCGCGGCGACCTCCCGCCCTACGGCGACGGCGCCCCGGACAACAGCGTCCCCGGAAGCAGCTGAACCACCCCACTCGCCCCTTCGCCCCCGCGCGCCACCGGACAACTCCGGCCGGGCACGGGGCGATTCCCGCACGGCACCGGACAACTCCCACCGACCACCGGGCAACCCCGCCCGTCACCCGGCGACACACCCGCGCCCCCCACCCGTGCCGCGCCGCCCCGCACCGCGCCCGGCACCCACCGCGACCGGCCCCGTCGGCCGCCACCGCGCTCCGACCCGCCGCCGACTGATCCGCCCTGGTGACCGGTTGACCCCCACCTCGTCCCGGAGGACCCCGCCATGCCCGCTCCCGCTCCCCGTCTCCTCCTCTACACCCGTACCACCGACTACCGGCACGACTCCATCCCGGATGCCGTGGCCGCCGTGCGGGCGTCGGGCGGGTTCGTCGTGGAGCACACCGAGGATCCCGCGGACCTCGAACGCCCGCTGGACGGGTTCGCGGTCGTGGTCTTCCTGTCCACCAGCGGGGAGGTACTGACCCCGGCCGGACGCGCGCGGCTGGAGCGGTACACGAGGGCGGGCGGCGGCTTCGCCGGGGTGCACGCGGCGGCCTGCACCGAGTACGGGTGGCCGTACTACGGCCGGCTCCTCGGCGCCCGCTTCACCCGGCACCCCGCCTGCCAGCCGGGGCGGGCCCTCGTCGCCGACCCCGGTCACCCCGCCACCCGGCAGTTGCCGCCGAGGTGGGAGTTGACCGACGAGTGGTACGACTTCGACCGTGCCCCGGACGCCCCGGCCCGGGTGCTGCTGCGCGCGGACGAGACGTCGTACGACGGCGGGGGGATGGGCGCGGACCATCCGCTGGCCTGGTGCCGCGAGCGGGGCCCGGTGGGCGGGCGGGTGTTTTACACAGCCCTTGGCCATGCCTCCGCCGCGTACCGTGACCCGGACTTCCTGGCTCACCTGAACGGCGGGCTCATCTGGGCGGCCGGAGTCACTAAGTAACGTTTCTGCGGTGAACCGGTTCCTCCATTGGAGTGACTAAAGCTCGCGTAGAGGGATGGTCATGTGTCTACCTAGAGATGCTCTTGGCTTGGTAAAGGGCGTCGAGACGCGTGACCCATCCTGCCCGCGTCACCCACCCACAGAAGGAGCCGGACCTTGTCTCACGGTAAGAAGCTGCGCGAGTGCATCGCCGAGCCCGGAACCACACCGCTGATCGGCGTGTACGACATGTACTCCGCGTCGATCGCGGCCAAGCACTACGACGGGATGTTCGTCTCGGGCTTCGGCTTCGCGGCCTCGTACTACGGGCTGCCGGACATCGGATTCATCGCCTGGCCCGACATGGTGGCCTTCGTCCAGCGGCTGCGGGGCGCCTTCCCGCACCACCACCTGCTGGTGGACATCGACGACGGGTACGTCGACCCCGAGGTCGCCTGCCACGTCGTGGAGGGGCTGGAGCGCATCGGCGCCTCCGGGGTGATCCTGGAGGACCAGAAGCGGCCCCGCCGGTGCGGCCACGCCGACGGCAAGCAGGTGCTGCCCCTGGAGGAGTACCTGGAGAAGCTGCACAAGGTCCTGGAGACCCGCAAGGACCTGGTCGTGGTCGCCCGTACGGACGCCACGGACGAGAACGACATCCTGCACCGCGCCGAGCGGCTGGCCGCCACCGACGCCGACGTGGTGCTGGTCGACGGAGTGCGCAGCGTCGAGTGGATCAAGCGGATCCGGAAGGTCGTCGGGGACAAGCCGCTGCTGTTCAACCAGATCGCCGGCGGCAAGTCGCCCCGCCTGTCCCTCGGCGAACTCTCCGACCTCGGCGTGGACGTCGCCATCTACAGCACCCCGTGCCTGTTCGCCGCGCACGAGGCGATGGACTCCGCGCTCGCCGGTCTGAAGGCGGCCGACGGGCGGCTGCCGGAGGTCGATCCCGCGAGCGGTGTCGGGGTGAAGGCCTCCACCAGCCTGCTGGAGCGCAACATCGCCCGCGACCGGCTCGTTCCCGAGGGCGTGGGCGTGTGACCCGTGCCATGTCCGGGCTCGGGAGGGCGGCGGTCGTCGCCGCCGCCTTCCTCGGGGCGGCTGCCGCCCCGGCCGTGGCCTCGGAGAGTCTGATCACCGTGATCGACAACTCCGAAGCCGACTCCTGGCTGGAAGTCGATCGCACCGCCAACCTCCAGAACGGCAGCGGCACCGCCGGCAGCGACCACGACGGCAGCGCCGTGGACGTGGTGGAGGCCCTCCTCGCCGGGCCGGACCAGGACGAGGAGGACTGAGGGGGACCGAGGGGAGAGGGGGGACAGGCGGCACCGGGAGGACAACCGCACACGAACGGCGGCCGGGCATCCCGCGTGGGGGTGGCCGGCCGTCGGGGTGTGGCGAACTCCGCCTGCGTTCAGTCCTCTCCGAGGTCGGGAAGGCCGTTCTCGTCGAGTTCGACATCCTCCTCGGGGTCGTACTCGTCGGCGGGCGAGGTCACGGTGGCGCGCTGCTGTGCGGGAGCGAGGGTGTGCCGGGTCGCATGGGCCGTGCCGTAGGCGGCGACCAGGGCGACCGCGGTCACGGCGAGGGCCCCGGTGGTACGCGTGCTGTGGTTCATGTCCGGCCAACGATCCCCGCCGGGCGGGGTCACCGTACGACGGCGGAACCGGCCCCCGACATCACGCGGTCGGCCGTTCCGCGGTGACAGGACCGGACACCGGCGGACGGACCACCGGCGGCGGCGCCGTGCCCGCCCGCCGGACACTGCTGGATGTGTGGTCCGCGATCGGCGTCACCGGTGACCCGCTGCACCGGTGCACCCTCGCGCACCACCTGGCCGACCTCTACGACGACCCCGCCCAGGCCCTGGCCTGGGACATCCGCGCCCTCGACGCCGCCGACGCCCTGACCGAACAGCGTCTGCGCGCCCACCAGGAGGGCCTCCGCCTCGACGGCTTCCGCCCGTCCCTGCACCTCAACCTCGCCGACCTCTACCGCCGGCTCGGCTCCTTCGACGCCGCCGCCGCACACATCGCCGCGGCCCGGCGGTACGCCGTCGGCCTCCCGCGGGACGGCTACGGCACCCTGGTCCGCGCCGCGATCGGCGAGGTGGCCGAGGCCGTCACCCGCCGGGACACCGCTCAGCGGGCCTCCGCGCCGGGGGCCGGTGCGTAGCGGGAGGTCCCTCGAACGGCCGCGTCGTGGTTCCGTGCACGGGAATACGCCCCGGCGGTGTGGTGCTCTGATGTGAACGGTGTCCGCACCGGTGAGCGGTGCGGTCGCGTGGCGAAGGCTGGTGGCGATGGCGGCAGACCAGACGGGGCCCGTGGTCCCCACCCCCTACGGGGCCGTGCGCGGCCGGTACGAGCGGGGCGTCGCGGTCTTCCGGGGGATCCCGTACGCCGCCCCGCCCTTCGGCGCCCTGCGGTTCCGCCCGCCCCGGCCGCCCGAGCCCTGGGACGGGGTCCGGGACGCCGCCGTGTTCGGGCCGACCGCGCCGAAACCGCCGTACTCCGAGGCGCTCGCCCTGTACCTGTCCGACCCCGACATCCCCGGCGACGACTGTCTCAACCTCAACGTGTGGACCCCCGAGCCGGCGCCCGGCGCCCGGCTGCCGGTGCTGGTCTGGCTACACGGCGGCGCACTGACCAGGGGCTCTTCGGCCGTGCCGGTCTACGACGGCGCCACCTTCGCGCGCGACGGGGTGGTCTGCGTCTCGGTCAACTACCGGCTCGGCGTGGAGGGCTACGGCCTGTTCCCCGACGCGCCCCCGAACCCCGGCCTGCGCGACCAGCTCGCCGCCCTGCACTGGGTGTACGAGACCATCGCGGCCTTCGGCGGCGACCCGGACCGAATCACCCTGTGCGGACAGTCCGCCGGCGCCATCAGCGCCGGCGCCCTGCTCGCGGCGCCCGGGACCCAGGGTCTGATCCGACGGGGCGTGCTGCAGAGCGGACCGCCCGAGGCCTCGGACCGCGACAAGGTACGGCGCATGGTGCGCCGGATGGCCGCCCGGCTGAAGGTACCGGCCACCGCCGAGGCGTTCGCCGCGGTGGACCGCGCTCTGCTGCTGCGCACCCAGGCCGAGGTCGGCCGGCTCGGCAGCCCGGTGCTGGGCGGTCCCGCGTTCGGCATCGTCGTGGACGGCGACCTCGTGCCCCGGGACCCGCTGAAGGCGCTGGCCGAGGGCACCGCCGCCCGGGACGCCGAGCTGCTCATGGGCTGGACCCGGGACGAGTACCGGCTGTGGCTGGTGCCCGGCGGGCTGCTGGAGCGCGTCGACCGGCTCGGCGCGGTCGCCCTGGCCGGGGCCATGGCCCGCTGCCACGCCGGTCACGACATCCCGCGCGGCTACCGGGTCCTGCACCCCGGCGCGGGAACCGCCGAGATCGTCGGCCAGATGGTCACCGACCATCTGCTGCGGGTGCCGTTGCACCGGCTCGCCGACGCCCGGCCCGGCGCCAGTTACCTGTACGAGTTCGCGTGGCCCTCCCGGCTGCCCGGCCTCGGCGCCTGCCACGCCCTGGAACTGGGCTTCGTCTTCGACACCGGGGGCGTGCCCGAGTCGAAGAAGCTGGCCGGTGAGGGCGCGCCGCAGGAGCTGTGCGACGCGATGCACACCGCGTGGGTGCGGTTCGCGACGACCGGGGACCCCGGCTGGCCGGCCTGGGACGCCACCCACCCCGTGCGGATCTTCGACGACGGCGGACCGCGCGTCGCCCACGGCCCGCGGGACGGGGAAGTCGCCCTGTGGATCACCGCCTGCGCCGACCCGGAGCCCTCACGGCAGTCCGTCCCGCGCGCCCCGGGCGCCGAACTCGCCTCCGCCATGCGCAGGCTGCGCCGCTCGGTGGGCGTCCTGCGCCGCTGATCCGGCGTTGGCGGGGGAGGGAACGAGCCGGCCGCCCGGTGGGAGGGTCCGGGCGGCCGGAGCTTCGGCCGGGGCGGGGTCGCGTCACCACGGGCGCGCCGGACCAGGCAGTCACCGATCGTACGAGATTGAGCACGCACCGTCATCGGCGCCCGGTGGCATTGCCCGCCCCGGGGGCGCCGCCCGGGCGCTCGGCCGCCCCTCACACGCCGACCCGCGCCTCCCCCGACGCTCCCGGTCCCTCCGCCGACGGGTGCTCCTCCGTCGCTCCGGTCGCCTCTGCCGTCCGGCGCTTCTCCTGGACGCTCTCGTTCGCTCTGCCGGTGCCTCTCCGGGCGCTCCCCGGCCGGCGGGTGCGTCCAGGGCGCGCTCCCGCTCCCCTTCGTCGACCGCCCACCGGTGCCTTTCCGGGTGCTTCCCGCTCCCCGGCCGGCGGGTGCGTCCAGGGCGCGCTCCCGCTCCCCTTTGTCGACCGCCCACCGGTGCCTTTCCGGGTGCTTCCCGCTCCCCGGCCGGCGGGTGCGTCCAGGACGCTCCTCGCCCCCCGCCGGCGGGTGGTCCAGGGCGCGCTCCGCCCCCTCCGTCGACCGCCCACCAGTGCCTCTCCGGGCGCTCCCCGCCCCCCGCCGACGGGTACGTCCAGGGCCGCTCCCGCCCCCTCCGTCAACCGCCAACCGGTGCCTCTCCCGGCGCCCCCGCTCCCTCCGCATCCCCCCGGCAGGGACCGCGCCAAGGCCGCCGTCAGGCCGCGGTCGCGGACAGCGTTCGCGCGATGGCTCCGATGCTCTCCGGTCCCACTCGGCAGCAGCCGCCGATCAGCCGTGCCCCCGCCTCGCGCCACGCCGTGACCCGGGCCGCGCCGAACGTCGCGGCGCCGCGCCAGGCGCGCGCCTCCGCGTCCCAGCCCTCTCCGCTGTTGGGGTAGACGACGACCGGTTTGCCGGTGACGCGGGCCGCGATCTCCACGGCGGGCCCGGCGTCCTCGGGCGCGCAGCAGTTCACACCGACCGCGATCACCTCCTCCGTGTCGGCGGCGAGCGCGAACGCCTCCTCCAGGGGCTGGCCGGCCCGCGTGCGCGGCCCGTCGACCGTGTACGACAGCCAGGCCGGCACCCCCAGTCCCCGCACCGTCCGCAGCAGCGCGGCGGCCTCGTCGGCGTCCGGCACGGTCTCCAGCGCCAGGACGTCCGGCGCGGCGGCGGCCAGCGTCTCGATCCGGGGCCGGTGGAACCGCTCCAGCTCGGCCACGCTCAGCCCGTACCGGCCCCGGTATTCGGAGCCGTCCGCGAGCATCGCCCCGTACGGGCCGACCGAGGCCGCCACCCACAGCGGGCGGCCTGCGCCCGCGTCCGCCGCCCGCCGGGCCGCCGTACGGGCCAGCTCCACGCTGCGGGCGAGCAGCCGCGCGGCCTCCGCCCGGCCGATGCCCCGCTTGCCGAAGCCCTCGAAGGTGGCCTGGTAGCCGGCCGTGATCGCCACGCTCGCGCCCGCGCGGAAGTAGGCGAGGTGGGCCTCGGTGACCGCCTCGGGCCGCTCGGCGAGCAGCCGCGCCGACCACAGCTCGTCGCTCAGGTCGTGCCCGGCCGACTCCAGCTGGTTGGACATGCCGCCGTCGAGCACGACCGTCCCGGCGGCGAGGGCGTCGGCGAGGCTGGGGGAGGTGTCGCTGGTCATGGGCACGACGCTAGTCGAAGCCGGCCGGGACCGGACCGGAGGTCGTCGTGTCCACCCCATTGACCCTCCCGTCGCCCGCCCGTACCTTTTCGGCGTTCGGGATCACAGATGCAGCACGACATATCGAACAATCGAGAGGCAGTACGCATGAGCCGCGACCACGACCTGCCCGACACGCCCGGCCGCCGAATGGTGCTCAAGGGCGCCGCGCTCGCCGCCGGCGCCCTGGCCGCCGCCCCCGGCCTCGCCCATGCGGCCCCCGCGCGGGCGACCGGCTCGAAGCCGCACCCGGAGAAGCGCCCGACGGCGACCCCGTACGTGAACCCCCTCGTCCGCCAGCGCGCCGACCCGCACATCACCCGCCACACCGACGGCCTCTACTACTTCACGGCGACCGTCCCCGAGTACGACCGCATCGTCCTGCGCCGCGCCCGCACCCTGAACGGACTGTCCACGGCCGCCGAGTCGGTGATCTGGCGGGCGCACCCGACCGGCCCGATGGCCGCCCACATATGGGCACCGGAACTGCACCGGATCGGCGGCAAGTGGTACATCTACTTCGCCTCGGCCCCCGCCGAGGACGTGTGGGCCATCCGCATGTGGGTGCTGGAGAACGCCAGTGCCGATCCGTTCAAGGGCACGTGGGTGGAGCGGGGCCAGATCAAGACGGCGTGGGAGACCTTCTCCCTGGACGCCACCACCTTCCAGCACAGTGGCACCCGTTACCTGGTCTGGGCCCAGCACGAGCCCGGCATGGACAACAACACGGCTCTCTGGATCTCGCGGATGGCCGGCCCGTGGACCCTCACCGGTCCCCAAGTGCGGCTGTCCACACCCGAGTACGACTGGGAGTGCGTCGGCTACAAGGTCAACGAGGGCCCGTACGTCCTCCAGCGCAACGGCCGCGTCTTCCTCACCTACTCGGCCAGCGCCACCGACCGGCACTACTGCGTGGGCCTGCTGACCGCCGACGCCCGCAGCGACCTGCTGGACGCCCGCAGCTGGACCAAGTCGCCCGTCCCGGTGTTCACCAGCGATGACACCACGGGGCAGTACGGCCCCGGGCACAACTGCTTCACCGTCGCCGAGGACGGCCGCACCGACGTGCTCGTCTACCACGCCCGCCAGTACAAGGAGATCACCGGCGACCCGCTGCACGACCCCAACCGGCACACCCGGATCCAGAAACTCGGCTGGAAGCCGGACGGCACCCCGGACTTCGGTGTCCCCGTGGCCGACGCCGTGCGGGAAGGGATGTGAGATGAGGCGCGCGCAAGGAGAACTGCACCGGCGTCATGGACCAGCAGTGGTCGGTCACCGCGTCCGGCTCGTACGTCACCCTCAGGTCCCGCGCGAGCGGGGAATGCCTGGACGTCTCCGGCGGACCACCGCCGACTCGGCCGCGGTCATCACCTACGCGTGCAACGGAGCGGCAAACCAGCGCTGGAATCGGGGAAGTTGATGACACATCAGGCCAGGAGACCGGCCGTGCCGACGCCGAGGAGCCGCCGGTGAGACGTCCCACCCCCCTGCTGGGCGCCGCCCTGAGCGCCCTCGTCCTGAGTACGGCCCTCACCACGGTTCCCGCCCGCGCCCACGCCGGACGGCCGCCCGGCATCGAGCACTGCACCGCCACCGCCTGCCACTTCGACGTCCCGCCCGGCACCTACGACGTGACCGTCCGGCTCGGCGCCGCCACGGCCTCCGGCACCCGCGTCACCGGCGAGACCCGCCGCTCGCTGCTGCCGGAGACCGCCGTCCCGGCCGGCGAGCACGTCACCCGGAGCTTCACCGTCGACGTCCGCACCCCCGAGGGCGAACCGGCCGGCCCCGACGGAACCCCCGGCCTGGACCTGGCGCTCGGCGGCTTCGCGCCCGCCCTCGACGCCATCCGGGTCACCCCGGCCCGGCACGCCCGCCGGCTCCTTCTCATCGGTGACTCCACGGTCTGCGACCAGCCCGCCGCCCCCTACGCCGGCTGGGGCCAGCAGCTCCCGCGGTACCTGCGCCAGGGCCTGTCCGTCGCCAACCACGCCGACTCCGGCGAGAGCACCGTCAGCTACCTCCAGGACCCACGGCTGTGGGCCACCGTCCAACCGCTGATCCGCCCCGGCGACCTCGTCCTCGTCCAGCTCGCCCACAACGACAAGACCACCGACGAGGCCACCTACCGCGCCAATCTGGCAACCCTCGTGGCCGGCATCCGGGACCGGGGCGGCGAACCGGCGCTCGTCACGCCGGTCGTGCGCCGCTGGTTCAACGCCGACGGCACCCTGGACAACGACACCGCCCTGCTCGTCAACGGCCTCGGCGTCGACCACCCGGCCGTCATCCGGCAGGTCGCCGCCACCGAGCACGTCCCGCTGATCGACCTCACCGCGAAGACCAGGGCCCTGGTGGAGTCCCTCGGCCCAGAGGCCTCCAAGGCGCTGTACCTGTACAACGAGAAGCGCGACAACACGCACACCTCCGTGCACGGCGCCACCGTCTTCGCGGCCCTGGTCCGCGACGAACTGCTCGCCCGCCACCTGGTCCCCGAGGGCAGGGTGCGAGCGGGATAGGCCCCCGGGGCGCCCCGACCGGAACCGGGGCGTCCCGGGTTCCCGCCGAGGAAGGACAGTCACGCCCGTGATCGAACTCCCCGCCGACGACCGCGAGTCGAGCCCGTACACCGGCTACACCCGCGCCCACTGGGAGGCCGCAGCCGACCGGCTCCTCGCCGCCGTCGAACCGTACGCGAGCCCCGACCGCGCCCTCTACCACCTCCCCGGCGACCATGTGAGCCGCTCCGGCCGCCTCTCCGACGGCCTCGAAGGCTACGCCCGCACCCTGCTGCTGGCCGCGTTCCGCCGCGACGAGACCGCCCTCGGCCGGTACGCCGACGGCCTCGCCGCCGGACCCGGCGGGATCTGGCCCCCGATCACCGACCGGAGCCAGCCGCTGGTGGAGGCCGCCTCGATCGCGCTCGCCCTGCGGCTGACCCGGCCGCTGCTCTGGGACCGGCTCGCCGACCCCGTGCGCCGGCGCACCGCCGACTGGCTGGCGGACGCCCTCACCGCCGCGCCCTGGCCGTGCAACTGGGAGCTGTTCCCGGTCACCGTCGGCGGCTTCCTCGCCGAGATCGGCCACCGCGAGGAGGCCGCCCGCGCCGCCGTCGACCGGGGCCTGGAACGGATCGAGGCCTGGTACGCGGGCGACGGCTGGTACAGCGACGGCGACGGCCGGAAGTTCGACTACTACAACGGCTGGGCCATGCACCTCTACCCGGTCCTGCACGCCTGGCTCGCGGACGACACCGCCCTCCTCGACCGCTACGGCCGCCGGCTCTCCCGCCATCTCGCCGACTACGCCCGCCTGTTCGGCGGCGACGGCGCCCCGCTGCGCCAGGGCCGCTCCCTGACCTATCGGTTCGCCACCACCGCCCCGCTCTGGCTGGGCGCGCTCACCGGGCACACCCCGCTGCCCCCGGGACAGACCCGGCGCCTGGCCTCGGGTGCCCTGCGGTACTTCCTGGACGGCGGCGCGGTCGACGAGCGCGGCCTGCTCCCGCTCGGCTGGCTCGCCCCCGACACCTCGCTGGTGCAGAGCTACTCCGGTCCCGCCTCGCCGTACTGGGCGAGCAAGGGCTTCCTCGGTCTGCTGCTGCCGCCCGGCCACGAGGTGTGGACGGCGCCGGAGGAGGCGGCCCCCGCCGAACACGCCGACGCGGCCCACCCGGTGCCCGCCCCGAACTGGCTGCTCCAGTCCACCGCCGCGGACGGACTGGTCCGGCTGCACAACCACGGCAGCGAGGACGTCCGGTACGACCCCTACTACACCCGGCTCGCCTACTCCACCGCCACCGCGCCCGAGCCGTCGTACGACAACAGCGTGATCGTCGGCGGCGATCCGGGCCGTACGGGCATCGAGCCGCTCGGCACGGGCGAGGGCTGGATCGCCTCCCGGCACACCGGCGGCGCCGGGACGTCCGTCACCAGCCTGGTGGTGGTGCGCGGTGCCGTGGAGGTGCGGGCCCACCTGGTGGCGGGCGCGGCACCCGGGACCCCGGTCCGGGTGACGGGCTGGCCGGAGCAGGACGGGGTGAGCGCCGAACTCGCCCCGGTGCACGGCCTGTCGGCGGAGCTGACCGGGGTCACCGCGGCGGACGGCGGCCCCACGCTCTTCGTGGCGCTCGCCCGGCTCACCGGGGAGGCGGAACCCCGGCCGCTCACCGGGCTGGTGTCCGTGGCGGTGGGCGAGGAGGAGCACGCGTACGAGCTGCGGGTGAGCTGGCCCGGCGGGCAGACCGCCGTGTTCCGGTTCACGGACGGGGGCGCACAGTGGTCGGTGGCGCCCGAGTGAGCCCAAGGGAGCGGACAGAGGCGGACGCTTCGGCGGGCGCCGAACCGTACGGGGCCTAGCGTGGCCGTATGACCACAGAGCACACCCCCGTCTCCTTCGCCGGCCTCCATCACCGCCCCGGAGAGCCGCTGTTACTGCCCAACGCCTGGGACCACGCCTCGGCCGCCGCCCTCGCCGCCCGGGGCTTCCCCGCGATCGGCACCACCAGCCTGGCGGTGGCGGCGGGCGCCGGTCTGCCCGACGGGGCGGGCGCGATCCGGGAGCAGACCGTCCGGCTCGCCCTGACGCTCGGCTCCGAGCCGTACCTGCTCTCCGTGGACGCCGAATCCGGCTTCAGCGACGACCCGGACGAAGTCGCGCGCCTGGCCGCCGAGTTGTGGGCCGTCGGGGCCGTCGGCATCAACCTGGAGGACGGGCTCGGCCCGGCCGGCCGGCACGCGGCGAAGATCGCGGCGGTGAAGGCGGCCGTGCCGGGACTGTTCGTCAACGCCCGCACCGACACCCACTGGGCGGGCGACGGCGACGAGAAGGACACCCTGCGCCGGCTCGACGCCTACCAAGCGGCGGGCGCCGACGGGGTGTTCGTGCCCGGCGTGACCGATCCGGAGCGCATCGCCGCCCTCGTCCGGCACACCGAGGTCCCCCTCAACGTCCTCTACTCGCCCGCCGGCCCCCCGCTCGCCCGCCTCGCCGACCTCGGCGTGCGCCGGGTCAGCCTCGGCTCGCTGCTGTACCGCAGGGCGCTGGGCGCGGCCGTGGACGCGGTGGCCGACATCGTGGCGGGGCGCGTCCCGGGCGGCCCCACCCCCTCCTACGCCGACGTGCGGGCCTTCGACCCCAGCGTCTCGGCGAGCCGGTCCGCGAACTCCACCGGGTGATCCAGCGTGCCGAGATGCCCGCCCGGGAACTCGGCGAAGGCGCTGGCCAGCCGTCCGGCGAGGGCTTCGGCCGTGCGGTACAGGAGCTGGCCGCGCGAGTCGGCGCCGGCGGCGAGGGTGAGCCGGCCCGGGGGCGGGACGAGGGCGGGCGCGTAGGCGGTGAACGGACGCAGGACACGGGCCAGGAAGACGCCCATCGGGGTCGCCGAATCGCCCTCGGCGGGCAGCCGTCCGGGCCCGTCCAGCTGCTCGATCAGCTCCGCCCGCCGTGCCGCCCCGTCCGGCAGGACCGTCACACACGGCGGTTCGTGCGCGACCACGTGCGCGGTCCGTCCCGGGTGGCGGGCGAGCAGGTCCAGGGCCGCGATGCCGCCCGAGCTGGTGCCGAACACGTACGCCGGCTCGCCCTGCGGTGCCACCGCGTCCAGCACCCGCCGGGCGCCCTCGCTCCAGTCCGCGACCCGCTGTTCGGCAACCGGCCGGCCGAGCCGGCCGTGCGCGAGGCCCAGCGGGTCGTAGGTGACCACGGTGAATTGGGTGGCGAGCCGTTCGGTCAGCGGTCCGAGGCCCATCGGATGCCCGGCCCCGCCCGGCAGGAGCAGCAGCACCGGGCCGCGGCCCGTGATGTCGTGGTACGGCGTGTCAGTCATCGCTCTTCCCCTCCCGGGGCCAGTGGGTGAGTGCCAGGTGCAGGGCGTCGACCGCCTTGTCCCAGGAGGCCCGTACGTCCCGGTCGGCGCCGAAGCCGCCCGCGCTCTCCAGGACGCAGTAGCCGTGGAACGTGCTGCGCAGCAGGCGCACCGCGTCCGTCAGGTCCGGCTCCCCAAGGCCGTAGCCGCGCAGCACGCCGTAGGTGATCTCGGCGGTGCGGCGCAGCGCGGCGGAGTCCGCGATCAGGGCCTGGTCGATACGGATCTGGGTGGCCGCGTACCGGCCGGGGTGCTCCAGGGCGTAGTCCCGGTAGGCGCCGGCGAACGCCGCCAGCGCCTCCTTGCCCGCCCGGCCGGCCACGGCCGCCGCGATCCGGTCGATCAGCTCGCCGCCCGCGTACAGCGCGAGCCGGGTGCGCAGGTCCTGGAGATTGCGCACGTGCGAGTACAGACTCGCGTCCTTGACGCCGAAACGGCGGGCCAGCGCCGAGACGCTGAGGTTGTCGAACCCGGCCTCGTCCGCCAGCTCCGCCGCCGCCTCCACCAGCCGTTCGACGGTGAGACCTGCCCGGACCACGGCCACCTCCCTTGATTTCCTAGGATGCAGCCTAGAGCATCTAGGAAAGGCGGCGCATCAGGGAATCGGCACGTACAGCACCCCCAGCTTGTCGATCTCGTCGCCGGAGCGGCCGGTGAAGCCGGCGATCTGCCAGCCGGCCGGGGCGGTGAGGGTGGTGCCGTCGGCGGTCGGTGTGCCCGCGGAGAGCGTGCGGCCCCGGTCGGTGGTGAAGGCGGCCGAGAAGATCCGGGTACGGCCGTCCTTTCGGCCCTCGGTGAGCTTCACCGAGGTGAGGTGTTCCCCGGCGGCGAGGGTGAGCGAGGCGGCCGTGCCGCCCGTGCCGCCGTGGCCGAGGACCGTGCCGCCGTCGTGGGTGAGGGCCACGGCGTCCAGGCGGGTGGCGCCGCGCAGGGTGAGGGTGCGCGGGGCGGGCGCGGCCGGCAGGTCGTCGGCGTCGTTGAAGGCCGTGCCGTGCGGGCCGCCGACGAAGTCGCTCGCCCGGAGCCCCGGGTTCGGCGTGTAGGTGAAGTCGACGGTGTGCGGGAAGTGGTCGGAGAGGTTGCCGCCGGCCGGGTCCAGGAACTTCGCCCACTCGTCGTGGTAGCGCGTCGCGGTCAGGGAGAGCAGGGGGCCGCCGCGGTAGAGCACCTTGTCGACCACCTCGCAGTCGTCGGGCGGCGCGGACGCCGGGCACAGCAGCGGCTCGGCGCCCTGCGCGGGGGCCGCACCGCCCTTGACCAGCCGTACCCAGGCGTCCGTCAGGCCGTTGTCGTCGACGAGCGTGCGGATGGTGTCGCCGGCGCGGGTGTAGCGGGTGTTGGTGTCGCCCATCACGATCACCGCGTTGCCCGCCGAGTTGGCCCGGATGAAGGCCGACAGCTGGGCGATGTTGGCCCGCCGGGCGGCCAGCGCGGCGGCGCTGTCGCCGGCGTTGGAATGCAGGTTGTACAGGTCCACGTACACGCCCTCGGCGAGCCGCACCCGGGCCAGCGTGAAGCCCTTGGGGGTGAGGCAGTCGGTGCCGGTGCAGTCGTTCCACTTCACCCGCTCGAAGTCCTCCAGCGGATACGCGGAAAGGGTGTTGAGGCCGTCACCGAAGCCCGCGCCGCCGCTCGTGGCCGTGCGGTAGGGGTGGTGGTCGCCCGCGTAGAGCGCCGCGTGGTAGTTGAAGTCCTCCTGGACGTTGACGATGCCGTAGTCCGCCAGTCTGGGGGAGATCAGCGGGGTGTTGGCCGCCGGATGGCCGGAGCTGAGGCCTTCCGGCAGCCCGGCCACGTTGTACGTCAGGACACTGAGGGTGCCGGAGCCGGCGGCCTGTGCCGGGCCGGCGGAGGCGGTGAGCCCGGACACGGCCAGCAGGCCGGTGGCGAGCGTGCCGAGGAGTCGTCCCATGGGTCGCATGCGACCCATGGTCACGTCAACACGCCCATTATTGAAGGGTGCTTGGGGAAACGTCGTCGATCGTGGAGAAGACGAACGAGAACCGCGCCGGCTCCGCGCGCAGGTGGTAGCGGGGCAGCGGGGCCGGGCCGCAGGACTGGGAACCGATGCCGTGCTGGCCGTGGTCGAGGTTCACCCAGACCGTGTCGCCGGGCACCAGGTCGGTGCGGTGGGCGGCGGCGTCCAGCTGCTCGGTGGTCCAGCGGCGGGCGGTGAGGTGGAACGCCGGGTCGCCCTCGATCCGCAGCCCGCCCAGCTCCGCCCAGCGCACGTCGATCCGGGCGCCGTTCTCCTGCGGGCGGACGTACGGCGTCTGGAGGTCGTCCACGGTCGCCTCCCAGCGGCCGGTCAGCGCGGCCGCCCGGGTGTCCGGGTACGCCTCGCCCGGTCCACCGCCGTACCACCGCACCCGGTCGGCGGCCCGCAGGCCGAAGCGGATGCCGAGGCGCGGCAGCGGGACCGTCCAGTCGCCGTCCGGGGCCGTGGAGACCGTCAGCCGGAGCCGGACGCCGTCCGACGTCCACCGGTACACCGTCGAGAGCCCCACGTCCCGGGCGGCCGGCGCCACCCGGGTACGGACCGTCAGGGCGTCCTCGCCCGCCTCCACCGCGTCCAGGCGGTGCCGCATCCGGTGCAGGCCCAGCCTCCGCCACAGCGGCCCGTACCGCGGGTCGCTCTGCCAGGCCGCGCCGTCGTCGTTGTCGGTGGTGGCCCGCCACACGTCCAGCCGCAGCTCCGTCACCGGCACCCCGCCGATCGACCGCACCGCGCCGGTCCGGGCGTCGAAGGCGGCCGGGCCCAGCGCGATCACCCCGTCACCGGGCACCGGCCGGGCGCTCGCCGCTACGGACGGCACCCGGCGCCGCGCCGCCGGGACCTGGCCCCAGGCCACGACATGGCCCGCCGGCGCCCACGCCGTGCCGGAGGCGAGCCGCGCCCGGACGGTCCACAGCGCCTCACCGGACGGCGCCCCGGCCGGTACGGCGGGCAGCTCGACCTCGGCGGACTCGCCGGGAGCCAGGGCGGGCACCGGCAGCGTGCCCTCCGCCACCGCCTCGCCCTCGACCTCGTACGCCCAGGAGAAGGCCAGCGCCGAGAGGTCCGTGAAGTCGTACCCGTTGGTGACGCGGACGGTGCCGTCCGTGCCGTCGCCGGTGAGGGTGACGGGCTCGATCACCTTCCGGTACTCGATCAGTCCCGGGGACGGCCGCCGGTCCGGGAACAGCAGGCCGTCGCAGACGAAGTTGCCGTCGTGCAGCTCCTCGCCGAAGTCGCCGCCGTAGGCGTAGCCCAGACCGGGGTGGGCGATGCCGTGGTCGATCCACTCCCACACGAAGCCGCCCTGGAGCCGGTCGTAGGACCGGAACAGCCGCTGGTAGTCGGCGAGCCCGCCGGGGCCGTTGCCCATGGCGTGGGCGTACTCGCACAGGATGAGGGGCAGTTCGCGGCGCCGGCGCGGTCCGCCGTCCAGGCCCCGGCCGATCCGCTCCACCTCGGCGTGGCTCGCGTACATCCGCGAGTACACGTCCGTGTCACGGCAGTCCGGGTCGCCCTCGTAGTGCAGCAGCCGGGAGGTGTCGCGGCCGCGGATCCACTCGGCCATCGCGGTCAGGCCCCGGCCGGTGCCGGCCTCGTTGCCCAGCGACCACATCACGACCGACGGGTGGTTCTTGTCCCGCTCCACCATCCGGGCCGCCCGGTCCAGCAGGGCCGGCGTCCAGCGGTCGTCGTCGACGGGGTTGTCCCGCCAGCCCTGTTCGGTGAAGCCGTGCGTCTCCAGGTCGCACTCGTCGATCACCCACAGCCCGAGTTCGTCGCACAGGTCGAGGAAGGCCGGGTGCGGGGGGTAGTGCGAGGTGCGGACCGCGTTGATGTTGTGCCGCTTCATCAGCAGCACGTCCTCGCGCATCGTCGCCAGGTCCAGCGCCCGGCCCTTCTCCGGGTGCCACTCGTGCCGGTTGACGCCCTTGAACAGCACCGCCTTGCCGTTGACCGTGAGCAGACCGTCCGACAGCTCCACCGTGCGGAAGCCGATGCGCAGCGGCACCCGCTCGCCCTCCGTGGCCAGCACCCCCTCGTACAGCCGGGGCGTCTCCGCCGACCACGGCTCGACCGGCACCGTCACCGGCTCCCCGGTGGGCCCGTCGATGCCCAGCTCCGGCACGGTCACCCGGCCGTCCACGTCGGAGTCGACCCGCAGCGTGCCCGCGCCGGTGGTGTGGTCGTAGGAGGCGTGCACGAAGAAGTCGAGGACACAGCCCGCCGGGCGGTGCAGCAGGGTGACGTCCCGGAAGATGCCCGGCAGCCACCACTGGTCCTGGTCCTCCAGGTACGAGCCCGCCGACCACTGGTGCACCCGGACGGCCAGCACATTGCCGGCGGGCCTCAGCAGCTGCCCGACCGGGAACTCGTGCGGCAGCCGGGAACCCTTGAACTCGCCCAGGTCCGTGCCGTTCAGCCAGACCCGGGCACAGGATTCCACGCCGTCGAAGCGGAGCACCGCGCCACCGTCCGCCGGCCAGTCGCCGGGCAGGTCGAACACGCGCAGATGGTCGCCGGTCGGGTTCTCGGTCGGCACCCGGGGCGGGTCGACCGGGAACGGATAGAGGTGGTTGGTGTAGATCGGGGAACCGTGGCCCTGGAGCACCCAGTGGCCGGGCACCGAGACCTCCGCCCAGCCACTGGCGTCGTACCCGCGCGCCGCGAAGGAGTCGTCCTCGGCGTCGGCCGTGTCCGACAGCCGGAAGCGCCAGGTGCCGTCGAGGGACAGGGACGGGGCGTCGGAGGAGGCGTACCAGGCACGCGGCGGCAGCGCCCCGGAGCCCGGCGAGACGTCCTCGACGTACTCGGTGGTCGTGGTCACGGACATGGGTCTCCTAGCTCAGCCCTTGATGCCGGTCTGCGCGATCCCCTGCACCAGCCAGCGCTGGAGGAAGAGGAACACCAACAGCAGGGGCAGGATCGAGATGGCGGTCGCCATGAAGATCAGGTGGTAGTTGACGGTCTGGTTGGTCATGTACGACGAGAGCGCGACCTGGACGGTCCAGGCGCTCGGGTCCTGGCCGATGACCAGCGGCCACAGGAAGGCGTTCCAGCCGCCGATGAAGGTGATCGTGGCGATCGCCGCGAAGAAGTTCAGCGAGTTCGGCACCACGACACGCCAGTACGCGCCCCAGTAGCCGAGCCCGTCCACGCGCGCCGCCTCCTCCAGTTCCTTGGGGAACCCGAGGAAGTACTGCCGGAACAGGAAGCAGGTGAAACCGCTGAACAGCCCCGGGACGATCAGGCCCCGGTAGCTGTCCACCCAGCCGAGTGACGACACCAGGACGAAACTCGGCACGAAGGTGACCGCGGCCGGGACCATCAGGGTCACCAGGACGGCGTAGAAGATCTTGTCGGCGTGCTTGTAGGGGATGCGGGCGAGGGCGTAGCCGGCCGGCGAGCACACGGCCAGGGTGCCGGCCGTGTGCAGGACGCCGACGACCAGCGAGTTCCACATCGACCGGCCGAAGTCCACCGTCGGGTCCTCGAACGGCTCGGTGAGGTTGCCCCACTGGAGGTGCGTGGGGAAGAACGTCCAGTCCTCACCGGTGATCTCCGGGTCGGTGGACAGGGCGTTGCGCACCAGCAGATAGAACGGGACGAGGAAGAGCAGCGCGGCGACGCTGGTCGCGAGGTACAGCCCGGTGGAGCTCGTCATCCCGCCGCGCCGGGCGCGGCCCCGGCCGCGGGTCTCGGGTGCGGTGGTGGTCACCTGGACTCCTCCCCCCTGCCGAAGCCCATGATCCTGCCCTGGAACAGGGTGACGACACAGATCAGCACGGTCAGCACCACGGCTCCCGCGCTGCCCTTGCCGTAGTTCTGGTCCTGGCCGAGCGCGGTGTAGTACAGCTCGACCAGCGGCGGACGGCCCCAGGTGGTCTTGGACAGCAGGTTGAAGAACTCGTCGAAGGCCTGGTAGGCGGCCACGAGCAGCAGCAGGATCACGGCCGTGGAGGTGGCCCGCAGCTGCGGCAGCGTGATGTGCCGGAAGGTCTGCCAGCCGGGCCTCGCCCCGTCGAGGGCGGCGGCCTCGTACAGCTCCCGCGGGATGTTCTGGAGCGCGGCCAGGAACAGGATCATGTAGAAGCCGGACTGGAGCCACAGCCGGGCGGAGACGATGACCAGCCAGTACCAGGGCGGGTCCGGGTTGGCGAGCCAGGCGGTGTCGTCCCCGCCGAACAGGCCGAGCACGGTGTTGGCCAGGCCGAAGCGCACGCCGTTGAAGATCGACATCTTCCAGATCAGCGAGGCGGCGACATAGCTGCACGCGGTCGGCAGGAAGAACACCGAGCGGTAGAACGCCCGCATGAACCGCAGCCGGTTCACCAGCAGCGCCAGGCCCAGGGAGAGTGCCCAGGTGGTGGGCACGATGAAGGCGGCGAACACGGTGAAGGTGCCGAGCGAGCCCATGAAGGCGCTGTCGGACAGGATCTCCCGGTAGTTGCCCAGCCCCACGAACTCGCTGGGGGTGACCGTGAAGCGGGCCTCGAAGAAGCTGAGGTAGAGGCTCCAGCCGATCGGCACGTAGACGAAGACGGCCAGCCCGAGCAGGAACGGGCCGGTGAAGAGCCAGAAGGCGAGGGTGCGGCCGCCGCGCGGCCGTCGCCGGGCTCCGGTGGCGCGGGCCGCGACCCGGCGTGTGGTGGTGGTCGACATCTCGGGACCCGTCCGGCGGCCTATCCGAACAGCTTCTTCAGCTCGGCGTTCACCGTCTTGTCGCACCGGTCGAGCGCGGCCCGCGGATCACCGCCCTTGCGGACGCAGTCGGCGAAGAGCTTCTCCGTCGCCGTGATCATCGCCTGGGTCCAGCCGATGTTGTCGAAGTGCCCGTACTCGTTGAAGAGCCGCACCCCCTCCGCCGGCAGGCCTGACTTCAGCTTGCCGGTGGACTTTGCGATGGAGGTGCGCGGCGGGATGTGGAAGCCGTACGACGTGGCCCAGTCCTCCTGGTACTTCTCCTGGTCGAGCCACAGCCACTTGACGCACTCCTTGGCCGCGTCGACGTGCCGGCCCTTGGCGTTGACGAACATCGACCAGCCGCCGTTGTAGACGGAGGGCCGGCCCGCGTCGCCGACAGCCGGGAACGGCATGATGCCGAGGTCGTCGCCGAGGGTCTGCTGCAACTGCGGCATGGCCCACATCCCGCAGAACTGGATGGCGCACAGGCCCTGACTCAGCGACGACGGGTCCCAGAAGTCGGCCGGGGCGTCCAGCAGCAGATGGCCGCTGGTGAACAGCCTCCGCATCGTCCTCAGGCCCGCGATCACGGCGTCCGTGTGATAGGCGATCTCGTTCTTCTCGTCCAGGGTGTCCGCGCCGGCCGACCAGATCAGCGGGTTGATGACCGCGTGCAGGTCGTTGCCCAGGAACAGGCCCTTGACCTTGCTCGTGGTGAGCCTGGCGGCGGCCTCCACCAGTTCGTCCAGCGTCCGCGGCGGCTCGACGCCCGCCTTCTCCAGCATCGACTTGCGGTAGAAGAAGAGCTGCGGGTCGTCGAGCATCCGCACGCCGTAGATCCTGCCGTCCACCGTGTGCGACCGGATGTCGGCCTGGTTGAAGTCGTCCTTGACCGGCGCGATGAGGTCGGTCAGGTCCGCCACCTGGCCGCTTCTGACGAGCTGGAGCTGCGGGTGGAACTCGAACAGGTCCGGCGCCCGGTCGGTGAGCAGGGACGCGAAGAGCTTGCTCTCGAAGTTGGAGCCGGTGATCCACTGCGTGGTCACGTCCGCCTTGGAGTACGCCTTCGCGTAGCGCTTGATCGCCTGCTCGGTGCCCGGCTCGCCGTAGGCGTGGAAGTACTGGACCAGCCGCGGGCCCGAACCCGACCCGCCACCACGGCCGTTGTTGCCGCCGCACGCGCCGAGCGCACCGGCGGCGGCCAGGCCCGCGGCGGCCCGGAGTATCGATCGGCGATCCCAGGTGCTGTTGTGTGCCGGCATGCTGACGTCCTTGTCTGGTCGGGTGCGGCTGCGGCTCGTACGCCCGGTGGCCGAGGGCCGAAGGGGGTGTGGTGCGGGACGCTAACCTTCGCCAAATCCTTCGGCAAGGGGTTGGACGAAGTGCGTACGAGTTGTTGCGTGCCGTTCGGGACCGCGAACGGACCTGGTTGTCCGAAGGCCGACAGCCTTGCCCAACAAGGGAGATGGAGCTGCCGGGCCGGAGGAGCGCCGGGCCGTGTCAGGCCGACGGTGCCGTACGGCTCCCCGCCCGCGGGCGCCGCACCGTCCGCTGCCCGACCGACCGCAGCGCCCCCTCCAGGGCGAACGTGGCCGCGCCGAGGGACACCGGGTCGGTGGGGATCGGGGAGAGGACGATCTCGGTGGCGGCCAGCGGCCGGCGCAGCGCGTGCCGGGCGACCGCCCGGCGGACCTCGTCGAGCAGCGGCTCGCCCAGCCGGGCGGCCACCCAGGAACTGAGCACCACCACTTCGGGGTTGAGCAGATTGATCAGGTCGGCGATGCCCGCGCCGAGGTAACGTGCGGTGTCCCGGACCACCTGGAGTGCCACCCGATCCCGCTCGGCGAGGGCGCGGGCCAGCGCGTCGATGGTGGCCGTCTGGTCCTCGGGGTACAACAGCGGGGAACGCGAGCTGAGTTCGCTCAGGTTCCGCATGATGCCGGGTGCCCCGACGTACGTCTCCACACAGCCCCGGTTGCCGCAGTGGCACGGCCGGCCGTCCAGCACGAGCGTGGTGTGCCCCCACTCGCCGGCGCTGTTGCTCACCCCCCGGTGCAGCCCGCCGCCGAGCGCGAGCCCGGCGCCGACCCCGGTGCCGAGGTTGACCACCACCGCGTCCCCGCGGCCCCGCGCCGCCCCGCACCACAGCTCGGCCACCGCGCAGGCGCGCAGCGGATTGTCCAAGTAGAGGGGATAGGCGATGTGTTCGGCCAGCAGATCGAGCAACGGCACATCGTGCCAGTCCCAGTTGGGCGCGTATTCGGCGACCCCCGAGTCCCGGTCCACCTGGCCCGGCACGCTCACCCCGACGCCGAGCACCCGGGCCGCCTCGACGCCCGCCTGGGCGACCACCGAGCCGACCGCGGTGGCGACCTGCCCCACCACCCGCTCGGGCCGGTTCTCCCCGGGCCGCATGTCCTCGTCGGCCCGGGCCAGCACGTTCAGCGCCAGGTCGAACAGCTCGACGTGGACGTACGTCTCCGCGATGTCCACGCCGATCAGCGCGCCGCCCGACGCGTTGACGGCGACCAGCCCCCGGGGACGGCCGCCGGCCGAGTCCTCGAACCCCACCTCGGTGATCATGCGGAGGTCCAGCAGCTCGCCGACGAGCGTGGCCACCGTGGCCAGGCTCAGCCCGGTGGCCGTGGCCAGTTCCTGTCGGGAGGTGGGGGACTCGGCGATGATCTGGCGCAGCACCTCGTAGCGGTTCGCGGTGCGGATGTCACGCGATGTGCGCTTCACGCGGCGGCCCCTCCCTTTCCGTCCGGCCCGGGCCGGACGGCATGGGCACCGGGCGCGGCGCCAGGCTATGGGCTGGGCATCTCCTTCGACAAGGGCTTAGGAAAGGGGGTGGAGGAAGTCCGTGCCCCGGCGGGCCGGTTCACTCCCCGAGCAGTTCTCGCACGAACACGTTGGTGAACGTGCCCGCCGGATCCAGCGCGTGGACCAGCTCCCGGAAGTCGGCGAGCCGTGTGTACCGGTCGCGGAGGTCCGCCGCCGGGATGCCGAACACCTTCCCCCAGTGCGGGCGCGGACCGAACGGGGCCAGCGCCTCCTCCAGCCGGCGCACCACCGGCAGCACCGCCGCCTCGTCGCGCACCCAGGTGAAGTGCAGCGCGACCGAGTCCCGGGCGTGGGCCGGGCTGAGCCACTGCGCGTCGGCGGCCACCGTGCGCACCTCGCAGGTCTGGAGCACCCCGGCGACCGTCTCCCGGACGGCGTCCACCGCGTGCAGCGCGTCCACCGCGGCCGCGCGCGGCAGCAGATACTCCGACTGGATCTCCGCGCCGCTGCTGGGCGTGAACTCCGCCCGGAAGTGCGGCAGTCGCTCGTGCCAGGGCCCCGGCACCCCCGACTGGCGCGTGCAGTTGGCGGCGGGCATGCCCGGCACCGGATGCAGCGCCTCGGTGGCCGGCTCGGCCCACGGGAAGTCCACCGCCGGCTGATCGGTCCGGCGCTTGACCCACACCTGCCGGAAACCCGGCCGCCGCCAGTCGGTGAACAGACTCACGCTGTACGCGGCCCCCGCCACCGCCTCGAAGTCCAGTCCCTCCAGCGGAAGTTCGGTGAACACGTACTGCTCGACCTCGTAGGCCGGCTCCAGGTCCAGGGTGAGGGCGGTGACCACGCCGAGGGCGCCGAGCGAGGTCACGGCGCCGTCGAAGCGGGCGTCCCCGCGGCCTATCGACACCGTCGAACCGTCGGCGGTGAGCAGCTCCACCTCGCGCACGGCCACCGCGAGCGGACCGTTGTCCACCCCCGAGCCATGGGTGCCGGTCGCCACCGAGCCGGCCACGGAAATGTGCGGCAGGGAGGCCATGTTGGGCAGGGCCAGCCCCCGGGCGTGCACCGCCTGGGCGAGTTCGGCGTACCGGACGCCGCCGCAGACCCGGACCGTACGGGCAGCGGTGTCCACGTCGATCACCGGCGGCAGACCGGCGATCGACACCAGCACCCCCTCGTCCCCGGGGTCGGCGATCCGGTTGAAGGAGTGTCCGCTGCCCAGGACCCGCACCTTCGCGCTGCCCGCCACCACCGCCCGCAGCGCCCGCAACGACTCCGGGCGGTGGAACTCCTTGACCGCGTAGGTGATGCTGCGCGCCCAGTTGGTGACCGTCTCCGTCACGTCCGTCATCCTGTCTCCCGCAAGTGGTGGTCCGTTGACCCTCTCATCGGCCGGGACCTACCGTAGAGAACGGTTGCTGTCCGTGCGTCGCCGAGCCGGGAGGCCCCTTCCTTGACCGAGCGGCCCCTCGCCCTGTTCGCCATGACGGCCCGGAACGTGCCGGCGGTGTTCCCGCCGGAGCTGATGGAGCGGCTGCGGGCCTGCGTGGACATCGATCCCGCCCTGGTGGCCGAGGACTTCACCGATCCGCGGGTGCTCGCCGCCCTCGCCCGCGCCGAGATCCTCGTCACCGGCTGGGGCTGCCCCCGCCTGGACCCGGCCGTCCTGGACGCCGCCCCGCGCCTGCGGGCCGTGCTGCACGCGGCCGGCTCGGTCAAGGGGTTCACCACCCCCGAGGTGTGGCGGCGGGGCATCGCCGTCTCCTCGGCCGCCGAGGCCAACGCCCTGCCCGTCGCCGAGTACACGCTGGCCATGATCCTGCTCGCCGGCAAGGACGTCTTCGCGCTCCGCGACGAGACGCGCGCCCGGCGCGCCTTCCCCTACGACGGCATCCTGCCCGGCGTCGGCAACCACGGCCGCCGCGTCGGCATCATCGGCGCCTCCCGGGTCGGGCGCCGACTGATCGCACTGCTCCGCCCGCACGACCTCGACGTCACGCTCGCCGACCCGTACGTGGACGCCGCCGAGGCCGCCCGGCTCGGCGTGGCGCTGCGGCCGCTGGACGACCTGCTGCGCACCTGCGACATCGTCAGCCTGCACGCCCCGGAGACCGCCGGGACCCGCCATCTGATCGACGCCCGCCGGCTCGGCCTGATGCGCGACGGAGCCGTGCTCATCAACACCGCGCGCGGCACCCTGGTCGACCACGAGGCGCTGGTCGCGCATCTGCGCTCCGGACGCCTGAGCGCCGTACTGGACGTGACCGACCCCGAACCGCTGCCCGCCGGCTCCGCCCTGTACGACCTGCAGAACGCCTTCGTCACCCCGCACCTGGCGGGCTCGCTGGGCAACGAGGTGGCCCGCCTCGGACGGGCGATGGTGGAGGAGGCCGAGCGGCTGGCCTCCGGCGAGGCACTGCGGCACGCCGTGGACCGGACGGCGCTGGACCGGACGGCCTGACCGGACACGGTGCGCCGGCCCACCGGGCACGCCATCCCCGACAGCGGCCCTCCGCCCGAACCGCGGGAACCCACCGCCACCACCGCCCGCGCCCGCTCCCCGGAAGAAGCCGATCCAGGGTGCCCCCTGGCGCCGCCCCCGGCACCGCCGTATCCGACCGCAGCGCACGCCGGGCGGGGACCCGGCACGGCCGAGTCCCAGGTGGGGGCATACGGTGTGATCCGTACGCCTGAACCGGGAGGAGAAAGACGAATGGGCAGTCGTACCGCGCTGGTCGAGGATCTGATGGAACGGTTCCCGCACGTCCCGCGGGAGGCCGTCTTCAAAGAGGACCTGCTGCGGGGCGGTGTCGCCTTCGACAAATCCGCCCTGAGCGACACCGCCAACGAGGCGGCCGGGGACGTCAAGCCGAAGTCCTACTTCATCTTCTCCTTCGACCACGGCACCCTGCCCGAGCTGGGCGAGGCCGCGCTGCGCCGGCCCCCGGAGGAGATCATCCTCACCGGCGGGCCGTACGACCTGCGGCGCACGGTCGTCTCCGTACGGGTCAACCCCGCCTCGCCGTACCGGGTCGCCGCCGACGAGGAGGGGCTGCTCGGGCTCTACCTCGACGGCACGCGCATCGCCGACGTCGGTGTGCCGCCGATGCCCGAGTACTACCGGCACACCCTCGCCAACGGGAAGTCCGTGATGGAGGTCGCCCCGACCATCCAGTGGGGCTATCTGATCTATCTGACCGTCTTCCGGGTCTGCCAGTACTTCGGCGCCAAGGAGGAGTGCCAGTACTGCGACATCAACCACAACTGGCGCCAGCACAAGGCGGCCGGGCGGCCGTACACCGGGGTGAAGGACGTCGAGGAGGTCCTCGAAGCCCTGGAGATCATCGACCGGTACGACACCCAGAAGGCGTCCACCGCCTACACCCTCACCGGCGGTGCGATCACCTCCAAGGTCGCGGGCCGGGACGAGGCCGACTTCTACGGCCACTACGCCAAGGCCATCGAGGAGCGCTTCCCGGGCCGCTGGATCGGCAAGGTCGTCGCCCAGGCACTGCCCAAGGCCGACGTACAGCGGTTCAAGGACTACGGCGTGCAGATCTACCACCCCAACTTCGAGGTGTGGGACCGCCGGCTGTTCGAGCTGTACTGCCCCGGCAAGGAGCGGTACGTCGGCCGGGACGAGTGGCACCGCCGCATCCTGGACTCCGCCGAGGTGTTCGGCGCGCGCAACGTGATCCCGAACTTCGTGGCGGGCGTGGAGATGGCCGAGCCCTTCGGGTTCGCCACCGTGGACGAGGCCATCGCCTCCACCACCGAGGGCCTGCGCTTCTTCATGTCCCACGGCATCACGCCCCGCTTCACCACCTGGTGCCCGGAGCCCACCACCCCGCTCGGCAAGGCCAACCCCGAGGGTGCGCCGCTGGAGTACCACATCCGCCTGCTGGAGGCCTACCGGCAGACCATGGACGACTTCGGCCTGTCCTCCCCGCCCGGCTACGGCCCGCCCGGCCCCGGCCGCGCCGTCTTCTCGGTCAGCTCCTTCATGGACAGCCTGCCCGCGCAGGAGCCGACCGGTGAGCGGGAGCTCGACGGGATGGCCCGCGCGGCGAACTGAGGAACCGGAAGAGCGGCGGGCCGGGGAACCGGAAAAAACGCTTTGACGCACGGGCCCGCCCGCGGGCTAGAGTTGGTCCGCACGCCGAGGTGGCGTGCGAAGACGCGAGTGAGAACGAGGAGGTGTCGACCGATGGCTGTCACTGTGCCGGGCGCTGCCCTCATCCAGGAACTCGTCACGTCCACCTCCGTGGCCACCGGCTGAACCCACCGCGCGTCGTGCGCGTGTGTCCGGGGCCGCCCTTGTGAAGGGTCTCTCCCTTGTCTTCCACCTCTGCTGTGTTCTCCGCGCTCGCCCCCTACGGCTGGGACCGGGACTGGGCCGACGCGTTCGCCCCGTACGCGGCCGAAGGGCTGCTGCCCGGCCGGGTCGTGCGGGTCGACCGGGGCCAGTGCGACGTCGTCACCGCGGCCGGCACCGTGCGGGCCGACACCGAGTACGTCGTGCCCCGCGACCCGATGAAGGTCGTGTGCACCGGGGACTGGGTCGCCGTCGACCCCGTCGGCGACCCGCGCTACGTGCGCGCCTATCTGCCCCGCCGCACCGCCTTCGTCCGCTCCACCTCCTCCAAGCGGTCCGAGGGGCAGATCCTCGCCGCCAACGTCGACCACGCCGTGGTCGCCGTGTCCCTCGCCGTGGACCTCGACCTCGGCCGCGTCGAACGGTTCCTCGCCCTCGCCTGGGAGTCCGGCGCCCAGCCCGTCGTCGTCCTCACGAAGACCGACCTCGTGCCCGACCCGGTCACCCTCGCCCACCTCGTGCGGGACGTGGAGACCAGCGCGCCCGGCGTGCCCGTGCTCGGCGTCAGCGCCCTGCACGGCGACGGGCTCGACACGCTCGTGGCACTCGTCGGCTCCGGTACGAGCGTGCTGCTCGGCCAGTCCGGCGCCGGCAAGTCCACCCTCGCCAACGCGCTCGTCGGCGCGGACGTCATGGACGTCCAGGCCGCCCGGGACGTCGACGGCAAGGGCCGGCACACCACCACCACCCGCAACCTGCTCGCCCTGCCCACCGGCGGGGTGCTCATCGACACCCCCGGGCTGCGCGGCGTCGGCCTCTACGACGCGGAGGGCGGCGTCGGACAGGTGTTCGCCGAGATCGCGGAGCTGGCCGAGGACTGCCGGTTCCACGACTGCGCCCACGAGAGCGAGCCGGGCTGCGCGGTGCGCGCCGCCGTGGCGGACGGCGAGCTTCCCGAGCGGCGGCTGGACAGCTACCGCAAGCTGATCCGGGAGAACCAGCGGATCGCCGCCAAGACCGACGCCCGGGTCCGCGCGGAACTGCGCCGGGACTGGAAACGGAAGGGCGCCGAGGGCAGGGCGGCGATGGAGGCCAAGCGCGGACGCTGGAGCTAGGTGTCCGATTCCCGCTGGCCCCGCCCTTCCCGCCCGCCCCACACTGGGACACGTGAAGGACGAGGACAGCAGGTACGAGGCGGTACGGAGCCGGGACGCGCGGTTCGACGGGGTGTTCTTCTTCGCCGTCGAGACCACCGGCATCTACTGCCGCCCCAGCTGCCCGGCCGTGCCGCCGAAACGGCACAACGTACGGTTCTTCGCGACGGCCGCCGCCGCGCAGCGCTCCGGTTTCCGGGCCTGCCGGCGGTGCCGTCCGGACGCCGTACCCGGCTCGGCGGAGTGGAACGTCCGCGCGGACGTCACCGGCCGGGCCATGCGCCTGATCGCCGACGGCGTCGTGGACCGTGAGGGCGTCGCCGGGCTCGCCGCGCGGCTCGGCTACAGCGCCCGGCAGGTGCAGCGCCAGCTCACCGCCGAACTGGGGGCCGGGCCCGTGGCGCTCGCCCGGGCCCAGCGCGCGCACACCGCGCGCGTGCTGCTCCAGACCACCGGCCTGCCGGTCACCGAGGTCGCCTTCGCGTCCGGTTTCAGCAGTTTGCGGCAATTCAACGACACCATCCGCGAGGTGTACGCGGCGACCCCGACCGAGCTGCGGGCCGCCGCCGGCGACCGGACCGCCCGCCGGACCGCGCCCGGCGCGGGCATCCCGCTCCGGCTCGCCCACCGCGGCCCCTACCAGGCGGCGGCCGTCTTCGACCAGCTCGCCCGGGAGGCCGTCCCCGGCGTCGAGGAGGTGACCGGCGCACCCGGCGCCCGCACCTACCGGCGGACCCTGCGGCTGCCCTACGGCACCGGCACCGCCGCCGTCCGGGAACGCGTCCACTGCGTGCGGAGCCGCAGCGGGACCCACCCGGGCGGCTGGCTCGACGCCCGCGTGCACCTCACCGACCCCAGGGACCTCACCACCGCCGTGCAGCGGCTGCGCCGGCTGTTCGACCTGGACGCCGACCCGTACGCCGTCGACGAACGGCTCGGCGCCGATCCCCGGCTCGCCCCGCTGGTCGCCGCCCGCCCCGGGCTGCGCTCGCCCGGCGCCGTGGACCCGCTGGAGACCGCCGTCCGCGCCCTGACCGGCACCGAGGCCGCCGGGGAACTGGTCCACCGGTACGGCAAACCGCTCGACGCGCCGCACGGCGGCCTCACCCACCTCTTCCCCGAGCCCGCCGTCCTCGCCGAGGCCGAACCCGGCGGCCCGCTGGGCGCGCTCGCCGCCGCCCTCGCCGACGGCACGGTACGGCTGGACCCGGGCGCCGACCGGCAGGCCACCGAGGAAGCCCTGCTCGCCCTGCCCGGCATGGACCCGGCGACCGTCGCCATCCTCCGCGCCCGCGCCCTCGGCGACCCCGACGTGGCCCCGCCCGGCGCCGGCCTCCCCGACACCTGGCGGCCCTGGCGGTCGTACGCCGTCCAACACCTGCGGGCGGCCGGCCGGCGCCTCCCCTGAACGCCGGGCCGCCCTCGGTCCCGGGACGCCGGGTGCCCGGAAAGGGCGGCCTGCCACGGCGAGCGGGCTGAACGAACGCCGAACGCGCGCCCCCTGGTGATCGAGCGGCCGCCGAGCCGGCAAGCGGCCGCCGAGGCCTGCGGGGAGTGCGCCGAACGGGTGGATCTGGGGACGGGGTACGGCGTGTCGCTCCGGGATGTGGCACCTTCGGCTGCGACGGGCCTCCTGGAAGGGCGGGCACACATGGCCAAAGTCGTACGGCTCCTCGCGGTCCTCCTTCCGCTGCTGCCGGCGGCCCTCATGGCACCGACCGCCGCCCAGCCGGCCCCGCTGCCCTGGACCGGCAGCTGGGAGTCGGCGCCCTCCGGCACCACCGCCGCGCTGCCCGGCACCGCCGTCCGCAACGTCGTCCACCTCAGCGTCGGCGGCACGGCCCTCCGGGTCCGGCTCAGCAACCGGCTCGGCACCCGGCCGCTCCGCCTCGGCGCCGTCACCGTCGCGCTGCGCCGGGCGGCCGGCCCCGCCGCCCTGCCCGGCACCCTGCGCACCGCCACCTTCCACGGCGCCCCCGAGGTGACCGTCCCGCCGGGCGCGGACGCCGTCACCGACACGGTGCCGCTGTCCGTGCCGTCCGCCGCCGACCTGCTCGTCACCGTGTACACCCCGGACGACTCCGGGCCCGCCACCTACCACCGCTCCGCCCTCCAGACCAGCTACCTGGCCCCGGCCGGCGCCGGCCGGGCCGCCGACGAGGACGGCACCGCGTACACCCGGACCACCAGCCACTGGTACTACGTCACCGGGGTCGACGTGCGCGGATTCGCCGCCGGCAGCGTCGTCGCGTTCGGGGACTCGCTCACCGACGGCAACGGCTCCACCCCCGGCACCAACCGCCGCTGGCCCGACCGGCTCGCCCAGCGGCTGCGCGGACACCGGCTCGGCGTACTGAACGCCGGCATCTCCGGCAACCGTCTGCTGCGCGACGGCACCGGACCGAGCGCCCTCGCCCGCCTGGACGCCGACGCGCTGGAGCGGGCCGGAGTGCGGGCCCTGGTCGTCTTCGAGGGCATCAACGACATCAAGGGCACCCCGCAGGCCCACGACCCCGCCGCCTACGCGGACGCCTACCGCGCCCTGGTGGCCCGCGCCCACGCCCGCGGCGTCCCGGTCGTCGGCGTCACCCTCACCCCGTACGGCGGCTATCCGGCCTGGACCCCGGCCGGCGAGACGGTACGGCTGCGGGTGAACGCCTTCATCCGCACCGGCGGCGCCTTCGACGCCGTAGCCGACGCGGACGCCGCCGTCCGCGACCCGGCCGACCCCACGCGCATCCGGCCCGGCTACGACCCCGGCGACCATCTGCACTTCAACGACGCCGGCATGGCCGCCGTGGCCGACACCGTCCGCCACGCCCTGACCCGCCGGCCCCTCGGCCTCCTCCGGCCGGCCCACCCCACCTGTTCCGCCCGCCCCACCGGCCTTGCCCGGCCCACCGGGGTTGCGCTGCCCACCGGGCTTGCGTTGCCCGCTGGGGTTGCGCCGTCCGCCGGGGTTGCGTTGCCCGCCGGGCTTGCGCCGTCCGCCGGGGTTGCGTTGCCCGCCGGGCTTGCGCCGTCCGCCGGGGTTGCGTTGCCCGCTGGGGTTGCGCCGTCCGCCGGGGTTGCGTTGCCCGCTGGGGTTGCGCCGTCCGCCGGGGTTGCGTTGCCCGCTGGGGTTGCGCCGTCCGCCGGGGTTGCGTTGCCCGCCGGCCTTGCGCCGTCCACCGGGGTTGCGTTGCCCGCCGGCCTTGCGCCGTCCACCGGCCTTGCGCCGCCCGCCGGCCTTGCGCCGCCCGCCGGCCTTGCGCCGCCCGCCGGCCTTGCGCCGCCCCCCGGCACCGTGCCGGTCCTGCCGGCGGCGCCCACCGTCCCGGCCGGTGCCCGGTCACCGGCATAGACCCGGTCAGCGGCCCCCCTCCCGGATCACCCAGCCCCGTTCCCGAGCGTGCCAGCCCAGTTGCAGCCGGGTGGTCACCCCCGCCAGCTCCATCAGCCGCCGCACCCGGCGCTGCACGGTCCGCAGCCCCAGATCGAGCTGTTTGGCCACGCTCGCGTCGGTCAGCCCGGCCAGCAGCAGGGAGAGCACCTCCAGATCGGTGGCGTCGGGCCCGCCCGGCGGCTCCTCGGTCACCCCTGCGGGCCCCAGCCGCAGCGGCAGCGCGTCCCGCCACACCGACTCGAACAGCCCGGCGAGCAGCTCCAGCAGCCCGCTGGCGTGCACCACCAGCGCGGCCGGCTCGGCGGAGTTCGCGGTCAGCGGCACCAGCGCGAGCGAACGGTCGGCCACCACCAGCTTCGTCGGCACCCGGTCCACCACCCGGACCCGCTCGTCCCGGCCGAGCGCAGCCCGCAACTCGGTCAGCCCGTGCGGCCGGTCCAGCACCGCGCGCTCCACCACCACCCGGTAGCGCACCCCGCGCCCGGCCGCCTGCTCCTCCGCCTCGTTCTCCATCCCGGACACCACCATCGGATCGCCGGTCACCAGCGCGCACACCTCCTCGGTCGCGCCCAGCTGGAGCTGGAGGAAGCGCTGGGCGACCGCCGAGGCACCGGTCACCACCTCCACCAGGTCGTGCACCGCCGGTTGCGCCGCCGCCGCCCGGTACTCCTCCGCGAGCAGTGCCGCCGTCAGCTCCGCCCGCTCCAGCTCGTGCCGCCGCTGGGTGAGCAGGGCGGCCAGCGCCACCCCGGGCGGCGCGGCGACCCAACGGCCCGGGCGGGCCGGGGACTGGGCCGCCAGGCCGTGCCGCTCCAGCCGGCGCAGCGCCCGCTCGGTGTCCTGTTCGGCCAGCGTCAGACGCCGCGCCAGATCGGCCACGTCGGCCGCGCCCACGGACACCAGCGCCCGGTAGGCCGCCTCGTGCGTCTCGTCCAGGCCTATCGCTGCCAGCATCGCCCCGCGTCCCTCCCTGTGCGTCCACCCGGCGGAAACGGGGCGGCGTGGCGGGAAACGGCCACGGCGCGAACCCGCCGCCGACCATCATCGCCGTAGCGGCGGCGCGTCTGCCAAGGTGACAGCAGCCGCGGAAATCACGGCACTTCACCTGGTTCACGAGCGCGATCCCGGGGAACCCGGCCGGTGTCGTGGCCCGGGCCCGGACGTGTTGCGAGCGCGTGCGAGGGGCACCGGGGCCGGGCCACCACGAACGTCGCCGGGCGGTCCTCCCGTGGGGGGTGGGGCCGCCCGGCGGCCAGCGGGTGAAGAGGCGGGCGGTGCGCCGGAATTTCCCGTAGCCCCGTTTTTCCGCGGCCCGTGCGGTGACAATCAGAGGCATGAGCCGGCAGGGTGCGCGACCCACTCGTCAAGACGACGACTGGTGGGGGGAGTTGTACGACGAAGCCACCGCGGACACCGGTCCCACGGCAGCGCCCGACTCCCTGGACGACCGCTTCGCCTCGGCGCGCGACGCGGTGAGGGAAGAAGGCCCGCGGCCCCGGGAGCCGGCACCGCTTCCGGAACCGGCGCCGCCCCCGGAACCCGAGCGGACCGAACCGCCGCCCCCGGAACCCGAGCGGACCGAACCGCCGCCCCCGGAACCCGAGCGGACCGAACCGCCGCCCCCGGAACCCGAGCGGACCGAACCGCCGCCGCCGGTCCTCCCCGTCGCCTCCGCGGACACCCCGGACCACGTCGGCTCCGGCCCGCCCACCTACGACCCGGAGCCCACCGCGCTCCCGTCCGCCGACCCGGACGCGCTGGAGGACCTGGTCCCGGACACCGTGCTGGACGGCGCCCGGTACGGGCCGTGCACGCTGCGGGCCGTGTCGCTGCGCGGGGACTCGGCGCGCTACCGCGGCGAGCCCCGCCGGGACGCGCTGCTCACCGCGCGGTTCGGGACCGGGGAACAGGCGCTGGTCCTGGTCGCGATGGCGACCGGCGCCCGGACCGTGCCCGGCGCGCACCTGGCGGCGGCCGAGGCGTGCCGGGGGATCGCGCGGGCGGTGGGCCGCAGCCACCGGCGGCTCGCGGAGGACATCCGGGCGGCCCGGCGCGGCGACCTGAAGTCCGGTCTGCACCGGCTCGCCGACCGCACCCTGGGCCGGCTCCGGGCGAGCACCGCCGACGGCGCGGCCACGGTGAGCCTTCGGTGCCTGCTGCTGCCCGCCGACCCGGACTGCCGTATCCGGGTCTTCTTCGGCGTCGGCGACGGCGGGCTGCTGCGGCTGCGGGACGGCGCCTGGCAGGACATCGAGCCACGCCTGACCGCCGGCACCGCTGACGACACCACCGCCGCCCCGCCCGGCGAGCCGTTCCGGTTCCGCGCCTCGGTAGCCCGCCCGGGTGATGTGCTGGTGCTGTGCACGCGGGGCCTGGCCGACCCGCTGCGCGACGCGGAAGCCCTGCGCGCCCACCTGGCCCGCCGCTGGTCCGGCGGCACCCCGCCCGGCCTCGCCGCCTTTCTCGCCGACGCCCGGGTCCGGGTGAAGGGGTACGCCGAGGACCGTACGGCGGCGGCCGTGTGGGAGGCGTAACCGCGGCCCCTGTGGATTGATGGAAACGGCAGGGCCGTATTCCGGGAGCGAAGGGGCAGACGCGAGCCATGGGCAAACAGAACGTCGCCGAGCAGTTCGTCGACATCCTCGTCCGCGCGGGAGTGCGCCGTCTCTACGGTGTCGTCGGCGACAGCCTCAACCCGGTCGTGGACGCCGTCCGCCGCAACGCCTCCATCGACTGGATCCACGTACGCCACGAGGAGACCGCCGCCTTCGCCGCCGGCGCCGAGGCCCAGATCACCGGCAGGCTCGCCGCCTGCGCCGGCTCCTGCGGCCCCGGCAACCTGCATCTGATCAACGGCCTGTACGACGCCCACCGCTCCATGGCACCGGTGCTCGCGCTCGCCTCCCACATCCCCTCCAGCGAGATCGGCCTCGGCTACTTCCAGGAGACCCACCCGGACCGGCTGTTCCAGGAGTGCAGCCACTACAGCGAGCTGATCTCCAGCCCGAAGCAGATGCCCCGGCTGCTGCAGACCGCCATCCAGCACGCGGTGGGGCAGCGGGGGGTGAGCGTGGTGTCGCTGCCCGGGGACATCGCCGCCGAGCCCGCCCCGGAGAAGGCCGCGCAGAGCGCCCTCGTCACCTCCCGGCCCACCGTGCGGCCCGGGGACGCCGAGCTGGACCGGCTGGCGGAGATGATCGACGCGGCCGGCAAGGTCACCCTGTTCTGCGGCAGCGGCACGGCCGGCGCGCACGCCGAGGTGATGGAGTTCGCCGGCAAGATCAAGTCGCCGGTGGGCCACGCGCTCAGGGGCAAGGAATTCATCCAGTACGACAACCCCTTCGACGTCGGGATGAGCGGGCTGCTCGGCTACGGCGCCGCCTACGAGGCCACCCACGAGTGCGACCTGCTGATCCTGCTGGGCACCGACTTCCCGTACAACGCCTTCCTGCCCGACGACGTGCGCATCGCCCAGGTCGATGTGCGGCCCGAGGTGCTCGGCCGCCGCTCCCGGCTCGACCTCGCCGTCTGGGGCGACGTACGCGAGACGCTGCGGTGCCTGATCCCGCGGGTGAAGGAGAAGACGAACCGGCGCTTCCTCGACCGGATGCTGAAGAAGCACGCCGACGCGCTGGAGGGCGTGGTCAAGGCCTACACCCGCAAGGTCGACAAGCACATCCCGATCCACCCCGAGTACGTGGCCGCCGTGCTGGACGAAGTCGCCGCCGACGACGCCGTGTTCACCGTGGACACCGGCATGTGCAACGTGTGGGCCGCCCGCTACATCACGCCCAACGGCCGCCGCCGGGTCATCGGTTCGTTCTCCCACGGGTCCATGGCGAACGCGCTGCCGATGGCGATCGGCGCCCAGTTCACCGACCGGCGCCGGCAGGTGGTGGCGATGTCCGGGGACGGCGGCTTCTCCATGCTGATGGGCGACTTCCTCACGCTCGTGCAGTACGACCTGCCGGTGAAGGTGGTGCTGTTCAACAACTCCTCGCTCGGCATGGTCGAGTTGGAGATGCTGGTCGCGGGCCTGCCCTCGTACGGCACCGCCAACACCAACCCGGACTTCGCCGCCGTGGCCCGGGCCTGCGGCGCCCACGGCATCCGGGTGGAGAAGCCCAAGCAGCTCGCCGGGGCGCTCAAGGAGGCCTTCAGGCACAAGGGGCCCGCCCTGGTGGACATCGTCACCGATCCCAACGCCCTCTCCATCCCGCCGAAGATCAGCGCCGAGATGGTCACCGGGTTCGCGCTGTCCGCCTCCAAGATCGTGCTGGACGGCGGGGTCGGCCGGATGCTCCAGATGGCCCGCTCCAACCTGCGGAACGTGCCACGCCCGTAAGCGCCCTCAAGGGGGAGCGTGTTTCGGCCAGTTTCACGGGATGGGTCGGCGTACCGGCCGCCGGCACCGGACGGGGCCGGGCCACCGTCACGGGGCGTCGGTGGCGTCCTGCGGCGTTCGTGGCGCCCGGTGCGTGGCGGCGGAGCGGTACCCCGGGCGGCCGGGGCGCTGTGCGGATATGGCCGAACCGCCGGTCTTCGGGCATACGCCAGGACTGCCCCGGTGCCCGCTGGGCAAGCATCCCCCGTGAACGTGTTCGACCAGGAGGGGCAGGGACCGGCGGCGTGCGGGCGGGGGTCATGAAGAGGCAGGCACGAGGGGGCGGTCCGATGACCGTCGAGGCCTACTCGGCGACAGCGGGGGACCAGACGGACACCATCACCGACGACGCGCGACGGCTTCGGCGCAGGCTGGGCCGGGCGGACCTCAGAGCCGTGCCGGAGGCCCGCCGGGCGCTGCGCGAACTGCTGCGGCACTGGGGCAAACCCGGCCGCTCGGAGATCGCCGAACTGCTCACCAGCGAACTCGTCACCAACGCGATCGTCCACACCGACCACGACGCCGTCCTGACGGCCGTGCTGGAACCGGATGGACTGCGCGTGGAGGTACGGGACTTCGTGGGCCGCAGACCCGAGCGGCACACCCCGAGCACGGACGACGACACCCACGGCCGGGGTCTGGTGCTGGTCGAGTCCCTGGCCGACGCCTGGGGCGTACGGCCGCACGGGGTGGGCAAGTCGGTCTGGTTCGAACTGGGCGCCGAGGCGGCGTGAGCCGGTGACGGGACGGGGCACGGCCGGTGCGATCGCACCCCGGCTCCCGTGGGGGGTGACCGGTGTGGTCGTGCCCCGGCCCCCGTGCCGCCGGACGGTGGTCAGCCGAGCTGCTGCTCCAGGTCCTTGAGCTTGCGCTCCAGGGAGTCCAGCCGCGGCAGGGCCATGGTGTCGTCCTCGGCCGTCAGGTCGACGGTCAGCGGCTCAGTGCCGCCGCGGACCGGCTGGAGAGAGGGCCGGGCGCGCACGGGCAGTGGCTCCGGGGTGGATATGGCGGGCTCCGCGGCCGCCGCCGGCGCGGTCCCGCGCTCCGCCGGCTGCACCTCGACCTGCCGGCCGGCGCCCCGGACGGCGAAGCCGCGCTGTCCCCGGCTGATCGCCTTCAAGCGGGCCCGCTCCACGCGCTCCTGGTCGCGCCTGCGCCGCCGGGCCTCCTCCTTCTGCCGCTTGTCCTCGCGGACCTCCTCGACCGCCTCGTCCAGGCTGCGCACGCCCTCCAGGAGCATCAGCGACCAGGCCCGGTAGGTCTCACGGGGCGCCCGCACCCAGCGCACGATCCGGATCTGCGGCAGCGGGCGCGGCACCAGGCCCTGTTCGCGCAGCGCGGCCCGGCGGGTCTGCTTCAGCGCCCGGTCGAACAGCACGGCCGCCGACAGCGACATGCCGGAGAAGAACTGCGGGGCGCCGGCGTGGCCCGCGCCGCGTGGCGCGTGCACCCAGTTGAACCAGGCCGCCGCCGCGGCGAACAGCCACACGAGAAGCCGGGAGCCGAGGGCGGCGTCACCGTGGCTCGCCTCGCGCACGGCGAGGACGGAGCAGAACATCGCCGCGCCGTCCAGCCCGAACGGCACCAGGTACTGCCAGCCGCCGCTCAGTCCGAGGTTCTGTTCGCCGAAGCCGACCAGGCCGTGGAAGGACAGCGCCGCCGCCACCGCCGCACAGCAGAACAGCAGCACATAGGAGGCCGTGCCGTAGAGGGCCTCCTTGCGCCGGCGGCGTTCCTCGCTGCGCTCCCAGGAGTCGTCCGCGCTCGTGTTCTCCCCGGAGGAGCGCTTGCCGCGCGCGAGCACCGCCACTGCCACCAGCATGCCCAGGAGCAGTACGGCGCCCGGAAGCAGCCAGTTCAGCGATATGTCGGTCAGTCTCATCAGGGTCCCTTGCATGGGGATAGGGCGTGACGCCCGCCATAGTGGCCCATTCCCGACGACCCTCAGGGGGTTTCGGGGCAAGAGGCCGCCAAGGGAGTGCGCGAGGGGCGCCCGGGGCGGCGTTCTGCTCGAACTGCCGCTTGAGGGGCGGGAGTTGAGTTCGAACAGACTACCCGTACGGGTGGTGGTGGGAAAAGTTCCCGGGACGGGTGGGGTGGTTGTACCCGGCCGGAACGATTCCTCAACCGGCCGCGGCGGCGGTGAGCTTGGCGATCCTCTCGCCGTCCCGGGTGCGCGGACACGTCACACAGGTGTCCTGCGGGCGAACGGTGTAGAACATGCAGCAGCTCGCCCGGTCCCGGGTGGGCAGCGGCGTGCCGTCCGGGGCGGTCAGCTCGCGGAACCCGGCGCGGCCCGCGTACGGCGGGGTCGCCCCCGGCAGCAGCAGCTCCAGCTCCCGTACGGCCCGCGCCGCCTCGTGCTCGCCGAACAGCCCGGCGACGTACCACAGCCCCTCCACGGCCTCGTCCGTCGCCATGCCCCACAGCGCGCGCCCGCGCCGCCGCATCCGGGGGCCGAAGGCCGCGAGCACCGGCTCCAGGTGCTCGGCCACGGCCGCGCGCACCTCGGCCCGCAGCGCCTCCTCGTCCGGTACGACGACCGTGCCGGGCAGCGCGGCGGCGGGGTCGCCCGGCAGGCAGGCGACGGAAACCGGGCGGTGTACGGCCATCCGGCCGGCCGCGCGGTCGTAGCGGACGTGGGTCACCGGCAGCCGGGGCACCCGGCGGTGCAGGAACCACGGGACGGTGATGAGCAGACAGGCGGCCCAGGCGTAGCGGTGCAGGCCGAAGCTCGCGACGACGTCCGGCCGGGCCGGGCGGCCGTAGTCCCGCTCCACCTGCGCCGCGTCCCAGGCCAGGAAGGCGTCCAGCGCCGCGCCGCCCGCCGCGAGCCCCGCGGCGTCCACCCAGCCGGGGCCGCCGGGCGCCGGTTCGTCCGGGCCCAGCTCCGTCACGGTCAGCCCCGGAAAGGCCGCGCCGAGGCGGTCGTAGGCGGCGGTGAGCGGCGAGGCCGCAGCGGGCATGGCGGGACCACCGATCCTTGGGACACGTCCGCGGAAACGGACCGAGCTGTACAGGTAAGGCTTACCTTACTCATTTATGGCGGAGTTTGAACTGCCGCTCGGTGCGCCTAAGGTGCTTGACGGACAACCGACAACCCGTCTCAATGACCCCAAGTACCGACAAGCCGCCAGGAGGACCCGTGAAGCAGGGCGTGCAGGGCTCCCCGGCCCGGCCGGTCGCGGCCCCGGGCGGGTGCGCCGACGCCGAGCGGCAAATTCCGGTGCAGCGCTCCTCGGTGCGCGGGCAGATCCTGGACGCGCTGCGCACCGCGCTGGTCACCGGCGAGCTGAAACCGGGCGAGGTCTACTCGGCGCCGGTGCTCGGGGAGCGCTTCGGCGTCTCGGCCACACCGGTGCGGGAGGCCATGCAGCAGCTCGCGCTGGAGGGCGCCGTGGAGGTCGTGCCCAACCGCGGCTTCCGGGTGGTCGAGCGCGGGGCGCGGGAGCTGGCCGAACTGGCGGAGGTGCGCGCGCTCATCGAGGTGCCGGTGATGGTGCGGCTCGCCCGCACGGTGCCGGCCGAACGGTGGGCCGGGCTGCGGCCGCTCGCGGAGGAGACGGTGCGGGTGGCGGCCACGGGCTGCCCGGCGGCCTACGCCGAGTCCGACCGCGCCTTCCACCGGGCGCTGCTCGCCCTGTCGGGCAACGAGCAGCTGGTCCGGATCGCCGAGGACCTGCACCGGCGGGCGCAGTGGCCGCCGGTCCGGCGGTGCCGGGCGGCGCTGGCCGCCGACGCGGCGGAACACACGGCCCTGCTGGACGCGTTGGCGGCCGGGGACGTGGAGGGGGTGCGGTCGCTGGTACGCCGGCATTTCGCCGGGACGGGCTGAGCCTTGGCGGGGCGGCGGCCGTCGGGGTGCGGAGTGAGCCTTGGCGGGGCGGGCGCCGTCGGTGCGGGGCGAGTCTTGGCGGGGGGCGTCGGGGTGCGGGCCGTCCGCCGTGTGCGGGTCCGTCGTGGGCGGTCGCGCAGTTCCCCGCGCCCCTGGGATGCCGACGCGGACGTGCCCCGAAGGGCGCGCGGGGAACCGCGCGGGCGAGCCCCACGCACCCGCACCCGGCAACGCGCCCCGACCACCCCGCCCCCACCCCGACGCCGCCCGCCCCTACGCCGTGGCCACCCCCGGTGCCGGAGGGGTCAGTTGGCGGGCCAGCCAGGTGGGGACGCCTCCCAGGAGACGGAACAGGCGCCGGGCCTCCTCGCGCAGCCGGGACGCCTCCGGTTCCTCCTCGGTGTCCGCCAGGGACACCAGCGCCGGCGCCGTGCCCACCAGATAACCCAGCTCCTCCCGGATCCGCAGGGACTCGGCGAAGCCGTGCCGTGCTTCGTCCAGCTCCCCGTCCCGCAGGGCGAGTCCGGCCAGCTGCCGCCAGGTGAACGACAGCAGCAGGGAGTCGGCGTGCGCCCCCGCCGCCGCGTGCGCCCGGCGGTAGGCGGCGCGGGCCGCCTGCGGGGAGTGGGTCAGGTTCTCGGCGACCAGCCCCCGGCGGAAGTCCAGCAGCGCCCGCCCCCGCGATCCCGGAGGGAGCAGCGCCGCCGCCCGGCCCAGCGCGACCCGCGCCTCGTCCGCGCGGTCCCGGACGCCGTGCAGCGTGGCCGTGTAGGCGAGCTGGCCGCGCTCGCAGGCGGCGGCCCCCCGCTCCTCGTCGCTGTGCGCCAGCGCCTCCGCCGTGCGCAGCGCGTCCTCCGCCTCGGCCCAGCCCCGCTCGGTGTACAGACATCGCTCCACCAGCAGCGCGGCCCGCTGCAGGGCCGGGGCGGCGCGGTCGGCCGGCAGCAGGGCCGCCGCATCGGCCCAGCAGGCCCGGCTGCGCAGCCGCCATACCGCGGTCTGGACAGGATCGTCATCGGTCGTTCCATTACCAGACATGGCGGTATGCGCCACGTTGCCCTCCCCATGCACGCCATCGAGCTGTTGAGTGGTGGCGGCATTCCAGCACCAATCGCGGGGCCCGGCCAAGAGGATGGGTGAAAAATTTCACAAAGTAGGGGGATGCGGACCGGCCGGGTCCGGCCGCCGCGCGCCCCCGGACGGCCTCAGCTCATGCGCAGGGCGAGGAAGAAGTCCAGCTTGTCCTCCAGCCGGGACAGGTCCCGTCCCGTCAACTGCTCGATCCGCCCGACCCGGTAGCGCAGCGTGTTGACGTGCAGGTGGAGACGGGTGGCACAGCGGGTCCAGGAGCCGTCGCAGTCCAGGAACGCCTCCAGTGTCGGGATCAGCTCGGCGCGGTGCCGCCGGTCGTAGTCCTTCAGCGGGTCCAGCAGCCGCGCGGTGAAGGCGCGGCGGACGTCGTCCGGGACGAAGGGGAGCAGCAGCACATGACTGGCCAGTTCCTGGTGGCCGGCCGCGCAGACCCGGCCGGTGCGGGCGGCGGCGACCCGGCGGGCGTGCCGGGCCTCCTCCAGGGCGCCGCGCAGCCCCTCCGCCGAGTGCACGGCCGCGCTGACGCCGAGGGTGATCCGGCCGTCGTCGTCCAGGCCCGCCGACAGCGGCTCGCGCACCGCCTGGAGCAGGGAGTCGGCGAGCAGCCCCGCCTCCGAGCCGTCGTGCTCGGCGGCGACCGCGGGCAGCGGGACCAGGGCGACCGCCTCGTCCCCGGTGTGCGCGACGGCGATCCGGTCGGAGTGCTCCGGGCCGGTCGCCAGCGGGTCGACCAGCACCTCCTCCAACAGCGACTGGGCGACCTGGCCGCCGTCGGCCTCTCCGCCCTCCCACTCCACCCGGGCCACCACGACCTGCCAGTGCGGGGCCGCGCCGAGCCCGGGCAGCAGCACCGGCGCCGCCACCCGGAGCCGGGCGGCTATCTCGGCGGGCGCGGCACCGGTCTGCACCAGCTCCAGCACCTCCTGGGCGAGCCGGCGCCGGACCGTGCGGGCCGCGTCCCGGCGGTCGCGTTCGACGGCGATCAGCTGGGTGACGCCCTGGAGCAGGTCCAGCCGCTCCCCGGGCCAGTCGCCCGCGTCTGCCTCCACGGCCAGCAGCCAGTCCGACAGCACCGTCTCCCGCACGTCGCGGGCGGCCTGCGGGGAGCGGCCGGAGGAGCGGACCGGGAACAGGGAGTAGGTGGTGCCGTGCAGCTGGACCCGGTGCGGGCCGCGGCGGCCGGTGCGGCCGGCCGCCAGATGCTCGGCCGCCAGCCGGGTACAGGTCTCGGCGGACAGCGCCGGGCCCGCCACCTTGGAGCCGGCGATCAGCCGGCCGGTGGGGGAGAGCACCCAGGCACGCAGGTCCAGGTCGGAGCCGAGCAGGTCCAGGACCACGTCGGGGCCGCCGCCCGCCGGGCCCGAGGTCATCATCCGGCGGTGCCGGTCCACCACCGCGGCCAGGTCCCCGGCCCGCTCGCCGGAGACCTGCCGGACCACGTGCTCGGTGATCGTGGCGAACGCCACCGACTCGTGCACCGCGAACAGCGGCAGCCGGTGCCGGGCGCAGGCCAGCACCAGGTCCTCCGGAACGTCGCCCAGCTCCGCCTCGCCGGCCGCGAGCGCCGCCACCCCGGCCTGCGCCAGGATGCGCACGAAAGGCTCGGAGTCGGCGGCGTCCCGGCGCCAGGCCAGGCCCGTCAGCACCAGCTCGCCGCCGGAGAGGTAACGGCTCGGGTCGCGCAGGTCGGTGGTCATGACCCCGCGTACCGCGCGGTCCAGCTCGTCCTCGCCGCCGAGCAGCCGCAGGCCCAGCGCATCGGTGTCCAGCAGTGCGCGCAGCCGCATCTCGTCGCCGCCGTTCTTTGTCTCGAAACCTACGATGAATCTTGGGAAGGGGGCCCGGGGCCGTCCCGGGGGCACCCGGAACCGGACGCCCGGGGAGGCGTGGTCGGCTCTCCGCGCTGTTTCCCGCGTTTCCCCAGGAAATCGGAGAGGTTACCGATGGCCTCCGTTCATACGAATCTACAAGATGCCCGCCCTGGCCAGCCAACTCCTTCATGGTTTCGGTGACTGACCCGGCCGGAGTACCGGGCGGTCTACTGAGTCCACTCCGCGTGAACAGCACATGAACGAGCCGCGCCCGCCAGGCACGGATTGGCTCGATCCGCACGACCACGAGACGAAGAAGAGAGCCGGTCATGGACTTCCTTCGCCCCGCCCGCCGGGAGGAGGCGCTCGCCGCGAAGGCCGGGCACCCCACCGCGGTGCCGATCGCGGTGGCACCGATGTCATGGTCGAGACCGACTTCGATCCCATCCGGCCCGGGCGTCCGCCCGTCCCGGGCCGCGTCGGCGGCCGCTGCGCGGGGCAGGCCGTACGGCCGGGCGCCCGCGCCCCGTACGGCGGGAGCCCGCGGAGTCTCCGTGCCGGACCGCCCGGCCCGGCACCCGCCTCGCACACGGTCGCCTCCCCGCGGATCCGCGAGCGCGGCCACGGCCGCGGCACCCCCGGCACGGCCCCGCCCGCCTCCGCCCCCGGCGCCCCGCCCGACACCTACCGGGCGTACCGGGAGCGCCGGGAC
>NZ_BAAASM010000002.1:353852-356136 GCF_039532885.1 Streptomyces nogalater | reverse complement strand
CGCGGGACCCGGAGGAACCCGGCCGACGCGGCCCGCACGGGCGTCGGGCGCGAGCCGCTCCGGCCCGGCACACCGGCCCCCACCGTCCTCGGCACGCCGGCCACTCCGGCCACGCTGCCCACTCCGACCACGCTGCCCACTCCGGCCGACGCACTCCGGCTCGCCGCCGTGCACGCCCCGTACGGGTCGCGCGGAGCCGGCGGGGCCCCGGCCCGGCCGGCCGCCTCCGCCTGCCTCGCGGCGGCCCGGGAGACGACGGGGCCCGGACCCGGCCGCACGCCGGTACGGCCCGAGCACCCGGCGGGAACCGTGTAGCCCGCCCCACAGCTCTCCGGGCGGCGCAGGGAACGTCACACCCTCCGCCGCGCCGCCCGGAGGAACCCCTTTGAGTTCCGCTCCGCTCGCGGTCCTTGAAGTACCTGGAAATCCGTTCGTCTCGGGCCGTCCCCCGGGTCGTCCATTCCCCAAATCCCGCGTCCGTGAGGACGGTTCGCGGGTGCCCCTTTGAACCTTGGGAGATGGCACCATGACCCACCAGTCAGTGGAGCCCAGGACCGCCGCCGAGGACGCAGGCGAAGGCAGCCGCGTCCCTGCGGGGCGGTCCTGGCTCGACCGGTACTTCCACATATCCAGAAGAGGATCCACGGTCGCGCGGGAAGTGCGCGGCGGCATCACCACGTTCATGGCGATGGCGTACATCCTCCTGCTCAACCCCCTCATCCTGTCCGGCAAGGACGCGGCGGGGGACACCCTCGGCCAGAAGGCGCTGATCACCGCGACCGCGTTCGCGGCGGCCCTCACGACCCTGCTCATGGGCTTCGTCGGCAAGGTGCCGCTCGCCCTCGCCGCCGGCCTGTCCGTCTCCGGTGTCCTGTCCACCCAGGTCGCCCCCGAGATGACCTGGCCCCAGGCCATGGGCATGTGTGTGATGTACGGCGTGATCATCATGCTGCTCGTCGTCACCGGCCTGCGCGAAATGATCATGAACGCGATTCCGCTCGCGCTCAAGCACGGCATCACGATGGGCATCGGCCTGTTCATCGCGTTCATCGGCTTCTTCAAGGCGGGCTTCGTCCACCAGGGCAAGGGCGGCCCCGTCACCCTCGGTCCCGCCGGGGAGCTGACCGGCTGGCCGGTCCTGCTGTTCGCCGGCACCCTGCTGCTGATCTTCATGCTCCAGGCCCGGAACGTCCCCGGCGCCATCCTCATCGGCATCGTCAGCGGCACCGTCGTCGCCCTGATCCTGAACGCCGCCGGTGTCATCGACCCCAAGCAGTGGGCCAACGGCGCGCCCGAGCTGCACGGCGGCGCGGTCTCCATGCCCGACTTCTCGCTCTTCGGCGACGTCGAGTTCGGCGGCTGGGGCGAGGTCGGCGCGATGACCGTCGGGATGATCGTGTTCACCCTGGTGCTGGCCGGCTTCTTCGACGCGATGGCCACCATCATCGGCGTCGGCACCGAGGCCAACCTCGCCGACGACAAGGGCCGGATGCCGGGCCTGTCCAAGGCGCTGTTCATCGACGGCGCCGGCGGTGCCATCGGCGGTGTGGCGGGCGGCTCCGGCCAGACCGTGTTCGTGGAGTCGGCCACCGGCGTCGGCGAGGGCGCCCGCACCGGGCTCGCCTCGGTCGTCACCGGCCTGTTCTTCGCGGCCTGCCTGTTCTTCACCCCGGTCACCGCGATCGTGCCGCAGGAGGTCGCCTCCGCCGCCCTCGTCGTCATCGGCGCGATGATGATGATGAACGCCCGGCACGTGGACTGGGCCGACCGCGCCACCGCCATCCCGGTCTTCCTGACCGTCGTGCTGATGCCGTTCACGTACACCATCACCACCGGTGTCGCCGCAGGCGTCATCTCCTACGTCGCCATCAAGGTGGCCCAGGGCAAGGCGCGTGAGATCGGGGCCTTCATGTGGGGCCTGACGGTGGTGTTCCTCGTCTACTTCGCCCTCAGCCCCATCGAGGGCTGGCTGGGAGTCGCCTGACCCGCCCCCGCAAACCCGCGACGCCCGTCAGCGAGCCGACAACTGCCCGACCGGCCGCGGAACTTCACCGGCGGTCCGGCGACCGGCCCGGTCTCCCGGCGGGTGCGTGGAGGGCACCGTGTACGAGCTGTGCCGACAGGCGCCGCGGGACGGGCAGACCGTCCCGGAGCGCTTGGGGCGCAGCGACGGGGACGCCTTCGTCGCCGGCCCGGCCCAGGGCGGCGTCCACGGCATCCCCGTCACACCGGCCGGGCGGACGGTCCCGCCCGGCCGGTGTTCGCGACCGCCGGGCGGCGGCGG
>NZ_BAAASM010000002.1:53140-353832 GCF_039532885.1 Streptomyces nogalater | reverse complement strand
GGCTCGCCGACGGCCGCGGTCTTTGTGGCTGGGGTCGGTTTCGTGGGAGCGGATGGGACCGCTGTCGAGTGGCGTTTCCGCCCGCGTGGTTCGCCGACGGCCGCGGTCTTTGTGGCTGGGGTCGGTTTCGTGGGAGCGGATGGGGCCGCTGTCGAGTGGCGTTTCCGCCCGCGTGGTTCGCCGACGGCCGCGGTCTTTGTGGCTGGGGTCGGTTTCGTGGGAGCGGATGGGACCACCCCCGAGCGGCGTTCCCGCCCGCGCGGTTTCCCGAAGGCCCCGGTCCCTGCGGCTTGGGCGCGCTTGGTAGAAGCGGACGAGACCGCCCCCGAGCGGCGCTCCCGCGCCCGGAACTCACCGAGGCCGGTGCCGGCTGCCGTCCCTGCCGGCTCCCGGCCGCCGGTTCAGGACCGGCCGAGCAGCCGGTCGGCGGCCCGGCCGAACATGAGGCGGGAAGCCCGTTCCAGTACGCCGTCGAAGACCCCCGGCAGGAAGCGGACCCGCAGTTCCTCCCGCCACACCACCCGGCTGCCGCCCCCGGGGCCGGGCCGGACCTCGATTTCCGCCCAGCCCAGGACCACCCGGCCCCGCTTCTCCAGCCGGCACACCCCGCCCGCATCCCCGGCCGGCGGGCGCCAGACCGTCACCTCCATGACGTCGTCCACGACGAACGGGCCGAGCCCGGACCGGGCGACGAACCGCGTGCCCTCGTGGTTCGGCGGGGGCGTGAGCACCCTGATCCGGGTCAGCGGGACCGCCTCGGCGTGGCGCGGCCACGTGGTGAGCCGGCGCCAGGCCTCGTCCGGCGGGAGGGGCGCCGTACGCGTGAGGGAGAAGGGGGGCACGGCACGATCGTAGGCACCGCCGGTCCGCCGCGCCGCGGCACGTGCGCCGCCGGGGCTACGGGCGGTACACCTTGCCCGGCTCCGCCTTTCCGGGTGCCAGCAGCTGGGGGACCGTCACGAAGACGTAGCCGCGCTCCTTCAACGCGTCGATGATGCCGGGCACGGCCGGCACGGTCCCCGGGTAGATGTCGTGCAGCAGGATGATCCCGTCCCGGGACGACTGCTCCAGCACGCGCTTGGTGATGAGCGCCGAGTCGTTGGTCGTGTAGTCCTTGGCGGTCACGCTCCACAGCACCTCCGCCAGGCCCAGCTCCTTGCAGATCTCGTGCACGTTGGAGTCGGTGCGGCCCTGCGGCGGGCGCATCAGGGTCGGCTTGTGCCCGGTGAGCTTCTCGATCGCCTCGTTGGGCCGGTTCAGCTCCTCGCGTATCTCCTTGTCGGATATCTTGGTGAGGATCTTGTGGTCCCAGGTGTGGCTGGCGACCTCGTGGCCCTCCGCCGCCATCCGCTTGACCAGCTCCGGGTACTTCTCGATGTGCCGCTTGCCGAGCAGGAAGAAGGTGGCCGGCACCTTCTTCTCCTTGAGGATGTCGAGCAGCCGCGCCGAGTTCTCGCTGGGTCCGGCGTCGAAGGTGAGCGCGATGCACTTGGCCTTGCGGCAGTCGACGCTGCCGAACTTGGCCGGCGCGCCATGTGCCGCCTCGGCGCGGACGGTGCTCGGGGCGGTCGTGTCGACCTGGGCGCAGCCGGCCAGCGCCAGGCCGGCCGCGGCCGCCGCGGCGGCGAGGGCCCGGCGACGCAACCTCCGGCCCGTTCCGTGCATCTTCCTGGGCGCGTGCGGCGGCGTGACGGTCGTGTCGGTCAAGAGAGGCATGCCGGGACTATACACCGCGTGTATAGTGCACCTGTTCGAGCCCCTCGGGTGATACCGGGCGAAGACCCTGTGCACACCAGTGGTACCGACCGGGTACTCCGAGTAACCTCGGGGAGCATGACGCGCACGGGGGAGCGAGTCGGCACGGCACGGTTACGGACACCCGCCTGGATCGCGCGCATCGAGACGCCCGACGGGCGGGTCCTCGGCGCGGGAGTGCTGCTCGCCCCCGCACGCGTCCTCACCGCCGGCCACGTCGTCCGCCCCGGCCATCACTACACCGTCCGCCTGGTCGGCGTACCCGGACTGGGCCCCGTCACCGCCACCGTCCGCCCCGACGAGCACGTGCCCCAGCGCGAGGACACCTTCGGCGACCGCAGCGGCGACCTCGCCCTGCTGCGCCTGGCCACGCCGCTGCCCGCCGAACACACCACCCGCCTCCACCGCCTCGCCGCCCCGCACGGACCCGTCAGCATGTACGGCTTCCCGCACGGCGACGACGGCGGGCGCTGGCACGGCGCCACCCTGGTCGCCGCCCGCGGCCGCGACAGCCAGGTGCAACTGCGCCCCCTCACCCCCGGCGAACTGGCCGCCCCCGGCTTCAGCGGCGGCGGAGTCGTCGACCACGCCACCGACCGCGTCATCGGCATCGTCCTCAGCGTCGACAGGGGACCGGGCTCCGCCTTCAGCTACATGAGCCCCACCGAGACCATCCTCAGCCACCTGCCCCAGGCCGCCGCCTGGTCCGACGGCGCCGAGGCCGTCGACCCCCGGCTGCGCACCGGCACCGGCCCCGCCGCCGGCCGGCTCGACGTGCCCTTCGCCACCGAACTCGCCCGCTGGTTCCGCGGCGAGGGCTGGCCGGTGCTCGTCACCGTCGTCCCCGCCGCCGGCGACCGCGCCTTCACCCTCCAGCGCGCCGTCACCCTCGCCGACCGCGAACTGCGCACCCACCGCAACACCAGCGCCGCCGGCCACGACCCGCCCGAGACCGTGCCGCCCCCCGGCGCCCACGACCTCGCCCTGGAGGTCGGGGAACTGACCACCGCCGAGGTCATGGACCGGATCGCCGCACGCCTCGGCATTCGCGACGACCCCCGTCCGGAACGGCTCGGCACCCTGCGCCTGCCGCTCGCCGCCGTACTGGCCGGCGTGGACGAGGCGGCCGAACCCGACGCGCTCCTCGGCCTGCTGGACCGGCTCGCCCGGCAGGGCGCCCGGCTGCTGCTGGCCTTCCGCGCCCCCGGCGAGCGCGCCGCCCGGGCCGCCGAACTGCTCGTGCACCGCCCGCTGCGCGACCGCTGGGCCCGGCTGCACACCGAGCTCGACCGCATCACCGAGGAACTGGGACCGGCCCTCGACACCCGCCGGGACCGTATCCTGCCCGGCCCCGGCACCCGTCCGCTGCTCGACCGCGCCGAGGCCGGCGTACGGCGCACCCGGATGCTGCGCGCCTGGGTCGCCCACACCCCCGACCCGGAGCGCGATCCCACCGCCGCCGCCCTGCTGTTCACCTTCGAGGACGCCGTCGCCCGCCGCCGGCGGCGCCTGGAGAACGCCATCGGCCTGCTGGACGCCCGGCTGCGCCGCCGCGCCGAACTCCTCGGCCGCGTCGGCGCCGAATGGCCGCTGTGCCGGCAGCGGGCCGCCGCGGACGGCGACCGGGTCATCACGGCGTACCGGCTCTACGAGGAGGCGCTGTCGCTGCTGCGGCAGACCCCCTGCGACATGGAGCGGGCCGAGACCGCCGTCGAGCGGTTCGTCGGCTTCTGCTCCACCACCGCACCCAAGGAGGAGGGCGCGTGGTGACTTCGTGCGTCCGGCCCGGCTGCGCGGGCCGCATCATGGCCACCGGCTACTGCGACACCTGCGGCCACCGGCACGCCGAGCCCCGCACCGAACCGCACCCCGGCCCCCGTACCGGACCGCACCCCGGCCCTCGTGCCGAACCGCGCCTCGGGTCCCTTGCCGGACCGCGCGGGCGGTCCCCGGGCGCGACCGCCGCCGAGGAGCCGCCCGGACCGGCGGCCGTGCACGCCGTCGCCGGACTCGGCGAACTCGACCAGCACGGACTGGTCGTCCTGCCCGAGGTCCCCGCCCCCGACGACGTCCTCCTCACCGACCCCCGCCCGCCCACCGGGGGCCGCCGCTGCGGCGCCGGCGGCTGCACCATGACCATCGGCGTCGGCTACGGCGGCCAGCCCGCCCGCGCCACCGGCCGCTGCCCCCGTTGCGGCACGCCCTACTCGCTGCTGCCCCAGCTCGCCCCCGGCGACATCGTCGCCGACCACTACAAGGTGCTCGGCTGCCTCGCCCACGGCGGCCTCGGCTGGATCCACCTCGCCGAGGACACCCGCGCCGACGGCCACCGCGTCGTCCTCAAGGGCCAGATCAACGTCCACGACGTCCTCGCCCGCCACAGCGCCGTCGAGGAACGCCGCTCCCTGACCGCCCTGCACCACCCCGACATCGTCCGCATCGTCACCTACGCCGAACACCGGAGCGCCGGCCACCCCGCCACCGGCTACCTCGTCATGGACTACATCGGCGGACGCTCCCTGCAACAGCTCATGGACGCCGACGACATCGAACGGATCTTCCACGGCCGGCCCCGCCTCGACCACGTCCTCACCTACGGCTGCAAGATCCTCGGCGCCCTCCAGTACATGCACGAACGCGGCCTGCTCTACTGCGACATGAAGCCCGCCAACGTCATCCACTTCGGCCGGGCCGTCAAGGTCGTCGACCTCGGCGCCGTCCGCGCCGTCGGCGACCTCGCCTCCGCCTACGTCTACACGCCCGGTTTCGCCCCGCCCAAGGACGAGATCGACCGCCGCGGCTGGCACGTCGACAGCGACCTCTACACCGTCGGCACGACCCTCCAGGCACTGGCCCGCGGCACCGAACCCGCCCGCGGCCTCGCCGCCGACTCCTTCCGCCGCCTCGTCGCCCGCGCCACCCACGCCGAACCCCGCGCCCGGTTCCACTCCGCCGCCGAGATGTCCCGCCAGCTCTGGGAGGTACTGCGCGAATTCCGCGCGCTCCGGTTCGGCGAGCAACTGCCGGAGAGCTCCACCCGGTTCCGCCCGTCGGGCGCCGGCCTCGACGCCGGACTCGGCGCGATCCCCGCCCTCGGCCACTGGACCCGCCGCACCGGCGACCGGCCCGCCGGCCTGGACGCCTCCCCGCCCCACCCCGCCGAGGTGGCCGGGGCCCTGCCCGAGCCCGTACCCGACCCCGAGGACGGCGCCGCCCTGCTGCTCGACTCCTTCCCGCCCGACGCCCCCGACCGGGTCGCCCGGCAGTGGCCCCGCGAATCCCGCCTCGGCACCCCCGAGACCGCGTTGTGGCTGTGCCGCGCCTACCTGGGAAAGGGCGAGCAGCGAGCGGCCGAGAGCTGGCTCGCCGAGGCCGAGACCCAGCTCGGCGAACGTGCCGCCGCCCACGACTGGCGCATCGCCTGGCACCACGGCGTACTGCACCTCAGCAAGGGCGAGGTGGGGTACGCCGGCACCCGCTTCGACGCCGTCTACCAGGCGCTGCCCGGCGAGTACGTCCCCAAGCTCGCCCTCGGCTACTGCGCCGAACACACCGGCGGCACCCACCCGGACCGCGCCATGCGGTATTACGAGGCCGTCTGGAAACGGGACTTCGCGCACGCCGCCGCCGCGTTCGGCCTGGCCCGCGGCCACCTCGCGGCCGGCGACCGGGACGCCGCCGTACGCGTCCTCGACGAGATCCCCGCCACCTCCCGGCACCACGACGCCGCCCGTGTCGCGGCCGTCCGTATCCGCGCCGGCATCCTGCACGGCACGCCGCCCACCCCGGCCGGCCTGCGCGACGCCGCGCGGCGGCTGCCCGGACTGCGCCTGGACGGCGGCGCCGCGGACGGCGAGTCCCGGGCCCGGCTGGTCGCCGAGGTCCGCGAGAACGCCCTGTACAGCCGCCCCGCCCAGGGCTGGGGACCGGACTTCCCCGCCGGGGACCTCCTGGGCGAGGGGGACGAGGACGGGCTGCGCACCCGGCTGGAGCAGTCCTTCCGGCAACTCGCCGCGCAGGCCCGCACCGCGGGGGAGCACGGCCGGCTGCTCGACCTGGCCCACGCCGTGCGGCCCGTGACCACCTTCTGAACCGCCCACCAGCTCCGGGGAGAACAGCGATGACCGTGGCCGAGGAGACCGAGGTGACGCTGGAGGTCGGCCAGCGGACGGAGCTGCCCGCCCTGCCCGACCCGGCCGGGCACCCTTCCGAACGCGAGATGCACGCCATCCTGGAGATCGCGGTCCACGGCCCGTCCGGCGCGCCGCACGCCACCCCCGCGCCCGGCACCGGACCCGCCCTCGCCGAAGTGCTGATCGTCGACACCTCCCGCTCGATGCTCCACCCGCCGGCGAAACTCCACGCGGCCAAGGACGCCACCGCCGCCGCCGTCCGGATGCTGCCCTTCGGCACCGCCTTCGCCGTCCTGTCCGGACGGTTCGACGCCACCGTGGTGCACCCCGGGCCCGGCCGCCAGGTACTCGCCGTCGCCCGGCCCGGCGAACGCGAGGCCGCCGAACGCGCGGTCCGCATCCTGGACGCGGACGGCGGCACCGCCATCGGCGCCTGGCTCGACCTCGCCCGCCGGCTGCTCAAGGACCAGCCGGCGCCCGTCAAACACGTCCTGCTGCTCACCGACGGCCGCAACGAGCACGACCACCGCTCCGGCCGGCCGCTGGAGACCGTGCTCGACGCCTGCGCGGGCCGGTTCGTCTGCGACGCCTGGGGCATCGGCGACGACTGGGACGCCGAACTGCTGCTGACCATCACCCGGCGGCTGCACGGCCGCGCCCGGGCCGTCCGCCGCGAGGCGGAACTGACGGCCGCGTACGAGGAACTGATCGCCGGACTGCTCGGCACGGCGGTGCCCGAGCTGCGCATCCGGCTCACCCCCACCACCCCCGGCACGGTGATCCGCCAGGTCAAACAGGTGGTACCGAACGAACAGGAGCTGCAACCCGTCCCCGTCGGCGCCGGTGGTCGCGCCGCGGAGTACGTCACCCGGGCCTGGGGCGACGAGGTACGGCACTTCCAGGTCGTCCTGACCGCCGACCCCACCGGCCGGGAGAGCGGCGAGGAACTCCAGCTGGCCGCCGTGGAGATCGTCGTACCCGGCGTCCGGCGCGCGCTGCGGCTGCCGCCGCCCCGGCCCATCCTGGTGCGCTGGACCGACGATCCGCTCGACGCCTCCCGGCGGCATCCCGGGGTCCGCCGGCACGAGCTGTACCAGCGGGCGAGCGCCGCCGTCGCCCAGGCGTACCGGGCCTGGCTGCGCGGCGCGGAGGGCCGGGAGACGGCGGACCGCGAACTCGCCCGCGCCCTCGCCCTGGCCGCCGAGCTGGGCGACGCCCAACTGCTCGGCGCCCTCCGCCTCATCGAGTCCGCCCCGGGCGCCGCCCGCATCCGCCCCGGCCTGAAGGACGTCGACTGGCAACACCTCATCCTCTCCAGCGCCCTGACGACCCCTCCACGCCAGCCTTCGGGAGCGGAGGGCAGGGGGGCCGCGGGTGCGGGTGCGGGGCGAGAGGGTGCCGGTGCGGCGAGAAGGCCGGCGGGAGGCGGGGCAGGGCGGCCGGGACCGCCGGGAACCGGTGCTCCCGGGAGCCCTGACGGCGGCGGCGCGGTCAGGGCCGCCGAGGGGGTGGGCGGCGGCTCGGGTCCGGATGGTCCGGGTCGTGCGGGCCCGGGCGAGTTGGGTCCGCATGGTGCGGGTTCGAGCGACGTGGGTCCGGGTGGTGCGGGGCCGGTCGGTACGAGTCAGGGTGGTGCGGGGTTGGTCGACGCGGGCCCGGGCGGCGCGGAGCCGGCCGGTACGGGTCCGCGCGGCGCGGGTCCGGCCGACGCGGCCCCGGGCGGCCCCGGCCCGGACCCTGCGGCTCCGGACCCTGCGGCGCAGAACGACGCGGCATACAACGATGTGGCGCGGAACCACGCGGCACACAACGACGCGGCACACAACGACGCGGCGCGGGACCATGTGCCCCCGGGCGGCGCGGGGCCAGGAGGCGTGGGCGCGGGCTGGGCCGGAACGCCCGGTGCGCCGGGGCAGGGGCCGGGAGCCGTCGGGGGCGCCGGGGGCGGTTCCGTGCCCCCGCCGGGCGCAGTCGGCCCCGCCCTGCCCGTCCGGCCGGACGGACTGGTCGAGTGCCCGGACTGCCGCTGGCTCGGCCCGGCCGACTCCGTCTACTGCGGAGGCGACTGCGGGCGGCTGCTGAGAGGAGCGTCGGCATGAACCCGGGAAACGCGGGGACACCCGGCGCGGGCGCGGGCCGGGGCCTGCCGCCGGATCCCGGCGCCGGCGGCGGCACGCCTGCCGGTTCCGGCGCCGGACGGAGCGTGCCTGCCGGTTCGGGTGCCGGGCGCGGTACGGCTCCGGGCACGGGCGCCGGTACACCCGCCCGCCCACCGTCCGCACCGTCCCCCGCCTCCCCGCAGTCCTCGTACTCCCCGCGGTCCCGGCGGTCCTCCGCGTCACCGCCGCCCCGCTCCACCGACCGCCGTACGGCCGGCCGATGGGCCCGTGCTCTCGGCCGGTTCGTCTCCCGGTGGGTCTCGTGGGTCACCGGCGTCGGCTCCGGGCCCCCCGACGGCGGCAGCACCACCGCGCGCGACCTGGCCGTCCGTCACCGTCTCCTGCTGGCCCTGTCCGCCCTGCTCACCCTGTCGCTGTTCGTGTCGTACCAGGGTGTGCACGACGACGCGGACCCGCTGCGCACCTCCACCGCACCCGCCGTACTGTCCCTCGACACCGCGCTGTACGCGCTCGGCCAGGCCCAGCGGGACGCCGCCCAGCCGGCCCCGACGAGCGACTTCCAGAAGCAGATCTCGGTCGCCGTGCAGAGTCTCGCCGCCGCCGCGGCCGACGACGACCTCGGCCGGCCCGCGGGCCGGCAGGCCCTGCAGACGGTGGCCGGTCTGATCACCGTCTACGCCGTCAAGGTCCAGCAGTCCCAACTCCAGCCGGACGGCAGCGTGTTGCGCGAGGCGTACTTCAGCTACGCCACCAGCGTCCTGACGGAGGAGGGCGCCGGCATACAGGACCGGCTGAGGGCCCTGCAGCGGCAGCAGCGCGCCGCCGTGCACCGGCAGACTGCCTTCGGCCCGCTGCTGTGGCTCGCCTGGAGCGTCACCCTGCTGCTCGCCCTCGCCCTGATCGCGGCGCTGCTGGAGACCCAGCGCTTTCTGCGCCACCGGTTCCGGCGCCGCTACAACCGGCAACTCATCGCCGCCGGACTGCTGTCGCTCGCCGGTGTCGCCGTCACCGTGCTGTTCACCGTGTGGACGCAAGCGGGGATGAGCGACACCCGTACCCTGCTCGACCGCCCGCTGCCCGGGCGGCTCATCCCCGACGCGGGGCGGCACACCGCCTCGTACCTGGCCGGCACCGGCTTCCGCGCGGCGGCGGCGGTGTGGATCCTGATAGGAGGCGTCCTGGTGATGGCACTGGCCGAGACGGGCCTGCGGCGGCACATCAACGACTACCGGTTCAGGCCCCGGTGAGCGCGCACCCCGGCGGCCCGGCGACGGCCGCCCCCGGCCCCCGGCACGGCCGCCGCCGTATGGTGCGCACCGTCACCGTGGTGGCGAGCTGCCTGGCCGTCCTGGCGGCGGCCGTCGTGGTGGGCGTACGCGCCCTCGGGCGCGAGCCGGCCGTGACCCTGCTGGCCAACTGGACCGGCGGCGACGAGCGGCACTTCCGCGAGGCGGTCATCGAGCCGTTCGAGCGGAAGTACGGCGTCCGCGTCGACTACCAGGGCAGCAACGCCGAGAGCCAGGTGCTCGGCGCCGATGTCGAGGCCGGCACCCCGCCCGACGTGGTGGTGCTCACCGGGCCCGGTGAACTCGCCGAGTACGCCCGGCTGAAGCACCTCGTGCCGCTCGACGACCTGGTGCGCCGCGAGGACTTCGGTCCGTCCTGGTCCACCCCGCTGGCGGACGGGCACGTGTACTGGTTTCCGCTGAAGGCGGACGTGAAGAGCATCGTCTGGTATCCGGCCGGCCTCGGCGAACGGGAGTTGAGGCAGGCCGCGCGTCGGCCGGACGCGTGGTGCGTCGGCATGGGCTCGGGCGCCACGAGCGGCTGGCCCGGCACCGACTGGATCGAGGACATCCTGCTCCAGCGCCACGGCCCCGCCGTCTACGAACGCTGGGCGCGCGGCGACCTGTCCTGGCGGTCCCCGCAGGTGCGGTCGGCCTGGACGGCCTGGCGCGACCTGGTCGGCGCCGGCGGCGACCCGGATCTGGTCCGGCGGGCCCTGAAGACCCCGTACCAGTCGGCGTCGGATCCGGTCACCGCACACCCGCGCGGCTGCACGCTGGAGCACCAGGCGTCGTTTATCCGCGATCGGCCCGCCTGGCGGCAGGCCGACGGCCGTTACATCTCCTCCGCCGAGCTGATTCTCGGCGCGTCCGCCCCGCGCGCCTGGGAGGTCTCCGGGGACCTCGTCACCCTGCTGCACGACACTCCCCAGGCGCGAAAACTGATCCGCTACCTGGCCTCGGCCGACGCCCAACGGGCCTGGGCCGAGGGGGAGTCCGGGTTCTCCGTGCACGCCGGCCTGCCGCCGGCCGCCGACGGCTCCGGCTGGCACCGCTCCCTCGCCCGCGCCCTGCGCGACGAGCGGACGGCGCACTGCTTCGACGCCTCCGATGCCATGCCGCCCGCGGTCCGTGACGCCTTCGCCGAGGCGGCCATCGAATTCCTCGCCCACCCGGGCCGCCTGGACCGGCTGCTGCGCTCCCTGGACGCCCTCGGCCGCACCCGGGGCCTGACCTGGCTGCCGTCGGTGTGCGACCGGACGTAGCGGGCCCGCGCGCGGGGCCAGGGGAGGGCCGGGCATTGGAGAGGGGGCGTTGCGGGCCGCTCGTGGTGGCCCGCAACGCCCCCCGGTACATACCCGAGGGATACTCGGGAAATCTTCCGGGCTACGAGTTGACCTGCGCGGTCACCTGGTTCGAGAAGGTGGTCAGCCGGGTGTAGACACCCGGGTAACCGGCCTCCGCGCACCCCTCGCCCCAGGAAGTGATCCCTGCCAGGACGCCCCCGATGAGCAGGGGACCGCCGCTGTCGCCCTGGCAGGTGTCCACGCCGCCGGAGGAGTATCCGGCGCACACCATGTCGGACTGGACGAAGTCCGAACCGTAGGAGGAACGGCAGCTGGTGTCGGACACGACGGGCACGGTCGCGGTCCGCAGCTGGTTGGAGGAGCTGCCGTTCTCCGAGGTGGTCCCCCAGCCGAGGATCCGGGCCGAGGTGCCGGCCGCGTAGACACTCGTCTGCGAGGAGGTGACGTACTTGGCCGTGGTGTACGGCATCGACGTCGACAGGGTCAGCACGGCCACGTCGTCGCCGTTGGTGGCGTCCGTGTAGTCCGGGTTGATCCAGATCCTGCTGACCCGGCTCACCGTGCCGTTGGTGCCGTTGAGGTAGGTCCGGCCCCCGACCACGCGGACGCTGCTCGTGGTCTCGCCGACCATGCAGTGCGCGGCGGTGACGACCTTGGTGGGGGACACCAGGGTGCCGCCGCAGAACTGGTTCTGGGACGCGTCCGTGATCTGCATCATGAACGGGTACGCGGTCGTCGTGGTGGTCGTACCGCCGACGATGGGCTGGGGTGCGGCGCTCGCCGTGGGGGAGGCGAGCAGTGCGGTCGCCGCGGCGGCGGCGGTGGCCACCAGGGTCGCGGCGGTCTTTCTCACACGTCTGTGCCCGAACATGAGTCTCCTCAGTGGGGGTTGCACCGGTGGGGGGTCGCGCGGGTGTCGGTGGGCGGTGTGCACGGGGAGGTCGCAGGACCGACCCCGTGTGCCCGGGCGAGCGGCACGCCCTTTACGCTAGGACCCGGGACCCACGGCCCCCAATGAGGGAACCCCCTAAGGGGGCTGGGTGAGGGAAAACCCTCGGTCCGGTTCAGTTAACTAGGGCCGTGCTCAGCGCGCCCGCCGAGCCGCCGCCAATCGGACGATGTCGACCCGCGACCGGATCCCCAGCTTGCGGTAGACCCGGGTCAGGGTCGCCTCCACCGTCTTCACGCTGATGAACAGCCGGGCCGCGATCTCCCGGTTGGTGGCCCCCTCCATGACCAGCGCGGCGACCTGACGCTCCATCGCGGCCAGCACCTCCAGCGCGGCCGGCGCCTCCGGCCGGTCCGGCACCGGTTGCGGCTCGGGGGCGGCGAGCGCGTCCTCCACCTGGCGCAGCCAGGGCAGCGCCCGGCAGCGCCGGAACATCCGGGCGGCCTCGTCGGAGGCCGCCGTGCCGGAGCCCCGGCCGCGCAGCCGGGCCAGCGCGAACGCGGCCCGCGCCTCCTCCAGTCCGTAGCCGAGCTTGCCGAGCCGGTCCTGAGCGGACGTCAGCTGGGCGAGGGCGGCCTCCCGGTCGCCCCGGGCGGCACGCACCAGCGCCTCGGACCGGTCCAGCACGGCGAGCACGCTCTCCCGGCCGAGCCTGAGCGCGTGCTCCCGGCTCACGTCGATGACGTCCTGTGCCTCGGTCACCTCGCCGGTGCGCACCAGCGCCTCGGCCAGATCCCCCTGCCAGCGGCCCCGGGCCGGGTCGGTGATGCCGAGCCCCAGCTCCAGGCTGCGCACCCGGCGCAGCGCACGCACGGTGCCCGCCGGGTCCCCGGCCACCAGCTGGGCGTACCCGAGGGCGCCCAGCGCCCGGGAGAGGTACATCTGGTCGCCGTCCTCCTCGGCGTGCTGCACCGCCTCCCGGGCCAGCGCCAGCGCCCGGTCGACATCGCCGCCGGAGGCCTCCGCGAGCGAGGTGAGCATCGCCGAGGCGGTCTCGCCGATGCCCGAGTCCCGGGCCAGCCGCAGGCCGTCGCGGGCCAGGTCCAGGGCGCGCCCGCAGTGCCCGGCGCGCAGTTCGGTCTCGGCGAGGCCGCGCAGGAAGTGCACCTCGCTCTCCACCGAGCCGCGCCGGCGGACCTCGCGCAGCAGCGCGGTGACGGTGGTCCGGGCCTCGGCCAGCTGGTCGCCCATGACCAGCCAGCGGAACCGGGCGCTGCCCGCGCCGTTGTGATGGCAGGCCACCCGGGGGTCCTGGGGCTCCCGCAGGGCGCGTTTGATGGTGCGCGGTGCCTCCGGATGGCCCATCAGGGTCTCGGTCTGCGCCTGGAAGGCGAGGGCGAGCAGTTCGGTGCGCCGGTCCTGGCCGCGCGCGGCCAGCTCGGCGGCGTGCGCGGCGGCCTGCCGGGCCTCGGTGAAGTCGCCCTCCACGATCAGCGCCCGCCAGGCCAGCTGGTAGTGGACCAGGGCCAGCAGCCGGGGGTCGTCGCCGGCGTCGGCGAGGGCCTGCGGGAAGACGGCGTCGACCTCGGCCATGGTGTGGCCGGCGGTGTCGATGACGATGATCCAGGCCCGTACCCGGTCGGCGGGCACACTCGTCCGGGTGAGCACCTCCCGGGCGATGTCCCGGGCCAGGTCGACCTCCCCGGCGGTGATCGCGTCCTCGGCGGCGGCGAGCCGGCGCTCCTCCGGGCCCGGGCTGCCGTCGGCGGGGGTGTGCCGGGCGGCGAGCAGCCCGAGCTGGGCGGCGACCGAGGGCGCCCCGCGGTCCCGGGCGAGGGCGGCGGCCTCGGCGAGCCGGGCGGCGACCTCCGGGTCCGTGCCGGTGGTGGCCAGCGCCAGGTGCCGGGCCCGTTCTATCGGGTCGGAGGCGGCGGTGGACAGTGCCGCGTGCGCCGCCCGCCGCTCGTGCGCGGGCGCCTCCGCGTACAGCGCGGCGGAGATCAGCGGGTGCGCGAACCGTACGGCGGGGGCGTCGGGTTCGGTGGCCAGCAGCCCGAGTTCGGCGGCCTGGGCGCACTCGGCCTCGGCGTTCTCCCGGCCGGCCGCGTGCAGCAGGGCCGGGGTGGGGCGGGCGCCGGCGCTGGCCACCAGCAGGGTGCGGCGGGCCTGGACCGAGAGCATGTCCAGGCGGCTGAGCACCAGGGCGCGCAGCGAGGTCGGCACGGGCAGCGGCTCGCCGGGCCGGGGCGGGGTGGGGCTGTCGGCGAGGGCGCGGCCGAGTTCCAGGGCGAACAGCGGGTTGCCGCCGCTGGTGCGGTGGATCTCGCGGACCGTGGAGCGGGGCAGGCCGCCGTGACCGCGGTGGTCGAGGAGCTGGGCGACCTGGGCGCGGGTGAGTGGGCCGAGCCGGACGGCGAGGGTCCCCGGCGGGCAGGCGCGCAGCTGACGGTCGTACTCCTGGCTCTCCTGGCCCTCCGTGCGCACCGCGCACAGCAGTTGCACCGGCGTGCCCTCCAGGCGCCGGGCGGCGAAGCCGAGGAGTTCGGCGCTGGCCGGGTCCAGCCACTGCAGGTCGTCGGCGACGACCAGCACCGGGCCGTCGGCGGCGAGCGCGCGCAGCGCGGAGAGCACCGCCAGGCGCAGCGCCAGCCCGTCGCGCTGGAGGCTGGACTCGCCGCGGCCGGTGAGCGCCGACTCCAGCGCGGTGCGCTGGGCGGCGGGCAGCCGGGGGGAGACCTCGTCCAGGACCAGGCCGAGCAGATCGGCGAGGGCGAGGAACGGAAGATGGGATTCGGACTCCGTCGCCGAGCACCGCAAGACCGTGCGCGCGCTGGCGCCGTATTCCTCGGCCAATGCCCGTAGGGCGGTGGATTTCCCTATTCCGGCGGGGCCGTGGAGGAGCACACTGCCTCCCGAGGCGAGTTGCCCGCGGGCGTCGGCGAACAGCTCCTCGCGGCCGATGACCAGGTCGGGGCGGCACCTGGCAGACTCCTGGAAGTCCCGTCGCACGGTCACCGCTCCCCTCCTGTGTCGTGTCCGGGCCAAATTCTAGGCAACGATCCCTGAAATTCGGACGGAAGCCGTGGTGAGGGAAATAACAAACGGTCAAGCAGAGGGAAATTCAAAGCGGCACCGGATGAATGGGCAGGTTTCCCAACTGTCTTCGGGCTACGGCAGCAGCCCCGCCCCCCGGGCCGCGCTCACCGCCTCCCCTCGTGTGTGGGCGCCCAGCTTCCGCATCGCCGAACGCAGATAGCTCTTGACCGTCTCCGGGCCGATGCCGAGCCGCTCGGCCACCGCCGCGTTGGTGGCCCCCGCCGCCACCCAGGACAGCACGTCCAGCTCGCGTGGCGCCAGGGCCACGCCCCCGGCTCGTGACGGCGTGGTCAGCAGCCCGCACACGGCGAGCAGTTCGGCCCGCAGCCCCGGGTCGGCGATCCGGGGCGCCAGCGCCCGCAGCGCCGCGTGCGCCTCGCGCACGTGTTCCCAGGCCGCTCCCCGGCCGGCCGTCCCCGGCTCCGGCCGGATGGCGGCCAGCAGCTCCCGCGCCTCGTCCCCCACCACCAGCGCCTGCTCCACATCCCGCGCCGCCGCCACCGCCGCGTCCAGCGTCCGGTCGCCGAGCGGCCGGGCCGAGCGCAGCGCGCCGTAGAGCACCCCGCGCACCCGGCGCCGCACCACCACCGGCACGGCGAGCACCGCGCGGATGCCCTCGGCGGCCACCGGGGCGTCGTACTCGTGGCTGATCTGCCGCGACCGCGCGTAGTCCGGCACCGCGTACGGCCGGGCCAGCGCCACCGCCTTGCCGCCCAGCCCGGTGCCGGAGGTCACCGCGAGCGAGCGCAGCGCCGCCGTGGTCGTGCCGCTCAGCTCGCTGATGCGGATGTGCGGCCGGCCGGACTCGACCAGGCCGCCGAAGGCGACGGGCAGCCCCGTGGCACGCCGCAGCCGGGCCAGCGCGCCGCGTATCTCCGCCGCCGCCACGGCCTCAGATGCCACCTTGACGCTCCTTCGGTGCGGTCCACCCCGTTCGGGGGTAGTGAGACCCGCATCACGGATTAGACGATGCCGGGGAGCCGCCCGGCAATGGTCCGGTACCGAGGAGGACGTGGATGACGGCGACCGAGATGTTCCGCAGGGCCAGGGATTTCCTGCTGGCACACCGCGAGGACTACGCCACCGCCTACGAGGGCTTCCGCTGGCCCCGGCCCGGGCACTTCAACTGGGCGCTGGACTGGTTCGACGTCATCGCCGAGGGCAACGACCGCACGGCGCTGCACATCGTCGAGGAGGACGGCTCCGAGACCCGGCTCTCCTTCGCCGAGCTGTCCGCGCGCTCCAACCGGGTGGCCCGGTGGCTGCGCGAGCGCGGGGTCGCCCCCGAGGACCGGATCCTCGTCATGCTCGGCAACCAGGCCGAGCTGTGGGAGACCGCGCTGGCCGCGATGAAGCTGCGCGCGGTCGTCATCCCGGCCACCCCGCTGCTCGGCCCGGCCGATCTGCGGGACCGGGTGGAGCGGGGCCGGGTGCGGCACGCCATCGTCCGGGCGGAGGACACCGCCAAGTTCGACGGCGTGCCCGGCGGCTACACCCGGATCAGCGTCGGCGGTCTGCCCGAGGAGGGCTGGGAGCCGTACGAGGACGCCTACGCGGCCCCCGCCGACTTCGTCCCGGACGGCCCGACCCTGGCCGACGACCCGCTGATGCTCTACTTCACCTCGGGCACGACCGCCCGCCCCAAGCTGGTCGAGCACACCCACACCTCCTACCCCATCGGTCATCTGTCCACCATGTACTGGATCGGGCTCAAGCCCGGCGACGTCCACCTGAACATCTCCTCGCCCGGCTGGGCCAAGCACGCCTGGTCCAACCTGTTCGCGCCGTGGAACGCGGAGGCGACCGTCTTCGTCGTCAACTACACCCGCTTCGACGCCACCCGGCTGATGGCCGAGATGGACCGCGCCGGCGTCACCACCTTCTGCGCCCCGCCGACGGTGTGGCGGATGCTCATCCAGGCCGACCTCACCCGGCTGGCCAACCCGCCCCGCGAGGCCGTGGCCGCCGGTGAACCGCTCAACCCCGAGGTCATCGAACAGGTCCGGCGCGCCTGGGGGGTGACCATCCGGGACGGCTTCGGCCAGACCGAGACCGCCGTGCAGGTCGCCAACACCCCCGGCCAGCCGCTGAAGACGGGGTCCATGGGCCGGCCCAGCCCCGGGTTCCGGGTGCTGCTGCTGGACCCGGTCTCCGGCGCGCCCGGGGTCACCGAGGGGGAGATCGCCCTCGACCTGGCCGAGCGCCCGGCCGGCCTGATGACCGGCTACCACGGCGACCCGGACCGCACGGCCGAGGCCATGGCGGGCGGCTACTACCGCACCGGGGACATCGCGACCCGGGACGAGGAGGGCTACCTCACCTACATCGGGCGCAGCGACGACGTGTTCAAGTCCTCCGACTACAAGGTGAGCCCGTTCGAGCTGGAGAGCGCGCTGCTGGAGCACGAGGCGGTGGCCGAGGCGGCCGTGGTGCCCGCCCCGGACGAACTGCGGCTCGCCGTGCCGAAGGCGTACATCGTGCTCGCCGAGGGCTGGGAGCCCGGACCCGGCACCGCGAAGATCCTCTTCGAGCACTCCCGTGAGGTGCTCGCCCCCTACAAGCGCATCCGCCGGCTGGAGTTCGGAGCCCTGCCCAAGACCGTCTCCGGCAAGATCCGCCGGATCGAGCTGCGCGAGGCCACGGCCGCGGGTTCCTCCGACGAGTACCGCGAGGAGGACTTCCGGTGACGGTACCGACCCCGTACGACCACGGGCCTCAAGCCTCGTACACCCACGGGACGGGAACCACCCCGCTCCTCGGTGACACCATCGGCGCCAACCTGGACCGGGCCGTCGCGGCCTGGCCGGACCGCGAGGCGCTCGTGGACGTGGAGTCGGGCCGGCGCTGGACCTACGCCGAGTTCGGCGCCGACGTCGACCGGCTGGCGTACGCGCTGCGCGCCAGCGGGGTCGCCAAGGGGGACCGGGTGGGCATCTGGGCGGTCAACCGCCCGGAGTGGATGCTGGTCCAGTACGCCACCGCGCGCCTCGGCGCGATCATGGTGAACATCAACCCGGCGTACCGCACGCACGAGGTCGCCTACGTCCTGGGCCAGGCCGGTGTGTCCTTCCTGTTCGCCTCCCTGAGACACAAGACGAGCGACTACCGCGCGATGGTCGAGGAGGTACGGGCCGGGCTGCCCGGGCTGCGCGAGACGGTCTACTTCGGCGACCCGGGCTGGGAGGCGCTGCTCGCGCGCGCCACCCCCGAGGCCTCGGCGGAGCCGTTCGAGGAACTGTCCTGCGACGACCCCGTCAACATCCAGTACACCTCGGGTACCACGGGGTTCCCCAAGGGGGCCACCCTCTCCCACCACAACATCCTCAACAACGGTTACTTCGTGGGGGAGATGATCGCGTACACCGAACAGGACAGGATCTGCGTCCCGGTTCCCTTCTACCACTGTTTCGGCATGGTCATGGGCAATCTGGCCGCCACCTCCCACGGCGCCTGCGTGGTGATCCCGGCGCCCTCCTTCGACCCGGAGGCCACGCTGGAGGCGGTCCAGCGGGAGCGGTGCACCTCCCTGTACGGCGTTCCGACCATGTTCATCGCGGAGCTGAGCCTGCCCGGCTTCGCGGAGTTCGACCTGTCCTCCCTGCGCACCGGCATCATGGCGGGCTCCCCCTGCCCGGTGGAGGTGATGAAGCGGGTGGTGGCCGAGATGCACATGGAGCAGGTGTCCATCTGCTACGGCATGACGGAGACGTCACCGGTGTCGCTCCAGACGCGGATCGAGGACGACCTGGAGCACCGCACGGCCACCGTCGGCCGGGTCCTGCCCCACCTGGAGGTCAAGATCGTCGACCCCGCCACCGGCGTGACCCGGCCCCGGGGAACGGAAGGGGAGTTGTGCACCCGCGGCTACAGCGTGATGCTCGGCTACTGGAACGAGCCCGGGAAGACCGCCGAGGCGATCGACGCCGGCCGCTGGATGCACACCGGCGACCTCGCGGTGATGCGCGAGGACGGGTACGTCGAGATCGTCGGCCGGATCAAGGACATGATCATCCGGGGCGGCGAGAACATCTACCCGCGCGAGATCGAGGAGTTCCTCTACGCCCACCCCAAGATCCGGGACGTCCAGGTCGTCGGGGTGCCGCACGAGCGGTACGGCGAGGAGGTGCTCGCCTGTGTCATCCCGAGCGATCCCGCGCAGCCGCCCACCCTCCAGGAGCTGCAAGCCTTCTGCGCGGGCCGGCTCGCCCACTACAAGATCCCCAGCCGGCTCCGGCTGCTCGACTCCTTCCCGATGACGGTGTCCGGAAAGGTGCGCAAGGTGGAGCTGCGGGAGGCGTACGGCACCTGAGAGCCCTACCCCTTCCCCTTTTCCGGAGGGCCGCCCGTACCGGTACGGGCGGCCCTCCGGTGTTTTCCGGTCCCCGGACCGCTCTTGACGACCTTCGCCCACCCGCTTACATTGCTTCCAGATAGTAGAAGTTATATTCCGCAATACGGAAAAGGTTGCGGAGACTGACGATCGGGAGACCGTGCTCACCGCGGGGCGCGACGGGAGTACGCATCCGAGAGGCCGAAGCAGGAGTACTCGATGGCTCGTATGACCGCTGCCCGCGCGGCAGTTGAGATCCTCAAGCGCGAGGGCGTCACCGACGCCTTCGGTGTGCCGGGCGCGGCGATCAACCCGTTCTACAAGGCCCTCAAGGAGGGCGGTGGCATCAACCACACCCTCGCCCGCCACGTCGAGGGCGCCTCGCACATGGCCGAGGGCTACACCCGTACCAAGCCGGGCAACATCGGCGTGTGCATCGGCACCTCCGGACCGGCCGGCACCGACATGATCACCGGCCTGTACTCCGCCATCGGCGACTCCATCCCGATCCTGTGCATCACGGGACAGGCGCCGACGCACGTCATCCACAAGGAGGACTTCCAGGCCGTCGACATCGCCTCGATCGCCAAGCCGGTCACGAAGATGGCGGTGACCGTCCTGGAGGCCGCGCAGGTCCCCGGCGTCTTCCAGCAGGCCTTCCACCTGATGCGCTCCGGCCGCCCCGGCCCGGTCCTGATCGACCTGCCGATCGACGTCCAGCTCACCGAGATCGAGTTCGACCCGGAGACCTACGAGCCGCTGCCGGTCTACAAGCCGACCGCGACCCGTGCCCAGATCGAGAAGGCCCTCACCTTCCTGCTGGAGTCGGAGCGCCCGGTCATCGTGGCCGGCGGCGGCATCATCGGCGCCGACGCCTCCGACCTTTTGGTGGAGTTCGCCGAGCTGACCCAGACCCCGGTCGTCCCCACCCTGATGGGCTGGGGCGCGCTGCCCGACGACCACGAGCTGAACGCCGGCATGGTCGGCGTGCAGACCTCGCACCGGTACGGCAACGCCAACTTCCTGGAGTCCGACTTCGTCCTCGGCATCGGCAACCGCTGGGCCAACCGCCACACCGGCTACAAGCTCGACGTCTACCGCCAGGGCCGCAAGTTCGTCCACGTCGACATCGAGCCCACCCAGATCGGCAAGATCTTCCCGCCGGACTACGGCGTCGTCTCCGACGCCAAGGCCGCCCTGGAGCTGTTCGTCGAGGTCGCCAAGGAGCTGAAGGCGGCCGGCAAGCTGCCCGACCGCGGCGCCTGGGTGGCCTCCACCCAGGAGCGCAAGGCCACCCTGCTGCGCCGTACGCACTTCGACAACGTGCCGATGAAACCGCAGCGCGTGTACGAGGAGATGAACAAGGCCTTCGGCCCGGACACCCGGTACGTCACCACCATCGGCCTGTCCCAGATCGCCGGCGCGCAGATGCTGCACGTCTACAAGCCGCGCCACTGGATCAACTGCGGCCAGGCCGGCCCGCTCGGCTGGACCATCCCGGCCGCGATCGGCGTCGCCAAGGCCGACCCGGACTCCCCGGTCGTCGCGCTCTCCGGCGACTACGACTTCCAGTTCCTGATCGAGGAGCTGGCGGTCGCCGCCCAGCACAAGATCCCCTACGTCCACGTCCTGGTGAACAACGCCTACCTGGGCCTGATCCGTCAGGCGCAGATCGGCCTGGACATCAACTTCCAGGTCAACCTGGAGTTCGAGAACATCAACACGCCGGAGCTCGGCGTCTACGGCGTGGACCACGTCAAGGTCGCCGAGGGGCTCGGCTGCAAGGCCATCCGGGTCACCGAGCCGGACCAGCTGGGCGCCGCCTTCGAGCAGGCGAAGAAGCTGGCCGCGGAGTACCGGGTGCCGGTCGTCGTGGAGGCGATCCTGGAGCGGATCACCAACATCTCGATGAGCCGCACCATGGACATCAGCGACATCTCCGAGTTCGAGGACCTGGCCACCGAGCCCGGCCACGCGCCGACGTCGATCAAGACGTTGAAGGTCTGACAGACCGGACACAAGCCAGGGGCGGCCTGCCCGGGGGGACGGGCCGCCCCTTCGCCATGCCCACAGCCGAATCCACCGCCCCCGACCCCACCGCCGCGGTCGCCCCCCGGTCCGGCCGGCACCGCGCCGTACTCCCCGTACCGGCCGTACGCGTCGCCGAAGCACCGGCGGTAGCCGGCACCCGGCGAAGCCCGGCACGAGGACGGCCGGCGCCCGCTCGCCGTACGGCGCGACGCAGAGCAGCAGTTCCTCCTCGGACAGGCCGTCGGGGCCCTGGAGCAGCGGCCGGCGCTCGCGCAGCGCCGCCGGCACACGGCGGGCCGCCCGGGTGCGCCGGGGCGGCAGCGGGCGCAGCAGCCCCTCGGCCGTCAGCCCGGCCCGCAGCCGGGCGAGGGCCCGGCGCACCACGGCCCGCACGGGCGGTTCCGACGGACCGGCGGGCCGGTACAGGCCGGTGCGGACCGCCTTCTCCAGCGGGTGCCGCACCGACGCGGCCACGCCCGTCGCGGTCTCGCGCAGCGTGCCGGGCCGGCCCGCCTCGACCGCCCCGCGCAGACGCGGCGCGACCACGGCGACGGTCACGGCGGCGCGGTCACCCCCGCGCAGCAGCGTGACCGCGTACGGGTCCGGCACGGCGGGAACCGATGCCGAGGTGTGCGTAGCCGGGCCGCGTTCCTTGCCGCAGTCGGCGCCGTCAGATGTCGTACTCCCCGAGTCCGGGCCAGTCGTCCGGGCCGCCGCCCTGCCATTCGATCAGGTCGCTCTCCTCCACCTCGATCCGGTCCAGGTCGGCCAGCCGCAGGATCTCCACGACATCGTCCAGGTGCGAGGCGATCCCCAGCGTCACATCCCCCTCGGTGACCCGCCGGGAGCCGTCCAGGGCGGGGGAGTGGACCACGATGTGCGGGTGCTGTGTCGGGTTGCCCATGCCTTCAGCGTGCTGCGCATACGGGGGACGCGCACGCCGGAGCCCCGGACGCGGACAGCGCGAAGCGCTCCCTCCGGACCGGAGGGAGCGCTTCGCGCACGTATGGTGACCGTCCGACGGCGCGAGGCTGGGCGCGACAGGTCATTCGCGCCGCCGGACGGGGCTCGGGTACCTCCGGGGTGATGCCGGAGGTGGGGCTGGGACCGCGGTGGCGGCGACGGAGGCGGACGTCCCTTCCCTCTGGTCGAGAAGGGAGCCCGGTTCTCCTTCACCACCGCACTGGCTCGCACGCCACCGCGGTCCTCGCCCTGCCCGCCGTACCGGGTGATCACCCCTCATCCGGATCACCCGGGGCGGCGGGGCCTTCGCGTCCGGGGCACGACCTCCCCGTCACGTCCCGGACGCAGCCTTGGGACTAGTCCTCGCGCAGGGCGCGGACCGCCTCCTCCACGCGCTTGCCGTACTCGGGGTCGGCGGCGTGGAAGTGGGCCAGGTTCTTCTCGATCACGTCGTCACGGGAGACCTGCGAGAGGCCGCCGGCGATGTTCGCGACGAGACGGGACTTCTCCTCCTCCGACATCAGCCGGTACAGCTCGCCGGCCTGGAAGAAGTCGTCGTCCTTGGTGTGCGCCGGGGCGACGTGGCTGCCGGTGTAGCCGGCCACCGCGAGCGGGGCGGACAGCGGGCGGCCGGTCTCCACCGGGCCGTCGTAGGAGTTCGGCTCGTAGTTCTTGGCGTGCCGGCCCTGGCCGTTGACCGCCATGAAGCCGTCGCGGCCGTAGTTCCGGGCACCGCCCGGGACCGCCTTCGGGGCGTTCACCGCGAGCAGGGTGTGGTTGACACCGAGGCGGTAGCGGTGGGCGTCCGCGTAGGCGAACAGCCGGCCCTGGAGCATCTTGTCCGGGGACGGGCCGATGCCGGGCACGAAGTTGTTGGGGGAGAACGCGGCCTGCTCGACCTCGGCGAACACGTTGTCCGGGTTGCGGTCGAGGACCAGCCGGCCCACGCGCTGGAGCGGGTAGTCCTTGTGCGGCCAGACCTTGGTCAGGTCGAACGGGTTGAAGCGGTAGTCCGCCGCCTCGGCCGCCGGCATGATCTGGACGTACAGCGTCCAGGACGGGTGCACACCGCGCTCGATCGCCTGGAGCAGGTCGGTCTGGTGCGAGTTGGGGTCCTTGCCCGCCAGCTCCTGCGCCTGCTCGGTGGACAGGCAGCGGATGCCCTGGTTCGTCTTGAAGTGGTACTTGACGAAGAAGGCCTCGCCCTTGGCGTTCGTCCACTGGTAGGTGTGCGAGCCGTAGCCGTTCATGTGGCGGTACGACGCCGGGATGCCGCGGTCGCCCATGAGCCAGGTGACCTGGTGCGTGGCCTCGGGGGCGTGCGCCCAGAAGTCCCAGACGTTGTCGGGCTCCTGCTTGCCGGTGAACGGGTCGCGCTTCTGCGAGTGGATGAAGTCGGGGAACTTCAGCGGGTCCTTGATGAAGAACACCGGGGTGTTGTTGCCGACGAGGTCGTAGTTGCCCTCTTCGGTGTAGAACTTCACCGCGAAGCCGCGGGGGTCGCGGACCGCGTCGGCACCGCCGAGGTTGTCGGCGACGGTGGAGAAGCGCACGAACACCTCGGTGCGCTTGCCGATCTCGCCGAGGAAGTCTGCGTGGGTGTAACCGGTGACGTCGTCGGTCACCTCGAAGTGGCCGTACGCGCCGGAACCGCGGGCATGCACGACACGCTCCGGGATCCGCTCGCGGTTGAAGCGCGCGAGCTTCTCCAGGAGGTGCTGGTCCTGGATCAGGAGCGGGCCGCCGACGCCGGCGGAGGCGGAATTCTGGTTGTCGGCGACCGGTGCGCCGGACTCTGTCGTGAGCACGCGCTTCGACATCGTGGACCTTCCGTGCGGGTGTCAGCGGAAAACTGTTTCCGCTTTGTGGAGCCTAGAAGTGGGGCGATCTGAGCGTCAACACTTTGTTGAAACCGATTCCGGGCCGCGGCGCCGCCTGGGCGCGACAGGACAGGTGTCAGCGGCGCCGCGGCCCGGAAGTTCCGAGGGGTCGTCAGACCTGGGCGCCGGACAGGCGCTCGACGGCCCGCAGCAGGGCCGAGTGGTCCAGGCCGCCGTCGCCCTGGGCGCGCAGGCTGGCGACCAGCTGGGCGACCACGGCGCCGACCGGGAGCGCGGCACCGACGTTGCGGGCGGCGTCGGTGACGATGCCCATGTCCTTGTGGTGCAGGTCGATACGGAAGCCGGGCTTGAAGTCGCGGTTGAGGAAGTTGTCCTTCTTCCGCGCCAGCACGGTCGAGCCGGCCAGACCGCCGTTGAGGACGTCCAGGGCGGCCTCAAGGTCCACGCCCGACTTCTCCAGGAAGACCACGGCCTCGGCGCACGCCTGGATGTTCACGGCGACGATCAGCTGGTTGGCGGCCTTCACCGTCTGGCCCGAGCCGTGCGGACCGCACAGCACGATCGTCTTGCCGAGCGCCTCGAAGATCGGCTTGGCCTGGTCGAAGTCGGCCTGCTCGCCGCCGACCATGATCGACAGCACCGCCTCGATGGCGCCGGCCTCACCGCCGGACACCGGGGCGTCGAGCACCCGGATGCCCTTGTCCTTGGCGGCCTTGGCCAGGTCCACGGAGGTCTGCGGGGTGATCGAGGACATGTCGATCAGCAGGGCGCCGGACTTGGCGTTCTCCAGGATGCCGTCCGGGCCGTAGGCGATGGCCTCGACCTGCGGGGAGGCGGGCACCATCGTGATGACCACGTCGGCGTCGCGCACGGCCTCGGCGATGGAGCCGGCCGCGCTGCCGCCGGCGGCGGCCAGGCGGTCCAGCTTCTCCTTCTCCAGGGTGTAACCGGTGACCTGGTAGCCCGCCTTGATCAGGTTCTCGGACATGGGGGAGCCCATGATGCCGAGGCCGATCCAAGCGATCTTGGGAAGGTTGCTCATTTCGGGGGTGCCTCTCTTACTGCGGCAAGTACGTCTGTGAAGGGCGGCCGGTGCGCGGGGGCCGGCGGCTCAGCGGGCCGCGCGGGCCTCGCGCGGGAGCCAGTCGAACGCCTCGGCGCTCGGGCGGTCGCCCGGCTTGTACTCCAGGCCGACCCAGCCGTCGTAACCGGCCTTCCTCAGCCGGCCGAGCAGCTCCTCAAGCGGGAGCGAGCCGGTGCCGGGGGCGCCGCGGCCGGGGTTGTCGGCGATCTGCACGTGCCCGGTCTTCGCCGCGTAGGCGTCGATGACCGCGGGCAGGTCCTCGCCGTTCATGGACAGGTGGTACAGGTCCATCAGGAACTTGGCGTTCCCGAGCCCCGTCGCCGCGTTCACCTTGTCGACGACCTCCACCGCGGCCGGCGCCGACACCAGCGGGTACAGCGGCGATTCGGGCTTGTTCAGAGCCTCGATCAGCAGGATGGCACCGATCCGGTCGGCCGCCCGGGCCGCGAGGACGAGGTTCTCCAGGGCCAGCGCGTCCTGCTCGGCCGGGTCCACGCCCTCGACCCGGTTGCCGTACAGCGCGTTGAGCGCCGTGCAGCCGAGGGAGGCCGCGAAGTCGGCGGCCACGTCGATGTTGGCGCGGAACTTCTCCGACTCCTCGCCCGGCAGCGACAGGGCGCCACGGTCCGGGCCCGGCAGCCGCCCGGCGTAGAAGTTCAGGCCCGTGAGCCGGACTCCCGCGTCCTCGATCGCCTTCTTCAGGGCGTCCAGCTCGGACCGGGCCGGAGTGGGGGAGTCGATCCAGGGCCACCACAGCTCGACCGCGGAGAAGCCCGCCGCGGCGGCGGCCGCGGGGCGCTCCAGGAGCGGGAGTTCCGTGAAGAGGATCGACAGGTTGACGTTGAAGCGCTGGTCTGCGGCGGTGCTCCACTCGAAACCTGGCATTCGGGCCGCGCTCCCTTCCGTTGGGTCGAGATTCCGTATTACGGAAGTTCGTTTCTGCGTAATGGAAGATTGCCGTCGTGTGTCGCCGCTTGTCAAGAGGGGTCCGCGAGAGCCGCCCCCATGACGGCCTCGCGCGTTAGGTTGAGCGCGTGCGATTGAGAGTGGAGTTCACGACCGAGCCCTTCGACCTGGACGAAGCGCCCGCGCACGCCCTGGTGGCGCGCGAGGTCATAGAGACGGCAGAGCTGGACGCCGTGGACGTCGGCCCCTTCGGCAACACCGCCGAGGGCGGCGCCGACCGGGTGCTCGGCGCGGTGGAGGCGCTGCTGCGCAAGGCCCTCCAGGCCGGCGCCACCCGGGTCTCGCTCCAGGTCAACGTGATCGGTGACGAGGCCGGGGAGGGTGATAGGTGACCGGCGACGAGCCCTTCATCGCGGCGGTGAAACCGCTGGTCGACGCCATGGGTGGGACGATGCTCCCGCCCGACGAGGCCGGTCCCGAGGACGTCGTCCTCGCCTGGGAGGGCGCCGACGTCGTCGCCGTGCGCCTGCCCCAGCTGGCCGACTCCCTCGACCACATCCTGGCCGCCATGGAGCGCAAGGAGGGCCGGCCGCTGGCCGATCTGGACCGCAAGGCCAAGCAGGAGGTCGTACGGATCCTGGAGGCGCGCGGCGCGTTCGCGGTGCGGCACGGCGTGGAGACCGTGGCGAGCGCGCTCGGCGTCAGCCGCTTCACGGTCTACAACTACCTCAACCGCGAGAAGGGCCTCTGACCGGGGCGGGAGTGGGGCGGGAGCGGGGGCGCAAGGGCCGTTCGGTCCCCAACCCGGCTTGTTACGCGGAATTTTCAACAAAGTGTTGACGTGGTGTTTCCGAGGGCGTTAGCTATCCGCAGCCCGTTCAGCACAACGGCCCGAAGCGGCCACGGAGGCTCCCGTGACTACCACTTCCACGCCCCCGGGCCTGTCCCGGTTCAACGCTCTGGAGGAGCGCGAAGCCCTCGCCGCCCTCCACGAGGCGTGCGCCTCCATCGAGTGGGCCCGGCGACTGCTCGCCGCCCGCCCGTACGCCACCCCGGAGGACCTCTACACCGCCAGCGACGCCGCCACGGCCGAGCTGACCCCCGCGGACCTGGCGGAGGCGATGGCCGGACACCCGCCGATCGGGCGGCCCAAGCCCGGCGACCCGACCTCCGCCCGCGAACAGCGCGGCATGGCCGGTGCCTCCGACGAGCTCAAGGCGGAGATGCTCGAACTCAACCTGGCCTACCAGGAGAAGTTCGGGCATGTCTTCCTCATCTGCGCCACCAGCCGGACCGGCGAGCAGATGCGCGACGCGGTCAAGGAGCGGATCGGCAACTCGCCCGAGCAGGAGCGGGAGATAGTCCGCACCGAGCTGGGCAAGATCAACCGCATCCGACTGGCCCGACTCGTCGAAGAGGACGCCTGACACCATGAGCACCAGCACCACCGCCTCCGTGTCCACGCACATCCTGGACACCTCGATCGGCCGCCCCGCCGAGGGCGTCGCCGTCCACCTCTCCGCCCGCCTCGGGCGCGAGGCGGACTGGCAGGCGCTCGGCGGCTCGGCGACCGACGCCGACGGCCGGTGCAAGGACCTGCCGGCCCTGCCGGAAGGGACCACCCACGTGCGGTTGGACTTCGCCGTCGAGCCGTACTTCGAAATTTCTGCGAAGAAGCAAGCCGATGCGCAGCAGGACGCCCCCGCGAATCGGGACAGCGGTGCCGTGTTCTTCCCCGAGGTGGCGATCACCTTCGCCGTGGTGCCCGGGGAGCACTACCACGTACCGCTGCTGCTCAACCCGTTCGGCTACTCCGTTTACCGAGGGAGCTAGCTACATGCCGACCATCCTGGGACAGAACCAGTACGGCAAGGCCGAGAACCGAGTCGTCAAGATCACGCGGGACGGCGCCACCCATCACATCAAGGACCTCAACGTCTCCATCGCGCTGAGCGGCGATATGGAAGAGGTCCACTACTCGGGCTCCAACGCCAACGTCCTGCCGACCGACACCACCAAGAACACGGTGTTCGCGTTCGCCAAGGAATACGGCATCGAGTCCGCCGAGCAGTTCGGCATCCACCTCGCCCGGCACTTCGTCACCAGCCAGGAGCCGATCCACCGGGCGCGCATCCGCATCGAGGAGTACGCCTGGGAGCGGATCGAGACCTCCGACGCCAACAGCAAGTTCATCGGCGCGGACGACGTCAAGCACTCCTTCGTCCGCAAGGGCCAGGAGGTCCGCCTCACCCAGATCACCTACGACGGTGAGAAGTGGGAGGTCATCTCCGGCCTGAAGGACCTGGTCGTGATGAACTCGACCAACTCCGAGTTCTGGGGCTACGTCAAGGACAAGTACACCACCCTCCAGGAGGCGTACGACCGTATCCTCGCCACCCAGGTCTCCGGCCGCTGGCGGTTCAACTGGACCGACGACGCGCAGAAGATGCCCAACTGGGAGAAGTCCTACGAGCAGGTCAAGAAGCACATGCTCCACGCCTTCGCCGAGACCTACTCGCTCTCGCTCCAGCAGACGATGTACCAGATGGGCTCGCGCATCATCAACAACCGCAGCGAGATCGACGAGGTCCGCTTCTCGCTGCCCAACAAGCACCACTTCCTCGTGGACCTCGAGCCGTTCGGACTCAAGAACGACAACGAGGTCTACTTCGCCGCCGACCGCCCCTACGGCCTCATCGAGGCCACCATCCTGCGGGACGGCTGTGAGGCCCGTATCCCGGTCGACATGACCAACCTCTGACGCGGGACGCCCGCCCCCGGCCCGGCCTGACGGGCCGGGGGCGCGCTACACCGGAGGGAACAAAATGGCACAGCCTGCAAAGGGGCCGGCGAAAGCCCCGTGTTCCACCCCGCCGGTGCACATAATGGACGCCGTCACGTCCGTGCACCCGGTGGACGAGAAGCTCCACCCCTCGCGGCTCGTCCCCGCCGCGCTCCAGCACATCGCCGCAATGTACGCGGGCGTTGTCACTCCTCCGCTCATCATCGGTCAGGCCTGCGGGCTCGACATCGGGGCCCGTACCCGGCTCATCGCCGCGAGCCTGCTCATCGCGGGCATCGCGACCATCCTCCAGACCATCGGCGTCAAGGGCTTCGTCGGCAACCGGCTGCCCTTCGTCAACGCCGCCTCCTCCGCCGGCATCGCCCCCATCCTCGCGATCGCCGAGACCAACGGCCAAGGACACCAACTCCCCGCGATCTACGGCGCGGTGATGGTGGCCGGTGCCTTCTGCCTGGCACTCGGACCCTTCTTCGGCCGGCTGCTGCGCTTCTTCCCGCCCCTGGTCACCGGCGTGGTCATCACCCTGATCGGCGTCACGCTGATGCCCGTCCCGGTGGGCTGGGCCCAAGGCGGCGACAAGACCGCCGCCGACTTCGGCGACATGCGCTACCTGGCGCTCGCCGGGTTCACCCTCGCCGTCATCCTGCTGATCCAGCGCTTCGGCAAGGGCTTCGTCAAACAAGTCGCCCTGTTGTTCGGACTGCTCGTCGGCACCCTGGCCGCGATCCCCTTCGGCATGGCCGACTTCAGCGGCATCAAGTCCGCGCCCGTGGCCGCGCTGCCCACCCCCTTCGCCTTCGGCGCCCCGGAGTTCCAGCCCGCCGCGATCCTGTCGCTGTGCATCGTGATGCTGGTGCTGATGACCGAGTCCAGCGCCGGCATGCTCGCCCTCGGCGAGATCTGCGACCGCCGCGCCGACGCCAGGACCATCACCCGGGGCCTGCGCACCGACGGCCTCGCCACCCTGATCGGACCGGTCTTCGGCGGCTTCCCCACCTCCGCCTTCGCCCAGAACGTCGGCGTCGTCTCGCTCACCCGGGTACGCAGCCGGTACGTCGTCGCCGTCGCCGGCGGCAGCCTGATCATCCTCGGCGCCTTCCCGGTCCTCGGCGCGGTCGTCTCCCTGGTCCCCATGCCGGTGCTCGGCGGCGCGGGCATCGTCCTCTTCGGCTCCATCGCCGTCAGCGGCATCCGGACGCTCTCCGAGGCGGGCCTGGACGACAGCTCCAACATCATCCTGGTGGCCGTGGCACTCGGCGCCGGCATCATCCCGCTGGCCGCGCCGACCTTCTACGCCGACTTCCCGGCGTGGGCGCAGACCGTGCTCGGGTCCGGCATCAGCGCCGGCGCGCTCGTCGCCGTCCTGCTGAACCTCTTCTTCCACCACCTCGGCACCCGGAGCCGGCAACCGGCCCCGGTACTCGAATCCTCCTAGGGTCCTGCCGTGCCCACCCCGTGGATCCCCCCTGGTCCACGGGCCGCCACCGAAAGACAAGGAAGCAGATGGGACCATCGGCAGCCCAGCGCGTCGTCATCGAGAACTGTGCGATCGCGACCGTGGACGCGGGTGACACGGAGTACGCCTTCGGGTACCTCGTCCTCGCCGGCAACCGGATCGAGGCGGTCGGCGCGGGCGAGGCCCCCAGGACACTGGAGAACGTGGTGCGCCGGATCGACGGGCGCGGCCACCTGGCCACGCCCGGCCTGGTCAACACCCACCACCACTTCTACCAGTGGATCACCCGGGGCCTGGCCACCGACCACAACCTGTTCGACTGGCTGGTGGCGCTCTACCCCGTCTGGGCACGGATCGACGAGCGGATGACGTACACGGCGGCGCAGGGGTCCCTCGCCATGATGGCCCGGGGCGGTGTCACCACCGCCATGGACCACCACTACGTCTACCCGCGCGGCTCCGGCGACCTGTCCGGCTCGATCATCCGGGCCGCCGCCGAGATGGGGGTCCGCTTCACGCTGGCCCGCGGCTCGATGGACCGCGGCGAGAAGGACGGCGGGCTGCCCCCGGACTTCGCCGTGGAGACGCTTCAGGACGCGCTGCGGGCGACCGAGGAGACCGTCGAGCGGCACCACGACGCCTCCTTCGACGCCATGACCCAGGTGGCGGTCGCCCCCTGCTCCCCCTTCTCGGTCTCCACCGAACTGCTCCGCGAGGCAGCCGAGCTGGCGCGCCGGCTGGGAGTGCGGCTGCACACCCACGGCTCGGAGACGGTGCAGGAGGAGAAGTTCTGCCACGAGCTGTTCGGCATGGGCCCCACCGACTACTTCGAGTCCACCGGCTGGCTCGGCGAGGACGTGTGGATGGCGCACTGCGTCCACATGAACGACTCCGACATCCGGGCCTTCGCCCGCACGAAGACCGGTGTCGCCCACTGCCCGTCGTCCAACGCCCGCCTCGGCGCCGGTATCGCCCGCGTCCCCGATCTGCTGAAGGCGGGCGTCCCGGTCGGCCTCGGCGTCGACGGCACCGCCTCCAACGAGTCCGGCGAACTCCACACCGAGCTGCGCAACGCCCTGCTGATCAACCGGCTCGGCGCCCACCGCGAGGCCGCGCTGAACGCCCGTCAGGCGCTGCGGCTCGGCACCTACGGCGGCGCCCGGGTCCTCGGCCGGGCCGATCAGATCGGCTCGCTGGAACCCGGCAAGCTGGCCGACGTGGTGCTGTGGAAGATGGACACCCTCGCCCACGCCTCCATCACCGACCCGGTGACCGCGCTGGTCCTCGGCGCGCCGGCCCCGGTCACCGCGTCGTTCGTCAACGGCCGGCAGATCGTCGACAACGGCCGGCTGCTGACCGCCGACGAGGACGCCATCGCCGTCGGCACCCGGGAGGAAGCCCGGCGCCTGGCCCGGATCGCCGCACAGGACTGATCAGCGGCCCCACCCCAAGACTCCGGCCGGGAGGGACGGCTCCCGGCCGGAACCGTGGATCCGAGCGGGATCCACGGCGATGCCGTCTCCGGGGCGCGTGTGGACGCACGCCCCCGGAGACGGTCACCCCACATCCCCCGTCACGTTCCACGCACCCCACACCGCTCCACACCCCCACACACTCGTCACCGCTTATCTCGCCACCCCCCGCGTGGGTCCCGCACGACCCACCGCACCACCTCCATGAAACCCACGTCGACGATGACGTGTCACCCGCCCGGAGGAGCCGCCGTGGCCGCCCATCCCGTAGACGAGAAACTCCCCGCCCTGAAAATGGCGACCAGCGGACTGCAGCACGTGGCCGCCATGTACGCCGGTGTCGTCGCACCACCGCTCATCGTCGGCGCGGCCATCGGCCTCAGCGCGACCGAGCTGACCTTTCTCACCGGCGCCTGCCTGTTCACCGCCGGCCTCGCCACCTTCCTCCAGACGCTCGGCTTCTGGAAGATCGGCGCCCGGCTGCCCTTCGTCAACGGCGTCACCTTCGCCGGTGTCGCCCCCATGACCGCGATCGTCGCCTCCACCGAGGACAAGTCCGACGCCCTGCCGATCATCTTCGGCGCGGTCATCGTCGCCGGTCTGCTCGGCTTCGTCGCCGCCCCCTTCTTCAGCAAGGCGATCCGCTTCTTCCCACCGGTCGTCACCGGCTCCGTCATCACCCTGATCGGCGTCTCCCTGCTCCCCGTCGCCTTCGGCTGGGCGCAGGGCCCCGATCCCCGGGCCGACGACTACGGTTCGACCACCTACCTCACCCTGGCCGGCCTCACCCTGCTGATCGTCCTGCTGCTGCGCCGCTTCACCCGCGGCTTCGTCAAGCAGATCGCCGTGCTGATCGGCCTGGTCGTCGGCACGCTCATCGCGATCCCGTTCGGCGTCACGGACTTCGGCCCGGTCGCCGACGCGAACGTGGTCGGCTTCCCCACCCCGTTCCACTTCGGCGCCCCCCAGTTCGAGCTCGCCGCGATCCTCTCCCTGTGCGTGGTCATGGTGGTCTCCATGACCGAGTCGACCGCCGACATGCTGGCCCTCGGCGAGATCGTCGAACGGCCCGCCGACGAGAAGACCATCGCGGCCGGCCTGCGCGCCGACACCCTCGGGTCCGCGCTCAGCCCGCTGTTCAACGGCTTCATGTGCAGCGCCTTCGCCCAGAACATCGGGCTGGTCGCGATGACCCGGATCCGCAGCCGGTACGTCGTCGCGGCCGGCGGCGGCTTCCTGGTCCTGATGGGCCTGTGTCCGATGGCCGCCTCGCTCATCGCGGTCGTGCCCCGGCCGGTCCTCGGCGGCGCCGGCATCGTGCTGTTCGGATCGGTCGCCGCGAGCGGCATCCAGACCCTGGTCCGGGCCGGTCTGGACAAGGACAACAACGTGCTGATCGTGGCCGTGTCCCTGGCGGTCGGCATCATCCCGATCACCGCGCCGGGGTTCTACCACTCCTTCCCGGAGACCGCGAAGATCGTCCTGGACTCCGGCATCTCCACCGGCTGTGTCACGGCCGTGGTGCTCAACCTCCTCTTCAACCACCTCGGCAAGGGCCGGGAGGCCCAGGACGTCACCCATCCCATGGAGTCGGGGGAGGAGATCGCCGCCGTCCGCTGACACCGGGCGCCGTGCGTCGGCACCGGACGCCGGCACCGGCGCCGATCCGGCCGGGGGAGACGTGGGGCACCGTCACCCCCGGCCCCTTCCCGTGCCCGGGGGCCTACAGGCCGAACAGGCCGGGGTCCGTCGCCAGTTCCTTGAGCACGGCGCGCGGGTCGGCGACCAGCTTGCGCTCGGTGAGGTTCATGAGGCCGCCCACCCCGGTGATCTCGGCGGCGAGCGTGCCGTCGGTCTTGCGTATCTCCTGCCGGATCCGGAACGTCTTGCCCTCGCCCCACTCGAAGGCGCAGGTCACGTCGACCTCGTCGCCGGCGAGCAGCTCCCGCCGGAAGCCGATGGTCGTCTCCAGCGCCACCGGGCCCACACCCTGGCCCACCAGCCGGGCCTGGCTGATCCCGGCGGCCTGGAGCAGCGACCAGCGGGCGTGCTCCGCGTAGTTGAGGTAGACCGCCTGGTTGAGATGTCCCTGGGTGTCGGTCTCGTAACCGCGGACGGTCACCCGGACGGAAAACGGTTCGGCCACTGCGCGCCCTTCTCGTGTTCGGTGCTGCGGTCGTTCGGTGGTGTGGTCGTTCGGTGCTCGGTCGACCGATCTTGACACGCCGGTCACACCCGGCGCGGCGAGGCCAGCAGAAAGCGGGCTCTCGTCCTGGGCTCGGTGTACTCGCCCGCCTGCCAGCCGGCCTCCTGAAGCGTCGCCGCGCAGGCCGCCAGCGCCGCGCTGTGGGGCGCGTACACCGCGACCGCCTCCGGCTGCGGTGTCGCCCGGACCCGGTACCCGTCCGTGTCCCCGCCCGCCGGACGGTGCCCGGCCGCCTCCAGCGCCAGCGCCGCGGCCCGCACCAGATGCGTCCGCTCCCAGCCGCACGGCCGGTCCACGGCACCGTCCGGATTCGTCATCCTCCGCAGCTCCAGCAGCCCCTGCCACGCACCGCGCACCTCGCGGAGCCGGGCCGGGCCGGACACCGGCGGCTCCTCCTCGCCGCCGACCCGGGCCGTGAACACCCCGGTGTCCGGCGTGGAGTCCGCCGGCGGCTCGGGTATCGCCTCCCGGACGCGGTGGCCGGCCGGGGTGAGGAAGTGGTCGTGCGGCGGCCGGGGATGCCGGAAGGCCAGGCCCCGCTTCACCAGCGCCGCGAGCTGGGCCGGCGTACCGCGCAGCCGGCCGGTGACCGGATCGGCGGCCTCGATCACCCGCCGCTGAGCGGCGGACGGCGGTCGGGTCACGGGCTGCTCCTTCCGACATCGCTCACTGGCACTGTTCACTGGTACCGCTCACTGGGGCCCCGCCCGTACGGACGGCCGCACGGACCGTCGTACGGCCCCAGTCGAAGAGTACGGCGGGGGACTGACAACGGCCGGTGCGCGGCGGACCGTCGCCGGTGGCATGCGGGGATGTCAGGGGATGTCAACTGTGGCAAGCGGGTTGGCCGTCCGGGGCGTGCCCGTCACGGCTCGGGGCCTGCCGGGACCGTCACCCCGTGCCCGTACGCCCGCCGTTACTCCGGGGGCCGGATGTTCCAGCCCGCCACCACATGCCGGCCGTGCTCCGTGCCGAGGCGGCACAGCGCTCCCGTCGCGAGCTGGAAGAGGGCGCCGTGCCGGGGTGACAGGCCCAGGCGGCGGGCGGTGAGCACACGGAGGAAGTGGCCGTGCGCGATCAGCACGACGACCCCCTCGGTGTTGGCGAGCGCGGCGTCGGCCTTGGCCAGCATCCGGTCGGCGCGGTCCCCGACCTGCTCGGGCGTCTCGCCCGGACGGTCCGGGGGACCGGGCGCGACCCCGTCGGTGAACAGGAACCAGCCCGGCCGGCTCCGCTGGATCTCCGGCGTCGTCACGCCCTCGTAGCCGCCGTAGTCCCACTCGCACAGGTCGGCGTCGACCCGCGCGTCCGGGATCCCGATCAGCTCGGCGGTCTCGCGCGCCCGCTGGAGGGGGCTGACGAAGGCCGCCCCGATCCGGTGCGAGCGGATCAGCGGGACCAGCCGGCGCGCCTCGTCCCGCCCGCGCTCGGTGAGCGGTACGTCGGTCCGGCCGGTGTGCCGCCCGGACCGCGACCACTCGGTCTCCCCGTGCCGGACGAGAAAGAGGTCACCCATGACGGCACGGTGTCACAGGGCCGCCGCCGCCCGCAGGACGGACTGCGCCAGACGGCGTTCCCCGGCGCCCGCCGCCGTCAGGTCCCGGCCTCCGTACGCTGTGGCGGGGCCATGGCGATGGTCTCCCCGCACGCGTCGAGTACGGCGGCCTTCCCGTGCGCGTCCGTGACCGGGACGACCGCGCCGTGGGCGTCGTGCGGCGCCGTCACGACGGCCTCGTGCTGCCGTACGCACCAGGTGTCCGCGCCCGGCGTGCCGCGGCGGGTGTAGCGGAGGTCCACGGTGACGGCGGCCCGGCCGGGCAGGGCGACGGCCGCGGGACGTCCGGAACCGGCGCCCTCGATGCCGTCCGCCTTGCCGTTGTGGATCTCCAGGCTCGGGTAACCCGCGAACACGCAGGCCCCGGAACCCTTGTTGACGGCGGTGAGGCGGGCCCCGGACCGGTCGCCTCCCCGCTGGGCGCCCGCACCGTCGAGCAGTGACAGCGTCCACGTCAGTGCGGCGGTCCGGCAGGGCGGTGCGGTGGCCTCCGGTGTGGCGGTCGTGGTGGCGGTCGTGGTGGCGTCCGGTGTCGCGGTCGTGGTGGTGTCGCAGGCCGTCAGCGTCAGATGGGCCATGAGCGCGAGGCCGGTCGTGAGCGCGGCGAGGCCGCCGGCCGGCCGGGTGGTGGCGGGCATCGTTCCCCCTTCAAGTGCCGTGGTGCGGTCAGGTGCCGGGGTGGACCAGCGTGTACTCGGTGCCGAGGGCCTTGGTGCCGGTGTCGGCGTACAGCGTGGTCTCCCCGTTGGACCAGCGCACGACGAGGTCGTCGGCCCGGCCGTCGTGGCGGAAGGCGCCGGCCGTCAGCACCCGCGCCTGCTTCCACAGGTTGTTCGGGCCGCGCACCCGGGACGGGGTGCCGGGTCCCGCGGCCGAGACGTCGGCGTAGGTGTCGAGCGCGCCGTCGGCCCAGCGCACCAGCAGGTCCCCGGCGGCCGTACCGCCGAAGTCGCCGCCGGTCAGCAGGGCCGCCTTGGTCCAGGCATCGCCCGCGGGAAGGAGCCGGGTGCCGGGGCCGAGGCCGCCGGTGCCCACCTTCGGGTACAGGGAGAGCCCGCCGTCGGCCCAGCGGACCAGCAGGCCGGTGCCCCCGTCCGCCCGGAACGCCCCGGCGGTGAACTGGGCGGCGTTCTTCCACACCGAGCCCGGCGCCGCCAGCCGGATCTCCCGGCCGAGGCCCGAGGGGCCGGGCTGTGGGTAGAGGGTGACCTCGCCGTCGGACCAGCGCACCAGCAGCCCCGCCCGCCGGCCATCGGCGAAGGTGCCGCCGGTCACGGTACGGGCGTGGGTCCAGGTGGAGTTGGCCGGCCGCAGCCGCTTCTCGGCCCCGAAACCGCCCTTGCCGTCGCCCGGGTGCAGGGTGACCCCGCCGTCGGTCCACACCACCAGCAGATCACCGTGCCGGTCGCCGGTGTACTCGCCCGAAGCCATGAGCGCGGCCTTGCGCCAGCGCCCGGCACCGCCCGGCAGGCTGCCGCTCAGGCCCCGGTACGCGGGCAGGTCGGCGGGCGGCGCCTGATCGGCGACGGCGCGGCCGAGGAGGTACGCGGCGTCGGCGCCGAACGCGGTGGCGTAGCTGACGTAGTCCACGTTGGCGTCGTTGCCGCCGCCGTTGTAGCCGCCGAGGTTGCCGATGACGTGGCCGGTGCGGGCGTCGTCCTTGTAGTCGGTGATCCACGGGCTGCCGGACACCCCGCCGTAGTAGCCGCCGCAGGTCATCGACAGCTGCCGGTAACCGCGCAACTGGGTGGTCGGCACCGTGCACTTGACGGCCCGTCCGGCGGTGTTGTGCCGGTGGGAGGGGTAGCCGACGACGGTCACGCCCCGGTGGGTGTAGCCGGCGGGCCGGGTGAAGGTCAGTCCGCCGCCCACCGCGTCCTGGAGGGACTTGCCCCACTGGTTGGCCGAGACCCGGGCGAACGCGGTGTCCAGGTCGGACGCGGCCTTCTTGGTGGTGGACGAGCCCCGGTCGGGCACGTACCGCGGGTCGATGAAGATCCGCTTGATGTGGAAGATGCCGTACGGCTGCCGGTCCGGGGCCGCGCCCTTGACGAACTTCGGGACGAAGACGTAGTCGCCCTTCATGTTCCGCGCGCAGTGGGCCGCGGTGAGCACGATGTTGCGGGCCTTGGTGTCGATGACGCTGCCGGTGCAGTGCCAGGTGGTGCCGCGCGGCCCGTCGGAGCCGAAGAACGTGCCGACCAGCCGGGTGCCCTGGAACAGGGTGCCCTTCGGCCGGGCCGCCGCGGCCGCCGCGGACGGCGGCGTCGGACGCGCCTGCCGCAGCGCGTCGAGCGGCCGCGCTGCGGCCATGCGCTCGGCGGTCCAGAACCGCGCGGCCTGCCGTGCCTCCTGCCCGGCGGCCGGCGCGGGCGCCGCGGCCCGCGCGGCCGGTACCGCGAGCGCGGTCAGCGCTGCGCAGAGCAGGGCGACGACCGCCCCGCGCCTGCCGCGCGCGGACGGTCTTCCGGGCGCGTCCGGATGTCCGCAGGCGTCCGGTCTTCCGTACGAGAACACTGCCGTTTCCCCCTGGTCGATGGAGCGGACCGGGGGCGCGGCGGTGCGGTGCGGCGCTGGTCGGGCGCGCACCGAGGGCTCGTCGCGGAAGTCCCCCGATCATGCGCGGTGATCTTCGCACAAGCGACCGAAACGGGCCAACTCGCCTGCCGTGGGCCGTCTTCCTACTGCCGGTACCCGGCGAGGAACCTGCCGATCCGGCCGATGGCCGCCTCCAGGTCCTCCGCGTACGGCAGGGTGAGGATGCGGAAGTGGTCGGGGGCGGGCCAGTTGAAGCCGGTGCCCTGGACCACCTGGATCTTCTCGCGCAGCAGCAGGTCCAGCACGAACTTCTCGTCGTCGTGGATCGGGTGCACCTTGGGGTCGATGCGCGGGAAGGCGTACAGCGCGCCCTTGGGTTTGACGCAGGACACGCCGGGGATCTCGTTGAGCTTCTCCCAGGCCACGGTGCGCTGTTCGTGCAGCCGGCCGCCGGGCCGGGTCAGTTCGCGGATGGACTGGCGTCCGCCGAGCGCGGCCTGGATGGCGTACTGCGCGGGCGCGTTGGCGCACAGCCGCATGGAGGCCAGCATGGTCAGGCCCTCCAGGTAGTCCTTGGCGTGCTGCTTGGGGCCGGTGACGACCAGCCAGCCGGAGCGGAAGCCCGCCACCCGGTAGGTCTTGGACAGCCCGCAGAAGGTGAGGACGACCAGGTCGGGGGCGAGCGCGGCGGCGGAGTGGTGGACGGCGTCGTCGTACAGGATCTGGTCGTAGATCTCGTCGGCGAACACCATCAGGCCGTGCCGGCGGGCGAGATCGAGGATGCCCTCGACGATCTCCTTCGGATAGACCGCGCCCGTCGGGTTGTTGGGGTTGATGATGACCACGGCCTTGGTGCGGTCGGTGATCTTCGCGGCCATGTCGGCCAGGTCCGGGTTCCAGTCGGCCTGTTCGTCGCACAGGTAGTGCACGGCCTTGCCGCCGGCCAGCGTGGTGGCGGCCGTCCACAGCGGGAAGTCCGGCGCGGGGACGAGGATTTCGTCGCCGTCCTCCACCAGCGCCTGGACGGCCATGGAGACCAGTTCCGAGACGCCGTTGCCCAGGAAGACGTCGTCCACGTCGACGTCCAGGCCCAGGGTCTGGTAGCGCTGGGCGACCGCGCGGCGGGCGGAGAGGACACCCCGGGAATCGGTGTAGCCGTGCGCCTGCGGCAGCATCCGGATCATGTCCTGGAGGATCTCCTCCGGCGCCTCGAAACCGAAGGCCGCGGGGTTGCCGGTGTTCAGGCGCAGCACGCTGTGCCCCGCCTCCTCCAGCGCGTTGGCGTGCTCGATCACCGGGCCGCGGATCTCGTAGCACACCTCGCTGAGCTTGTTGGACTGCCGGAACTCCATGGGCCCCTCCGGAAACTCGTGTTGCTTGGTTTTACCAAGTGAGAGCTTGGAAAGTCCAACAACGCGTCTACACTGCGTCGCATGTCACCTCGCCGAAGCTACGACCAGTACTGTTCCGCAGCCCGCGCCCTCGACCTGGTCGGCGACCGCTGGACCCTGCTGATCGTCCGGGAGCTGCTCGCCGGTCCCCGCCGCTACACGGACCTGCACGCGGACCTGCCCGGCGTGAGCACGGACGTACTCGCCTCGCGGCTGAAGGAGATGGAACGCGACGGTCTGACCACCCGGCGCAGACTGCCCCCGCCGGGCGCCGCGTACGTGTACGAACTCACTCCCCGGGGGCGCGAGTTGCTGCCGGTCCTCCAGGCTCTGGGCACCTGGGGCGCACGGGAGCTGGGCGAACGCGGGCCCACCGACGCCGTGCGGGCGCACTGGTTCGCGCTGCCGCTGCTGCGCGTGCTGGAAGGCGAGGGCGTCGTCGAAGTGCGCCTGGAGGAAGGGGAGTTCCACCTCCACGTCGGCGCCGGGGAGGGACCGGTCTACGGCGACGGACCCGCCCCCGGCCCGGCCGACGCGCGCCTGGTGATGGACGCGGCGACCTGCGAGGCCGTCGCCCGGGGCGAGCTGTCCCTGCCGGACGCGGTACGGCACGGGCGGGTGACGGTGACCGGGGAGGGCACGCTCGCCAAGGCGCTGCGCGAAGGGTGACGATTGCGGGCGCCGGGGTGACAAAGACGAAGGCCCGCCGCGGTGGCGGGCCTTCGCCGGATTCTTCGGGGCCGTACGGCTCAGGCGCCCGGCGGCACCCGGGAGGGCCGGCCCGACCCGCGGGTCAGCGCGTAGCCGCCGATGCCCGCGAGCGCGGCCAGCACACCGCCGATCCCGGTCCACACCCAGCGGTCCGACCACCAGCCGGACGACCAGCCGTCGCGGCCGAAGCTGGACAGCACGGCCTCCTTCGAACCGTTCCTCTCCTCCTCGGACTTGACGGCGATGCCCGGGACGAGCGGCTTGCCCAGTGAGCCGTCGACCGCCGCCGCGCCGCCGATGTCCTTGGAGTCGACGCGCACCTCGGCGCCGACCGGCTGGCCGAGGTCGGAGGCGGCGAGGTCCACCACCGTCAGCCGGATGTAGTACGTGCCCGGCAGCGGGTCGTTGGCCCACGGCTCCGACCAGCCGCGCACCGTCCGCAGCACACAGGCCAGTTCGACGGAGCCGGCGTCCGCCGCGACGGTGCGCGACTGGGCGCCGTACTGGCAGGCCTGGCGGCGCCGCAGCCCGTCGTACACGTCGAGCTGCCAGGTCTGGGCGCCATGCCTGGCCGGGAGCTTCACCGTCGCCTTCACGGTGGGGCGCTCCCCGGTGTCCGCCGGGAAGGACCAGTACAGGTAGTCACCGGTGGAGCCGGAGGCGGTGGCCCGCTCGCCCTGCTCGATCTCCGTCGCCGTACGGAACGAGGTGCCCGCCTGAGTGGGCGCGTCGTCGTCGGCCGAGGCGCCCGGCGAGGGCGAGGAGTCGGCGGCGGCCGGCCCGGCGGCCAGCCCCAGCGCCAGCAGCGCGGCGCCCAGTACGCGTGTGATCCGCATCAGTTCGTCCTCCAGACCGCGACCCGCCAGCGTGACAGCCAGCCCCACAGCAGACCCGCGAGGAAGCCGGCCAGCACCAGAGCCCCCAGCAGCCACCAGCCCCGGCCGAGACCGAAGGCGGCCACGTCCCGGTGGCCCGAGGGGCCGTCCACCACGTCGATGGTCAGCTCCAGCGGCAGACCCGGCGTGGTCTTCACCCCCGAGGCCGCCGAGAAGGACTGGGTGACCTGGAGGCACACCGTCTCCGCCGGAGCCGAGTCGTCGTCGCTGTCCTTCTTCGGGTAACGCAGACCGGTGGAGATGACATCCGTACGGCCGGTGCCCGCGGCCTCACCGCGCACGATCTCCCGGCCGTGCGCGGTCACCGCCCGCAGCAGCACCCCGTAGTGGGGGTTCACGGCCCGGTCGTCCGCCACGCTCACCGAGGCGCGCAGCTCCTGGCCGGGCTCGACGTCCACCTTGTACCAGCGCTGCTGCCCGAACTCTTCCCGGTCGGTGTAGAGACCGGACTTCAGGACGGGGGCCTTCTCGCACCGGTCGGCGCCCTGGGTGGCGACCGGGGTCACCACCGGATCCGCGGCCCGGTCCACCAACTGGCCGACCCGGTCGCTCAGTTCCTCCTTGTGCCGGACGTCGGTGTAGGTACCGCCGGTGGCGTCCGCGATACAGCTGAGCTGGGCGCGGGTCTTGGCGTCCGGCACCAGGCCGAGGGTGTCGATGGTCAGGCCGATGCCCTTGGCCGCTATCTCCCGGGCCACCTCGCACGGGTCGAGCGGCTGGCAGGTGTCCTCGCCGTCACTGATCAGCACGATACGGCGGGTGCCGTTCCCGCCGTCCAGATCGTCCGCCGCCTTCAGCAGCGCGGGCCCGATCGGGGTCCAGCCGGTGGGCGACAGCGTGGCCACGGCCGCCTTCGCGTCGGTCCGGTTCAACGGGCCGACCGGGTACAGCCGCGCGGTGTCCTTGCAGCCCTCCTTGCGGTCGTTGCCGCGGTAGTTGGCGCCGAGCGTACGGATACCGAGCCGGACCTCCTCGGGCGTCGCGTCCAGCACCTCGTTGAACGCCTGCTTCGCCGCGGCCATCCGGCTGCCGCCGTCGATGTCCCGGGCCCGCATGGAACCACTGACGTCCAGCACGAGTTCGACCTTCGGAGCGTCCTGCTCCGTCTCATCGGCGACCGCGCCGGAGGGGAACGCGATCCCGGCGCTCAGGGCGGCGAACAGCGCACAGACCCCCACCGCCAGCCGTTGTCTTCTGATCATCGCCGGATCTTATTGATCAGACGGGCCGGACTCCAAAACGCCGGGCGGGACCGGACCGGCGCCGGCCACCAGCGGCCGAGCGGGCACGGGGCCGGCGCCGGCACCGGGCGCGCCCCGGAACGCTGTAGGCGGGCCGGGACGCGGCGCGGCGCGCGGCGGGCCGCCGCCGCGGTGGTGCTGCGCCGGACCCGCTCCGGGCCCCGCCCCAGCGGCCGGAACACCTCGCGGGCCGGCCGGAACCAGGTCGTCGCGCCCGAGGCGGTCGCGTGACGGACGCCCGGTGGGACGGCCCCCGGGCGGCGGACCGCGCCCGTTCGCCGGGCACCAGGGGGAAGGTCAACTCCGTTCCCGGCCGGCCGGCCCGGCACCGGCTCGGTGCGCCACCGCTCGCGGTTGCGGCAGTTCCGTCCACACGTCCCCCGTGCCGGCAGGGGACAGGCGCATCAGGGTCAGGGCCTTCACCGGGAGGGGGGACGCGCGGAGGGCGGGCAGGTCCGGGGTGGCGGGGAGTGCCGGGAGGGCTGTCTCCAGGGCGGTGGCCAGGGCGTGGGCGGAGCCTGCCGTGCCGGCCAGGGCGCCGCACACCAGGGAGCCGAAGAGCTTGCGGCGCAGGGCCGTGGGGTCGTCGGTGATCAGGCGGCCCGTGAGGGCGGGCGGGGCGATGCCGTGCCGGGACAGCCGGGCGGGGCTGACGCGGATGTCGGCCAGATCGCGGTAGACCAGCCGCAGCGGGGTGCCGTCCGCCGCCAGCACGACCAGGAGGTTCTGGCCGTGGGCCTCCAGCGCCACCCCCAGCTCCAGCAGGCGCAGGCCCACCGTGAGCGCCAGCCGGGCGAACTCCGCCAGCCAGCCGGGACGGCCGGGCAGCGACGTGGTGGCGAGCGCGGCCACCGGCACCACCCGCTCGCCCGGCCCCGCGTACACCTCCGGCGGCTCCCGCAGCAGCGCGGCCAGATCGGGGGAGTGCGCGGTGACCGCCCCGAGCGTGCGGGTGAGGTGCAGCAGCCCGTCGGTGCGCGCCGCCAGGTCCTCGGCGAAGGCGGACAGCGGCGCCGCCGCCCGCACCGAGTAGGCGGAGATGTCCCGCACCGACGACGTCAGCCGGGCGCTCAGCGCCGTCTTCACGTGCGGGCCGCCGGGCAGCGCCAGCGTACGCAGCGACATCAGCGGCCGGGCCGGGCGCCACACGTCGTACGGCCGCTTGAGGACATGCGCGGCCTGCCAAGGGTGCACCGGCAGCAACAGCCGTCCCCCGTCTCGGAGTTCGGCGGGCCAGTGGCCGGAGACCAGGCAGTCGGCCGCCGGTACCGGCACCGTCCCCAGCTCCACCACCGGGCCGTGCTCCGGGCCGTACGCCAGCTGCTCCGCCACCGAGAAACCGGGCCGGGACCGGCAGCCCGGATGGAACGGGTGCCCGTCGGTCACCCGCCGCTCCCACTCCCAGTCCTTCCCCGAGCCCCCGCCCGCCGGATCTTCCGCCGGCCACTCCTCGCGCCCCCGCTGCCGCGCGCCGGCCCGGGACAGCGCCAGCGACGCCACACTGTGCGCCAGCTCCGCCGCGAACCCGGCCGTGCCCGGCCCCCCGAGGGCGCCCAGCAGCCGCGCCGGATCGTCGTACCGCTCCCGGTCCAGGTGAACGACGGTGACGTACGCGGCGGTGGCGTACGGGTCCGCGTGCGGCCCGCGCAGCCGCCGCCCGTCGGCCAGGCGCAGCGCGAGCCCGTGCGCCCCGGACTCCCGGCCGGTGACGAACGGCAGCGGCTCGTACGCCAGCGCCCGCCACAGCCGGGTCAGCACGGCGGCCCGGGCGCCGGGCAGCTCCGCCGCGTAACCGGGCAGCAGGCCGGGCCGGACGGCGGCCAGTTCCTCGGCGATCACGGACTCGGCGGCGGGGGCAGGGCGCACGGTCGGCTCCTGGGGTAGGCGGGGCACGGCACGATTGTCGGGGACCACCGGGCACGCCGGCGTCCGGGACGGCCGAGTACGGCACCGCCCGGAACGGCCGCGTACGGCACGGCCGGGAGCGGCGGAGGCGGGGAACCGGTCGAGTACGGCACCGCCGAAGACGGCCGGGACGGCGGTGACGGGACCGGTCGGGTACGGCAGTGTCGGTATCCGCGCATACGGCAGTGGTGGGAGCCGCGGGGTACGGCACTGGTGGGGACCGCCGGGTACGCCAGCCATACTGATCGTCCCCGGCTTCCGGCCGACGCGCCCCGCGTGCGCCGGGACGACCGCGGGTCCCTGGACGACGGACGAATGGAACGCGTGGACCTCACACCCCCCACCGGCGAGGCGGGCCGCCTGGCCGACGCGTACGCGACAGCGCCGTTGCTCAACTGCCTGCTGCGGGAGGTGGCCGAGCCGCTCCCCAACGCCGGTGACCGCCGGACGCACCGGCTGCCGGACGGCCGGCTGCTGCGGGTGCGCGCCGGGCGCCGGCCCGCCGACCCCGAGCTGTACACGGCCGGCGCCTGGCACCGGATCGGCCACCCGGAGCTGGTCAAACTGGTCGCGGAGGTGCTGCGCCGGCACACCGGGCTGCCCGGCGGCGACCTGCCCGCCGAGATGATCGACAGCCGGGACGCGGTCGCCGCCCTGCTCACCGCCCGCGCCCGGACCACGCCCCCCGGGGACCCGTATCTGCGCTCCGAGCAGTCCCTGCTCACCGGCCACCCCTACCATCCGGCCCCCAAGGCGCGCGGCGGCGGCCCGGTCGTGTCCTGGCTGCCGTACGCCCCCGAGGCGCACGCCCGCTTCCCGCTGGCGCTGCTCGGCGTCCGCGAGGACCAGGTGGCCGAGGAGGGCGACACCGGCGCCCTGGACACCCTCGGCACCGCCCCGCCCGGCTACCGGCTGCTGCCCGCCCACCCCTGGCAGCTCGACCTGGCCGGCCGCGACCTCGCCCCCGCGTTCGCCGACGGCCGGCTGCTCCGGCTCGGCACCACCGCGTTCCCGGTCTGGCCGACGGCCGCCGTCCGCACGGTGTACGAGCCCCGCCGCGACCTGTTCCTGAAGTTCAGCCTGGACGTGCGCATCACCAACGACATCCGCCGGCTGTGGCGGCACGACCTCGGCCGGCTGCGCCGTACCGACCGTGCCGCCGGGCGCGCCTTCGCTGCGATGGGACCGCCCGCGGCCTGGCTGAGCGACCGCGGCTACCGCACCGCCGCCTTCGCCTTCGAGGAGCTGGCCGTACTGGTCCGCGACGGGCTGCGCGGCCACCTCCTGCCGGGCGCCACCCCGTTGCTCGCGGCGGGCCTCGCCGAGGGCTTCGAGGGCAGCCCGCTGACCGCCACGGACGACCCGGCCGGCTGGTGGGAGGCGTATCTGCGGCACGTCGTGCCGCCCGCCCTGACCGCGTTCGGCACGCACGGGGTGGTCCTGGAGGCCCATCTGCAGAACACCCTGGTCGCCGTGGACGCGGCCGGCACACCCGTGCAGGCCCTGTTCCGGGACGCCGAGGGCGCAAAGCTGCTGCCGGACGTGAGCCGGGCGGCCGGCTGGGAACGGCTGGTGTACTGCCTGGTCGTCAACCACCTCACCGAGATCGCCGGCGCCCTCGCCGACCACCGTCCCGGCTACGACCCGTGGCCCGCCGTCCGCCGCGAACTCGCCCGGCACGACCTGCCCGAGATCCCCGCGCTGCTCACCGCGCCCACCCTGCCCGGCAAGACCAACCTGTTGCTGCGCTGGACGGCCGCGGACGGCGCCGACGCCCGCTACCTGCCGCTGCCCAACCCGCTGCTGGCCGGCTGAGGCCGGTGCCGCCGTGGTGCGGCAGGCGGATCGCCCTCCTCTCACTCCTGCTCACTCCTGCCTCTGGGAGGGTTTCCCCTCGCCGAACAGCCAGGTGTCGAAGAGCGCGCCCAAGTCCTTCCCGGACTCGCTCTCACACAGGGCGATGAACTGCCGGGTGTCGGCGCTGCCGTGCCGGTGCTGCCGGGTCCAGGTACGGAGGATGCCGAAGAAGGTCTCGTCGCCGACGGCCTCTCGCACCTTGTGCACGACCATGGCACCGCGTCCGTAGACGGGCGGGTCGGAGACGTGCCCCGCGCCGGGCGGCTCCGGCGGCGGGAACGCCCAGATGCCCTCGCTCTCGGCGTCCGTGCCGTCGTAGAAGGCCTGGAAGATCTCCGGGGTGCTCCTTCCGCCGTGTTCCTCCTCCCAGAGCCACTCCGCGTAGGTGGCCATGCCTTCGCTGAGCCACATGTCGCTCCACCGGCGCGGGGTGACGGAGTTGCCGAACCACTGGTGGGCCAGTTCGTGCACGAGCAGGGCCCGGTCGGGGGCGGCGTCGAAGTAGGGCTTGGTCTGGGTCTCCAGGGCGTAGCCGAGTCCGGGCAGGTGGTCGACGACGGCGCCGGCCGAGGAGAAGGGGTAGGGGCCGAAGCGGTCGCCGGCCCAGTCGACGATCTCGGACACCATGCCGGCGACGTCGGCGGAACCCTCGGCCTCGTCGGGGTCGACGGCGACGTAGACGGGCACGTCGTGGCCCGTCCAGCCCTTGTGGATCTCGAAGTAGCCGACGGAGACGTGGGCGAGGTAGCCGGCCATGGGCTCCTGGTTGCGCCAGTGCCGGGTCACCGCCTCGCCGCTGTCCTCCTCCGATACCAGTTCGCCGTTGCTGATCACGTCGTAGGGGTCGCCGTCCTCGTCCTTGGGCACGGTGACCGTGATGTCGTACGTGGCCTTGTCCGAGGGATGGTGGTTGCCGGGGAACCACGTCATGGAGCCCGACGGCTCGCCCAGGGCCGCCGAGCCGTCATCGGTCTTCACCCAGCCTTCCACGCCTCCGTCGTCACCCTTGAGCGTGCGCGGTGTGCCGTCGTAGGTGACGACCGTCCGGAAGGTCTCACCGTTGCGCACCGTCTTCCCCGGTGTCACGATCAACTCGTCCTTCGAGCGCGCGACTTGCGCCCTGGCTCCCTGCACCGTGACGGTGCGTACCCGCAGCCCGGACAGGTCGAGGTCGAAGCGGCTCAGGGGTTGGGTGGCCCGCGCCGTGATGACCGCCGTGCCCTTCAGGTGGTTGGTCTCGGGCACGTAATCCAGGGTCAGCCCGTAGTGCGTCACGTCGTAGCCGCCGTTGCCGAGCGCAGGGAACAGCCGGTCTCCCACCCCCGCCGCACCGGGCCTGCCGCCCGAGGGGGCACCGTCCCCCGGCGCGGAGCCCGTGCAGGACGTCGTCACGACCAGGAGGAATGCCGTGGCGGGCACCCAACGGGACAGCCGGCCCCCGGCCACCGGCCGAGGCGGGCCGCCCTTCGTGAAGCGGGGTTTCATCCGATGCTCTCCGATCGATCACACGACGCGAGACGTCAGACGGCCGGCGTCGTCTCCGGGTTGCTTCCGGGCCCCGTCTCCGGGGAAGCCGGCCGCGCAGGATCGCGGTGACCGATCACCGACGCGACGCGCTCCAGGCGGACGGCTTTCCTGCCCCGCACGGCCAACGGTGAACCCGGTGCCGGTGAAGTGCGCGCACAGTCGGGGGAGTTGCGGGCCCTATGCTCGGAGGCGAGGCGGGCCGTCCCGCACCGTGACCGACCGTTCCGTGACGCGACCCTAAGGAGCCGGGGCCGATGAGTCCGCTGCAGCTCTCCCTCACCGCCGCCCTCTGCATCTCCGGCATCGCCCTGCACATCTGGTCCTCCGCGCCGGACCGGGCCGGGCGGCAGTACTCCCTCCAGCTGCCGGTGGTCCTTCTGTACTCCCTGGCCGCGGCCCTCTTCCTGTTCTCCGCTTTCCCGGACTCGATGACCGAGGGCCGGGCCCTGGGCTTCGGGATCGGCGGGGCGGCCGGGTTCGCCGCCTTCTTCCTGCTGGCGTCGTTCACCTGGCTTAGCAAGACCCGGCGTCTGGACGAGGTCTCGGCGCAGCTGAGGAAGGCGACCCGGGAGAACACCGCGCTGCGCAGGCAACTGTCGCAGCGGCGGCCGGCGGAGGACACCCCGCGGCCCGTCCTGCAGTGCACCCGGTACGAGCTGCCGTTGCGGGGCGACCGGCGCCACCGCATCGGGATGATCACCGGGAACCTCGCCAACGTGCTGGGTACGGACGTGTGGGTCAACTCCGAGAACACGCGGATGGAGATGTCACGCGTCGACGAACCCACCCTCTCCGCGACGATCCGGTACCACGGCGGCCGCCGGGACACCGCGGGCCACCTGGTGCACGACACCATCGCCCTGGAACTGGCCGAGCACATGGCGGGCCGGTCCCATGTGACGGCGGGCTCCGTGCTGGTCACCGGGCCGGGACAACTGCAGGAGAGCCACCAGGTCCGGCGCGTCCTGCATGTCGCCGCCGTGGAGGGAGAACCCGGCTCCGGGTACCGGCAGGTCATCGACCTGGAGCGGTGCGTGCGCAACGTCCTCGCCGAGGTGGACCGGCTGGCCGCCGCCGGGGAGCCGCTGCGCTCGGTGGTGCTGCCGCTCCTCGGGACCGGCGGCGGCAACAGCGACCTCGGCAAGACCGTCGACACCCTGCTGGCCGCCACCGTGAGCTACTTCCGCTCCCACGCGGCCTCACGCATCCGCGTCGTCTACCTGCTCGCCTACACGGACGTACAGGCCACCGTGTGCCGGGCGGCCCTCGACTCCGAGCCCGCGCTCTCGCCGAGCGCGGGCTGACCCCGACCGCAGGCGCCGGTCCTCAGGCGAGCATGAGCCACTTCCTGCGGAACGACTGCAACTGGTCCCTGACCTCCGGCGAACGCGTGATCGGGGAGATGTTGACCAGGTACATCCAGTCGTTCCACCGGCGGTGGATACGCTTGTCGATGGACCCGTTCGCCCTCTTGGCCCGGTCCGCCCATTCGAGGGTGTACTTGAAGAAGGTGATGTACGGGTACTCGGAGTCCTCGGCGGCCATGGCGCGCGCCTCCTCCAGGTACGCGGTCACCTCCAGCAGGTTCTCCGTCCTGTTGTGCTCCGGCCCGCCCTCGGCGAGATACCGTCGGAACAGCACGGTGGCCAGCGTGTTCAGCGCGAACGCGTCACGGCGCTGGGCGATGGCGTGCCGGGCCCACGAAGTGGCCGGGGCGTGCCGGCCCCGCTTGCTCGCCCCGAGGGCCCGCTGCTCCCAGTACCGCGCGTTCCAGGCGTACGTCTCCTGCAGCGCCTCGTACCAGGCGTCCAGGCGCTCCTTGCCCAGCCACACGGTCAGCATCTCGTGGTCGAGGAGCTGGCGCACCATACGGTAGGCGAACGTGCGCGACGCGATGGCCGCCGGGGAGATCTGCACGCCGTAGTGCTGGGCGAGTTTCAGGGTGACGTCGTACTTCTCCTGCGCGCTGAAAGAACTCTCCAGCAGGTACGACCCGAAGGCCCGGTGCCGCGGGTGGAGGCGTCCCCCGGCGACGCGGATGAAGTCGGCGAGCACCGAATCCGAGTGCAGCAGGGCGTTCAGCTCGTTGGCCGGCAGCCCGCAGACGGACGCCGCAGCGCCGATCGGCAGCCCGTATCCGAGGGCGGATGTGATGCACACCGCCTGGAACACCGCTCGTTCGGTCTCGCTCTGCAGACGCGAGTAGCCCGTCCGTACCCTGGTGCGGAACCCGTCGGCCTCCTCCAGGTTCGACATCGCCGAGAAGAGGTTCCTGCGGTGCGTCCGCGTGAAGTACTCGACCTGGTCGGTGTGGCCCGCGTCGGCGACGATGCCGAGCCGTCCGTGCCCCTTGAGCTTCCGGATCAGAGCCTCGACCTCCGGGTCCTTCAGCTTGTCGGAGACCTCCGCGTCGGTGAACCCCACGCCGGCGAAGCTGCGGCGCACCTCGCGGGCGCGCGAACGCCGTTCCACGGCCAGCAGCTTGAAGGGGATGCCCCGCTCCTCGGCGAGCAGCGCCATGTCGGCGAGGTCGCTCGCGAAGTCGGCGGCGCCCTCCACGATGAGGAGGGTCCTCGGATGCTGCCGGAGCCACCACAGGGTGGCCTCCTGGGACGGGCGCAGTTCGGGATCGAGCAGATACGGCGTCCAGTCCCGCTCCACGAGCCTCTTCGCGACCCGCAGGGCTATCGTGCTCTTCCCCGTGAACGCCGAACCGGTCAGGCAGATGACCTTCTGCTGTTCGTCCGACGTCACCTCGCGGAAGACGCTGTCGGTGAGGACGCGGTGCGAGTCGAGGTCGCGCAGGATGTCGGAGTACAGGGGTTCGTGCCCGGCGTAGAAGTCGTGCCGGTCGTCGAAGCGGTACTCGGTGCCCGTGCGGATGGGATGCCACTGGCTCAGGAAGCTCAGCACGTTGGGGTTGATGCGGCCGGGGTCGTCCGCCGACAGGTCGGCCTGCCGGAAGTAGTCCGGCCAGCCGGCCCGGACCTCGGCGAGGAACTCCTCGGCCGTGGCCTCGACCGGGATCAGGCCCCACTCACGGAAGCGCTCCTTGTCGAAGTCGTCGATCGTCGGCATGACGATGACGGAGGGCTCGGAGCCGCCCTGCACCCGTCCCTTCTCCAGGACGTGCTCCAGGTCGATCTCGTCGTTGAGGCTCGCGCCCAGGATGATGGTGGGCGTCTCCAGGTAGCTGTCGGCGAAGATGTTGTGCCAGCTGTGGCCGTGGGTGGCCGCGTACAGGTAGGACGAGATGTCGAAGACGAGGTCGTCCGTCTTCTTCGTCCAGGCGACACCGTGCAGATGGACGAGGATCACCTGGTGGCCCGAGGGCACGCGGTGGGAGTCCGTCCAGGAGACGGAGACGAGTTCCTTGGCCGCGTGGTCGGCGAACTGCTTGTTGTAGGCGTTCTCCACCGAGTCGTCGATGTTCAGCGACCAGATGTACCGCCACGGGATGGAGACCAGGTCGGCGTACCACGACGGCGCGGTGCAGTTGGCGAAGCGGTCCGCCATGTAGGCCAGGACGTTCTGGCCGTCCGCCGTGACGCGCGACTTCGCCATCGAGAACACCTGGCGCAGGTTCCCGCGCGGATTGCCGGGCAGCGAGAACGCCGTGGCCATCTCCTGGGCGAGGTCCCAGCCGCCGGGCAGCGGCCCCAGCGGCCCCTCCGAGTCCAGGCCGGCGCCGGCGCCCAGCAGCAGCTGGTACTTCGACTCGGTGATGGCCCGCATCATGCTGTCCCACTGCTCGTCCGACATCCACGGTGTTGGCACGACCCGTCCCCTTCTTGAGATGCGTGAGCGCGGTGCTGTACCGGAGCGTGAGCGCCCCCATGAAGGGTTCGAGTGGTCAGTAAGCCCGACGGGCCCTGCTCCTGGGTGAGTTCGCGTCCTCCGGTCCGGCAGATCGTACCGAGTCCGGCCCGTGGCCGAGACGCATCGACAAACCGGGGTGCCGGCACCCGCGCGCCAGCACGGTGCCGGACGCCACCCACCGAGAAACGGCCGACGCCACCGCCCGGCTACGGCCCCATCAGGCGCTCCTGAGAACGGTGTCCTGCATGGTCGGTTCGAGGAGCCGTCTCCGCCCACCGATCTGGCGCGCGAGTCGTCCCCGTGGGCTCGATCCGTCCCCGACGGCGGATTCACGTCCCGCCCGCCGCTGCGCAGGCACGTCAAGCGCGGTCTGGAGATCACCTGGCCAGTACTCCAGTGTGGTTTTGTGATCCACCTGCTGGCTGCGGGGGCGTGCAGTCGTCGGTAGTCGCCACGTCGGGTCGTGGCATGGTGCCGTGTGAGGCTGCGGCATCCCTGAGGATGACGGTGGTCGGCGATTCCGACGCACATCCAGGACGAGTTGCAGTGAACGGCGCATTCCGGTGGTTCAGTGGGCCGGAGGGAATGTAGCGTCGCGATCATGGAATCGCTGATAGGCACCACCACTGACCAGGCGCCGGCGAACCCGGCCGCGACCGATGACATGCTGGCCACTCAGCCGATCGGCTACTGGAGCGGCTTGGTCCATGCGACCGTCACGCGGTACTTGCGTGACGCGATGGCCAAGCTCGACGTCACGCAGCCGCAGTACTGGGTACTCAACCGCGTGAACGGCGGCCCTGCGGCGCCGAGCCGCGAGGAGGTCGTCGCGCAGCTGACGCACCTTGCCGACGGTCCGCACGAGATCGCCAGGGTCGTCGACCAGTTGCTCCACCGCGAATGGCTGCGGATCGACGACGGGCAGCTCCTGCACCTCACGGATGCCGGGGAGGCCGCCAGAGCGCGGCTTCGTGAGCTGGCGACCGAGGTACGCGCCGTAGTCCACAAAGGGATCAGCGACGATGAGTACGTGGCCGCGCTCAAGGTGCTTCGCACGATGGTGGCCAATGTCGAGGGCGACGGGGCTTCTGGTAATCCGGTCTGATTCGGCGACCTCGTGACGGACCCGGCTGGGAACGCGTGCGGCCACCGCGTGATCATCGGGGGTTGTGCGGACTCCTGAAGATCGTGCGATGGCTGCAGGCCATAGCGTGGACCCTGCCCGCCGGCGGGCGATGTTCGACCAGGGCATGGCCCGGATCGCGGGTCGGGCCCGGGCCGATGCAGCGCCTGCTGCGCTACGCCCGCTGGGACGCCGATGCCGCCCGCGACGACCTGCGTGCCTGGGAGTGCCCGGCGTAGCCCGAGTTGTAGTAGACGCGGTATCCGTCCGCCGCAGAGCAGTTGTCGGGCCGGGCGGGATGCCGTGCCCAGGTCTTGGTCACGGTGTAGGTGCTCATCTCCTACCGTTCGGCGACCCCGGGAGTGATCGAGCCGAGTCGGCGTGCGACTCGGGCATTCCTCTCCGGCTGTCACCCTTCGTTACTATGCTCACTTCACGCCGGAGGCCGGTAGTAAGGGGCGTATGGCCATCGATGGACTGTTGGGGAGAGAGGGGCGCGAGCGTGCCAGTCGCAACTCCCCGGATTCTTTCCAGGGCCGATCGTGGACGTGTGCCTGGTCCGAGACCCCTTGAGGCGATCGTGGAAACGCAAGGTCAGCGAGTGGGGAGCCTTCGAAAGTGCTGAGAGAAGTCACCGCGACCCGCTACATCGAACCCTTGCGCTCGGGTGGCTCCGTCCCGGGTGTCGTCGAGGCCGATGATCTCGGCACGTACGTCGTGAAGTTCACCGGCTCCGCGCAGGGGCACAAGGCGCTGGTCGCCGAAGTCATCGTCGGGGAGCTCGCCCGGGCGCTCGGTCTGCGCTTCCCCGAACTGGTGCTCGTGCACTTCGACCCGGCCATCGCCGAAGCCGAGCCGCACCAGGAGGTGCGCGACCTGCACGGCGCCAGCGCGGGCGTGAACCTCGGTATGGACCATCTGCCGGGCGCCCGGGACTTCACCCCGGAGATCGCCCGTACCTTCCCGGTGGACCCGCTGGAGGCCGGCCGGATCGTCTGGCTGGACGCGCTCACCGTCAACGTCGACCGTACGGTCCACAGCTCCAACCTGATGGTCTGGCCCACGCTCGGCACCGCGCCGGCCCGGCTGTGGCTCATCGACCACGGCGCCGCCCTCGTCTTCCACCACCGCTGGGACACCACGACCCCGGGCCGGCGGTACGACTTCCGGCACCACGCGCTCGGCCACTACGGCCCCGATGTGCGCGCCGCCGACGCCGAGCTGGCGCCCCGGGTGACGGAGGAGCTGCTGCGCGGGATCGTCGCCGAGGTGCCGGACGCCTGGCTCGCCGAGGACGCCGCCTTCGCCACGCCCGACGACGTCCGGGACGCCTACGTCGGCTATCTGCTGGACCGGGTCCGGCTCTCGGCCGAGTGGCTGCCCACCGACTTCCCGAGCCGTGAGCAGCTGGCGGCGGAGGAGGCCGCCCGCGCGGCCCGGACCCAGGCGGGCCGTCCGGACTGGCTGAAGCGCGTCCCCGACCTGCACGGCAAGCCGGCGGCCGAGCAGGACTGGTCGGCGCACCTGGGGTGAGCCGGGAAAGCGGGAAGGGCCCGGGGGAAGCCCCCGGGCCCACTGGTGGCGGTGGCGGTCAGCCGCGCAGCCGCTCGTACGCCGGCAGGGTGAGGAAGTCGGCGTAGTCCTCGTCCAGGGACACCTGGAGCAGCAGGTCGTGCGCCTCCTGCCAGTGGCCGGCCGCGAAGGCCTCCGCGCCGATCTCCTCGCGGATGGCGTCGAGTTCCTCGGCGGCGACCTTGCGGGCCAGCTCCGGGGTGACCTTCTCGCCGTTGTCGAACTCGACCCCGGCGTTGATCCACTGCCAGATCTGCGAACGGGAGATCTCGGCGGTGGCCGCGTCCTCCATCAGGTTGAAGATGGCGACCGCGCCGAGACCGCGCAGCCAGGCCTCGATGTAACGGATGCCGACCTGGACGGCGTTGACCAGTCCCTCGTACGTCGGCTTCGCGTCGAGCGAGTCGATGGCGATCAGGTCGGCCGCCTCGACGCGCACGTCCTCGCGCAGCCGGTCCTTCTGGTTGGGCTTGTCGCCGAGCACCTTGTCGAAGGACTCCATGGCGATGGGCACCAGGTCGGGGTGGGCGACCCAGGAGCCGTCGAAACCGTCGTTCGCCTCACGGTCCTTGTCGGCGCGGACCTTCTCGAAGGCCACCTTGTTGACCTCCGGGTCCTTGCGGGACGGGATGAAGGCCGCCATGCCGCCGATGGCGTGCGCGCCACGCTTGTGGCAGGTGCGGACCAGCAGTTCGGTGTAGGCCCGCATGAACGGGGCGGTCATCGTCACGGCGTTGCGGTCCGGCAGGACGAACTTGGCGCCGCCGTCACGGAAGTTCTTCACGATGGAGAACAGGTAGTCCCAGCGGCCGGCGTTCAGCCCGGCGGCGTGGTCGCGCAGTTCGTAGAGGATCTCCTCCATCTCGTACGCCGCCGTGATCGTCTCGATCAGGACGGTGGCGCGGATGGTGCCCTGCGGGATGCCGACGTAGTCCTGGGCGAAGACGAACACCTCGTTCCACAGCCGGGCTTCGAGGTGCGACTCGGTCTTGGGCAGGTAGAAGTACGGGCCCTTGCCGAGGTCGAGCAGCCGCTGGGCGTTGTGGAAGAAGTACAGGCCGAAGTCGACGAGGGCCCCGGGGACCGGCGTGCCGTCGGCGTCGACGAGGTGCCGCTCGTTCAGGTGCCAGCCGCGCGGGCGCATGACGACGGTCGCCAGCTCCTCGTTCGGCCGCAGCGCGTACGACTTGCCGGTGCGCTCGTCGGTGAAGTCGATGTTCCGGGTGTAGGCGTCGATCAGGTTGAGCTGGCCGAGGACGACGTTCTCCCAGGTGGGCGCGGAGGCGTCCTCGAAGTCGGCGAGCCAGACCCTCGCGCCCGAATTGAGCGCGTTGATGGTCATCTTCCGGTCGGTGGGCCCGGTGATCTCGACGCGCCGGTCGTTCAGCGCGGCCGGGGCCGGGGCGACCTTCCAGGAGTCGTCCGCGCGGATGGCGGCCGTCTCCGGCAGGAAGTCGAGCGTGGAGGTGCGGGCGATCTCGGCGCGGCGCTCGGCCCGGCGGGTAAGGAGTTCGTCACGGCGCGGGGTGAACCGCCGGTGCAGCTCCGCCACGAAGGCGAGCGCCGCGTCGGTGAGGACCTCCTCCTGCCGGGGCAGGGACTCGGCGTCGACGATGGCCAGCGGGGACGGCGCTGGTGCGGACATGAGCTGTCACTTCCTTCAGCGGTGGCACCGGGTGCCAAGTGGCACGAATGGGACAGACAGCGCCCACTGTGCGGTCGGACGCTTCTGAACAGTGGATAGTAGTTTCCTCATCGTGGAACTTCAATGGTGTGTTGATGTCGAGATTCTCTGAGTCGAGCGAAGGTGGCGCTCGGTGCCACCCCGTTCACTCAAGGTGGCTCAGGTCCGCCTCGGTGTCGATGTCGTACGGCTCGGCCACATCCGAACACTCCACCAACCGCAGCTCCGCCCGGTGCGCCTGGAGGTAGGCCCGGGCCCCCCGGTCGCCGGTGGCCGTCCCGGCGATGCCCGCCCAGTGCGCCGCGCCGAGCAGCACCGGATGCCCGCGTACCCCGTCGTAGGCGGCCGAGACCAACGACCGCTCGTCCCGGTAGGCGCCCAGCACCCGGGCGGCCGCGGCCGGGCCGATCCCCGGCTGGTCGACCAGGCTCGCCAGCGCCGCGCGCGCCCCCGTGCCGGCCAGCGAGGCCAGTCCCGCGCGCAGCGAGGAGCCCATGCCCTCGGTCCAGTCCGGGTTGTCCACCAGCACACACCCGCCCAGCTCGGCGCGGGCCCGCACCTCGTCCGCCGCCGCGCCCAGCACCACGTGGACCGGCCCGCACCCGGCCGCGCGCAACACCTCCACCGCGTGCTCGACCAAGGGCCGTCCCCGGTGCGTCAGCAGCGCCTTGGGGCGTCCGCCGAGCCGTCTGCCGCCGCCGGCGGCGAGCAGCAGCCCCGCCACCTCCCCGTGCGGTTCCCTGTTTTCGCTCATGGCTCCTGCATACCCTGCGGCGAGGAAAACCGGCCGCGTGCGCGGTGCCGGTTCCGTTGGGCTGAATTTCGGTCCGCACTGTGGCGCTCGGGCCCGCGGGTGGCGTTTACTGACCCGCGCACAAGGGCGTGCCGACGGGGAGGGGCTGCGTTGCGGAGCTTGGGGCAGAGGCCGGTGACCGGCGTCGACGAGGATCCGAGAGTGGCGGAATTGCGTACCGCCGTGTCCCGGCTGCGCCGTCAACTCGCCGTGTTACCGGCGGACTTCCCCGACCGGGGGATAGCCGAGGACGAGCTGGCGGCCCTGGCCGCGATGGCCGCCGGAGGCGTCCCGGAGATCCCGCGGCTGCGCGCCTCCCTGCTGCTGGTCGCCGGCGCGATCGGTTCGATGAGTGCACTGGCCCGGGGGCTGTCACAGGTACGCGCCGCCGTGGACCTCTTCGGCGAACCGCCCCGCGGCTGACCGGACGTGGCCCTGGCCTGGCCGTGGCCCTGGCCGTGGCGGGGCTTCGTCGGCGTTCCGGCGGGGCGTCCTTCCGGTCCCAGGGGTCCTATCGGCCCCGGAGGGGCGCACGGGAACTGGGCCATCGTGTACGGGAACTGGACTGTCTCGAGCGGGAACCCGACCGTCTCGAGCGGCCACCCGCCCAGCGCGCCGAGGTCGTCCATGCTGTCGCCCTCGAAGCGGACGCCCCGGATCGTCGTGGGGATCGGCTCCCGGCCGTCCGACCCGAAGACGACGGTCTGCGCGCCATGCCGGCCGGTGTACCGGCCCGGCCGGCGCTGAAAGCCGCTCAGCCCTGGTTCTGGCTGGCCAGGGCGGCGGAGAGTTCGCGGGCGATCTGCTGGAGCGCCGGCACGATCCTCTCCATGGCCGTCTCCGTGACGCGTCCGGCCGGTCCGGAGATGGAGATGGCCGCCGCCGTGGGGGAGTCGGGCACGGACACCGCGAGGCAGCGCACCCCGATCTCCTGCTCGTTGTCGTCCACCGCGTAGCCCATCCGCCGCACGTCCTCCAGCGCCGCGAGGAACCCCTCCGGCGTGGTGATGGTCTTCTCGGTGGCCGCGGGCATGCCGGTGCGGGCCAGCAGCGCCCGCACCTCCTCGTCCGGGACCCCGGCGAGCAGCGCCTTGCCGACGCCGGTGGAGTGCGGCAGGACCCGTCGGCCCACCTCGGTGAACATTCGCATCGAGTGCTTCGACGGCACCTGGGCGACGTACACGATCTCGTCGCCGTCGAGCAGCGCCATGTTGGCCGTCTCGCCGGTCTCCTCCACCAGCCGGGCCAGATACGGCCGTGCCCAGGTGCCGAGCAGGCGGGAGGCCGACTCGCCGAGGCGGATCAGGCGGGGGCCGAGCGCGTAGCGCCGGTTGGCCTGCTGGCGCACATAGCCGCAGGCGACCAGCGTGCGCATCAGCCGGTGGATGGTCGGCAGCGGCAGGCCGCTGGCCGCGGACAGTTCGCTCAGGCCGACCTCGCCGCCCGCGTCCGCCATCCGCTCAAGCAGGTCGAAGGCGCGCTCCAGGGACTGCACCCCGCCGGCGGCGGAGGGCTTGGCGGAGTCGGTGGTGCTGGCGCTGGACGTCGGCACGGCGCGTTCCTTTCGGGACTGGCGGGAGAGCAGAAGCCTACCCGGCAGTCGGTTGACTCCCCGCTTGTACATAGCTACGTTCTGCTTGCTGGAATTCTAATTCCGCTTTGTGGAAACGTCCAGAGCGGGTGAGTCCTGCCCGCCGCCCCGAGGGGTGCCTCTTGACGACGGAGTAGTGGGAGTGAAGACTCCTTCAACAGAACGTTGAAGTCCGTTACGTGGGCGTAAATCCCGTTTCCTGGACGTAAAAACGGCGGTATAGAGAGGGGTTCGGGTGTCCGACGCTGAACTGGTGCTGCGCTCGACGCGGGTGATCACCCCGGAGGGGACACGGGCCGCCACGGTCACCGTGTCCGGCGGGAAGATCACGGCCGTCCTGCCGTACGACGCCGAGGTTCCGGCCACGGCCCGGCTGGAGGACGTCGGCGACCATGTGCTGCTGCCCGGCCTGGTCGACACCCATGTGCACGTCAACGACCCGGGCCGCACCGAGTGGGAGGGCTTCTGGACCGCCACCCGCGCGGCGGCGGCCGGCGGCATCACCACCCTGATCGACATGCCGCTCAACTCGCTGCCGCCCACCACCACGGTCGAGCACCTGCGGATCAAGCAGGACGTGGCCCGGGACAAGGCGCACATCGACGTCGGCTTCTGGGGCGGCGCCCTGCCCGACAACGTCAAGGACCTGCGCCCGCTGCACGACGCCGGCGTCTTCGGCTTCAAGTGCTTCCTCTCCCCGTCCGGCGTGGACGAGTTCCCGCACCTCGACCAGGACCAGCTCGCCCAGTCGATGGCCGAGATCTCCGGGTTCGACGGGCTGCTCATCGTGCACGCCGAGGACCCGCACCACCTGGCCGGCGCCCCCCAGAACGGCGGTCCGAAGTACGCCGACTTCCTGGCCTCCCGCCCGCGCGACGCCGAGGACACCGCCATCGCGAACCTCATCGCGCAGGCCCGGCGCCTGAACGCCCGCGTGCACGTGCTGCACCTGTCCTCCAGCGACGCCCTGCCGCTGATCCGCGCCGCCCGCGCCGAGGGCGTGCGCCTCACGGTGGAGACCTGCCCGCACTACCTCGCCTTCACCGCCGAGGAGGTCCCGGACGGCGCCAGCGAGTTCAAGTGCTGCCCGCCCATCCGCGAGTCCGCCAACCAGGACCTGCTGTGGGAGGCCCTGGCGGACGGCACGATCGACTGCGTGGTCACCGACCACTCGCCCTCCACCGCCGATCTGAAGACGGACGACTTCGCCACCGCCTGGGGCGGCATCGCCGGCCTCCAGGTGAGCCTGCCGGCGGTGTGGACCGAGGCCCGCAAGCGCGGCCACACCCTGGAGGACGTCGTCCGCTGGATGTCCGCGCGGACCGCGGAGCTGGCCGGCCTGTCCCACAAGGGCGCCATCGAGGCCGGCCGCGACGCCGACTTCGCCGTCCTCGCCCCCGACGAGACCTTCACCGTCGACCCGGCCGGCCTCCAGCACCGCAACCGGGTCACCGCCTACGCCGGCAGGACCCTGTACGGCGTCGTCAAGTCCACCTGGCTGCGCGGCGAACGCATCGTCGCCGACGGCGAGTTCACCGAACCGAAGGGGACGCTGCTCAGCCGGACCCACTGAATCCCACCCACCGAGTCTCGAAAGGAAGAACTGATCACCGTGACGGCGATACCCAGCTTCACCGGCGACGCGAACCCCTACGGAGGCGGCGACCCGTACGCGGACTACCGCACCGCCGACTTCCCCTTCACCCAGTACGCCAACCTCGCCGACCGGCAGCTCGGCGCCGGTGTCATCGCCGCCAACGACGAGTTCTTCGCCCAGCGGGAGAACCTGCTGGTACCCGAGCGGGCCGAGTTCGACCCCGAGCACTTCGGCCACAAGGGCAAGATCATGGACGGCTGGGAGACCCGCCGCCGCCGCGGTGTCTCCGCCGAGCACCCCTGGCCCACCGCCGAGGACCACGACTGGGCGCTGGTCCGCCTCGGCGCGCCCGGGGTGATCCGCGGCATCGTGATCGACACCGCCCACTTCCGCGGCAACTACCCGCAGGCGGTCTCCGTCGAGGGTGCCTGCGTACCGGGCTCGCCCTCGCCGGAGGAACTGCTCGGCGACGACGTGAAGTGGACCACCCTCGTCCCGCGCACCCCGGTCGGCGGCCACGCGGCCAACGGCTTCGAGGTCACCGTCGAGCAGCGCTTCACCCACCTGCGCGTCAACCAGCACCCCGACGGCGGCATCGCCCGGCTGCGGGTGTACGGCGAGGTCGTCCCGGACCCCGAGTGGCTGGCGGCCCTCGGCACCTTCGACGTGGTCGCGCTGGAGAACGGCGGCCAGGCCGAGGACGCCTCCAACCTCTTCTACTCGCCGGCCACCAACACCATCCAGCCGGGCCGCTCGCGCAAGATGGACGACGGCTGGGAGACCCGCCGCCGCCGCGACCAGGGCAACGACTGGATCCGCTACCGGCTCGTGGCCCAGTCCGCCATCCGCGCCATCGAGATCGACACCGCCTATCTGAAGGGCAACAGCGCGGGCTGGGCGTCGGTCTCCGTCCGGGATGGCGAGGACGGCGAGTGGACCGAGGTCCTGCCGCGCACCCGGCTCCAGCCCGACACCAACCACCGCTTCGTCCTGCCCGAGGCGGCGGTCGGCACGCACGCGCGGATCGACATCTTCCCCGATGGCGGCATCTCCCGGCTGCGCCTGTTCGGCTCGCTGACCGAGCGGGGCGCGAGCGCCCTGGCCGCCCGTCACCAGGAACTGGGCGGCTGATCCCCGTCCGCACGCTCGTGTGGGGCGCCCCGGCCGGACAGCACCGGGGCGCCCCACGCGTCACCCGAACGGACCCCGTACCACCGGTTCGGAACTCTTCGTACCGCCCGTCCGGAACTCTTCCGTCCGCCTGACGCGTTGTCCCTCACGTGACCCTTCAGCAAGAGATCGTCGGCAACGCCATGCAGATGGCGGTCGTCAGCCTGCGCCCCGGCCAGACCGTCTACTGCGAGGCCGGGAAGTTCCTGTTCAAGACGGCGAACGTGACCATGGAGACCCGGTTGTCCGGCCCCTCGGGCGGCGGCGGACAGCAGCAGAGCGGCTCCGGCGGCATGGGCGGGCTGCTGCGCCAGGCCATGGGCACCGCCATGCAGGTCGGGCAGCGGATGCTCGCCGGCGAGTCGCTGGCCTTCCAGTACTTCACCGCCCAGGGCGGCGAGGGCACGGTCGGCTTCGCGGGCGTGCTCCCCGGGGAGATGCGCGCCCTGGAACTGGACGGCACGCGCGCGTGGTTCGCCGAGAAGGACGCCTTCGTGGCCGCCGAGTCCAGCGTCGAGTTCGGCATCGCCTTCGCCGGCGGGCGCACCGGGATGAGCGGCGGCGAGGGCTTCATCCTGGAGAAGTTCACCGGGCGGGGCACGGTGATCATCGCCGGCGCGGGCAACTTCATCGACCTGAACCCGGCGGACTTCGGCGGCCGGATCGAGGTCGACACCGGCTGCGTGGTCGCCTTCGAGGAGGGCATCCAGTACGGCGTCCAGCGCGTCGGCGGCCTCAACCGCCAGGGGATCATGAACGCCGTCTTCGGCGGCGAGGGCCTGTCCCTGGCCACCCTGGAGGGCAACGGCCGGGTGATCCTGCAGTCCCTCACCATCGAGGGCCTGGCCAACGCCCTGAAGAAGGCCCAGGGCGGCGACAAGCAGGGCCCGACCGGCGGACTGTTCTCCACCCACGCCGGCTGAGCCGTCCGCCCGCGGCGAAGACCGGGCCCGGCCGAAGCGGCCGGGCCCGGCGGGATGTCGCGCCGTTCCTCGGGGCGGCCCCGTGGGGGAGGGGCTCAGCAGCCGTAGTCGATCAGGTCGAACGAGGCGTAGTGGTCCGCCGTGTAGTAGTCCTCCTGGTACTTCTCACCGGTGACGATGCGCCGGGCACCGCGGGTGGGGGAGCCCGGAGTGATCACGGTGTACTCGTGGTAGTAGCCGGCCGTGTGCTTGGGCAGGACGCCTTCGCGGTTCTGGAAGACGGTCCCGTCCTGGGAGTACGGGTACGGACCGCCCTGTTCGATCAGCTCCAGGGTGTCGTGGGCCTGGGCGGGCAGAGCGCCGTAGCAGACGCTGCCGACCGAGGCGGCCGCGGCGTCCGCCGTGGTCGCGGTGACGGTGCCGCCCACCAGAAGGGCGGACAGGAGGGCGGCCGCCGCTCCGATGCGCGTTGCGCGTGGGGGGAATCTCATGCCCTCATGATGACGCGCGTAGATCATGGCATGTCAATGTCAACCACCGAGTGTTTTCCGGTAAGTCCGATGATTTTTCCGGGGGTTAACCTACGGCCGCTTCCGGCTGTCCGCCGCCGCGAACAGGGCGAGCGCCAGCACCACGAGCGCCACGCTCGCGTAGACCTCGTAGCCGTCGAGGAAGCCGAGGCGCCACACCACCCCCACCCGCCAGTCGGTGAACTCGTGCACCAGGCCCATGACGCCCTGCACCAGCGCGATGAATCCGAGAAGTTCCAGTAGCTGTTTCACCCGGCGACTCTCGCCCGGCGGCGGCTTGGCGCGCATCGGCCGCCCGGCGAGCGCGTGCCGCCGAAAGACCGCGCCCCGCGGCGGCGGACCGCGCCGAAAGTTACCCGGCCGTGCGACTTCGGTCGGTGCCGCCGGTCGTATGGTCGGTGATCCCCGGCCCGGGACGGCGGCGGAGCCCGGACCCCGCATAGATTTGCCGACCGTGAGCGACAACGAGCAGGCACGGGCGCCGGGAGGGTTCGCGGGCCGCCGGTGGCTGTTCCCGTCGGCGCTGGTCCACGAACTGGACGCGGACGCAGGGTCCTCGGGACGACGGCCCCGGCGCACCGCGCGGGACTGGGTCGTCGACTTCTGCTGCTTCCTCCTGGCCGTCCTCGTCGGCCTCGCGGCGGCGCAGTCCCTGCCCGAGGAGGCCGGCCTGCCGCGCTCCGTCGCCGTCCTCGACCAGGTGCTGGGCGCCCTGTCCTGCGCCGCCGTCTGGCTGCGCCGCCGGTGGCCGGTCGGGCTCGCCGTCGCGATGGTTCCGGTCGGCCTGCTGTCCAACTGCTCGGGCGGCGCGGCCGTGGTCCTGCTGTTCACGCTCGCCGTGCACCGGCCCTTCCGGTACGTCGCCTGGATCGGCGGCGCCGGTCTCGTGCTGGCCCCGCTCCTGTACTGGGTGCGGCCCGACCCCGACCTGCCCTACGCCGGCGTCGTCGTGTTCACCACGCTGCTCACCGTGTCGATCACCGGCTGGGGCATGTTCGTCCGCTCCAAACGGATGCTGATGCTGAGCCTCAGGGACCGGGCGCACCGGGCGGAGACCGAGGCCCGGCTGCGCGCCGAGCAGGCGCAGCGGCTGGCCCGCGAGGCCATCGCCCGAGAGATGCACGACGTGCTCGCCCACCGGCTCACCCTGCTCAGCGTGCACGCGGGCGCCCTGGAGTTCCGGCCGGACGCGCCCCGCGAGGAGATCGCGCGGGCCGCCGGGGTGATCCGGGAGAGCGCGCACGAGGCGCTCCAGGACCTGCGGGAGATCATCGGCGTGCTGCGGGCCGGCGACGCCGAGGAGTCCTCCGGCGGGCGCCCCCAGCCGACGCTCGCCGCGCTGGACGCCCTGGTCGCCGAGTGCCGCGAGGCCGGGATGAAGGTCACCCTGGACCATCGCGTCGCCGACCCGGCCGCCGTCCCCGCCTCCGTCGGCCGCACCGCCTACCGCATCGCCCAGGAGGCCCTGACCAACGCCCGCAAGCACGCCCCCGGCACCGAGGTCACCGTCCGCCTGACCGGCGCCCCCGGCGACGGCCTGACGGTCGCCGTCGCCAACCCGGCACCGCCCGCCGAGGTCCCGCCCGTCCCCGGCTCCGGCCAGGGCCTGATCGGCCTCACCGAACGGGCCACCCTGGCGGGCGGCCGGCTACGGCACGGCGCGCGGCCCGACGGGGGGTTCGAGGTCCGGGGGTGGCTGCCGTGGCCGCGGGGGTGAGGGAGCCCGCCGCAGGCACCTTCGGCGTCGCGCGCCCGCGAGCCGAGCCGGGGGCGTGGCGAGCGGGGGTGTGGCGAGCTGGGGAAGCGTGCCTAGCGGGGGTGTGTGCTGAGTGGGGAGGCGTGGCGAGCGGGGCGCGTGGCGAGCCGGGGAGGCGTGGCGAGCGGCGGCGCGTGGGAGCGGGGGGCCTGCCGAGTGGGGGCGCGTGCCGGGAGCGCGTGTGGTGCCTCCTGGTGCCCGCCTGCCACCGGCCACCCCCGGCACCCCGGTCCGCCGACCGTGATTACGTAACCCCATGACTGCGACGCCGACGCCGATCAGACTCCTCCTCGTGGACGACGACCCCCTCGTACGCGCCGGTCTGGCGCTGATGATCGGCGGGGCCGGGGACATCGAGGTCGTCGGGGAGGCCGCCGACGGCGCGGAGGCCGAGGAACTGGTGCGGCGGACCCGGCCGGACGTCGTCCTGATGGACCTGCGGATGCCGGCGGTGGACGGGATCACCGCGACCCGACGGCTGCGGGCCCGGCCGGACGCGCCGCAGATCGTGGTGCTCACCACCTTCCACGCCGACGAACAGGTGCTGCACGCGATGCGGGCCGGCGCCGCCGGTTTCGTGCTGAAGGACACCCCGCCCGCCGAGATCGTCGACGCCGTGCGCCGGGTCGCCGCGGGCGACCCGGTCCTGTCGCCCGCGGTCACCCGGCAGCTGATGCGGCACGCGGCCGGCACCGCCGCCGACGCCCGGCAGGCCCGGGCCCGTGAACGGCTCGCCGTCCTGGGCGACCGCGAGCGCGAGGTCGCCGTCGCCGTCGGACGCGGGCTCGCCAACGCGCGGATCGCCGCCGAGCTGTTCCTGAGCGTCGCCACCGTCAAGGCCCACGTCTCCCGCGTCCTCGCCAAGCTCGGCCTCGACAACCGGGTGCAGATCGCGCTGCTGGTCTACGACGCCGGGCTGCTGGACGGCGACGACAGAGCCTAGGGCTCCCTCGGGAACGGCTGCTCAGGGCATCGCGAACCTGGCGACGTACTCGTCGAAGGGCTCGATGCCGGCCTGCGCGCGGAGTTCGTCCACGCGCTCGGGCTCTTCGCACGGCCACGGCACCGGCTGCCCGCCGCGCACGCCGGCGATCTGGGTGCCGTAGGTCTGCTCGCGACCCTCGTTGACCCGCGTACGGTCGTGCAGGAAGGCCAGCTCGCGCCGTCCGGCCGCGCCGGCCGACACCGCCTGCCGCATCAGCTCCAGGGCGCGGCGCTGGACGTCGAGCTGCCGGTCGGCGTGCTGGGCGATCAGCCATGCCGCGCGTGCGGCCTCCTCGCCGACCTTGTCCGCCGTCGGCCAGCCGTACTCCTCCATGATCTGCCGGAGCCGGTCACCGTGCCGTGCGGTCAGCCGGCGCCACGCCAGCTGCTCGGCGGGGTCGTCGCTGTTCGCCTGGGCCGAGCACAGGTGATCGGCCGCCGCCATGGCCGTGAGTTCCTCCGCCAGTGCGGCAACGTCGTACGCCACTGTCAACTCCCCGGTGGGGTAGGTGGGTTGTAGGGGTTCGCGATAACCCTAGAAGGACATCGGGGGCGTAAAGATCGTTCCGGGGAACGGTGACAGACACCGCCGCGCGCCTCGATAATGGATCTGTCCCCGGTTGCCCGAGATCGCCGCCGAAACCGGTCGGCCGAATATGTCCGGACAACCTGACTACACGACTTCCCGTCAACCGGGCACCGGACTACGCTCGGCCACGTGCCGAAACCTGATGTGGACCCGACCGTGGCGCTCGATCTCCGTGTGGACCGCAGCTCCCCGGTGCCGTTGTACTTCCAGCTCTCCCGGCAGCTGGAGTCCGCCATCGAGCACGGCGGTCTCACCCCGGGCAGCCTGCTGGGCAACGAGATCGAGCTGGCCGCGCGGCTCGGCCTGTCCCGGCCGACCGTCCGCCAGGCCATCCAGGCCCTCGTCGACAAGGGGCTCCTCGTCCGGCGCCGGGGCGTGGGCACCCAGGTCGTGCACAGCCAGGTCAAGCGCCCGCTGGAACTGAGCAGCCTCTACGACGACCTGGAGGCGGCCGGCCAGCGCCCCGCCACCCGGGTACTGGTCAACGCCGTCGTCCCGGCCCCCGCCGAGGTCGCCGCCGCGCTCGGCGTCCCCGAGGGCGGTGACGTGCACCGCGTCGAGCGGCTCCGCCTCGCCCACGGCGAACCCATGGCCTACCTGATCAACCACCTGCCGACCGGCCTGCTCGACCTGGACACCGGCCAACTGGAGGCCACCGGCCTGTACCGGCTGATGCGCTCCGCCGGGATCACCCTGCACAGCGCCCGCCAGGCCATCGGCGCCCGGGGCGCCACCGCCACCGAGGCCGAGCGGCTGACCGAGCCCGTGGGCGCCCCGCTGCTGACCATGCGGCGCACCACCTACGACGACACCGGCCGCGCGGTGGAGCTGGGCGACCACACCTACCGCCCGAGCCGCTACTCCTTCGAGTTCCAGCTGCTGGTGCGGTCCTGACCGGGGTCCCGGTATTCGATGCGATGTCCGGACAAAGCGACCGCTCCTCGGTCCCCGGTCGTGTCATCCACGGTCGGCATGTCCGATACTGAAGTGTTTGGGGCAGGTGAGATCGCCGCCGGGACGCACCCACGGTGAGGTCGCCCGCCCCTTATGTACGTTTCGGAGCAGAGCAAGAGCGGCAAGAAGGGCACGGCCTCGTGGCACGGTTTCGGACCTGGGTAGGCATAGCGCTGGCGGGGGCACTCTCCGTGTCCCTCGCGGCGTGCAGCAGCACCGGAGGAAAGCGGGCGGAGGACGCGCGCAAGGCCGCCGCCGCCGAGGGCAGGGCGGCGGTGAACACCCCGCGCTGGACCTTCGCGATGATCACCCACTCGGGGGACGGCGACACCTTCTGGGACATCGTCCAGAAGGGAGCCGAGCAAGCCGCCGTCAAGGACAACATCAACTTCCTGTACTCCCACGACGACGAGGCCCAGCAGCAGGCCCAGCTGGTGGACGCGGCCGTGGACAAGAAGGTGGACGGCATCATCGTCACCCTCGCCAAGCCGGACGCCATGAAGGACGCCGTGGCCCGCGCCCGGAAGGCCGGCATCCCCGTGATCACGGTGAACTCCGGCTCCGAGGAGTCCAAGGCCTTCGGCGCCCTCACCCACATCGGCCAGGACGAGACCATCGCCGGCGAGGCCGTCGGCGACGAGCTGAACAAGCGCGGCAAGAAGAAGGCCCTGTGCGTGCTGCACGAGCAGGGCAACGTCGGCCACGAGCAGCGCTGCGACGGCGTCGGCAAGACCTTCCGCGGCACCCTGCGCAAGCTCTACGTCAACGGCACCAACATGCCCGACGTGCAGTCCGCCATCGAGGCCAAGCTCCAGGCCGACAGGTCCATCGACTCCGTCGTCACCCTCGGCGCGCCCTTCGCCGACACCGCCGTCAAGGCCAGGACGGACGCGGGCAGCAAGGCCGAGATCGACACCTTCGACCTCAACCCCAAGGTCGCGGCGGCGCTCAAGGACGGCAGCCTCGGCTTCGCCGTGGACCAGCAGCCGTACCTCCAGGGGTACGAGGCCGTCGACCTGCTGTGGCTGTACAAGTACAACGACGACGTCCTCGGCGGCGGCAAGCCGGTCCTGACCGGCCCGCAGATCGTCACCAGGGACCAGGCCGCCGAGCTGGCCGAGTACACCGAGCGGGGTACCCGATGAGCACGGTCACCGACCACAAGCCGCTCGACGAAAGGCTGCTGCCCACCTCCCCGCTGCGCAAGCTGCTCGCCCGCCCGGAGCTGGGCTCGGTCGTCGGCGCCCTGGCCGTCTTCCTCTTCTTCGCCTTCGTCGCCGACGGCTTCCTGCGCGCCACCAGCCTCAGCACGGTGCTGTACGCCTCGTCGACCATCGGCATCATGGCCGTACCCGTCGCGCTGCTGATGATCGGCGGCGAGTTCGACCTCTCGGCGGGCGTCATGGTGACGTCGTCCGCGCTGATCTCCTCGATGTTCAGCTACCAGATGACGGCGAACACCTGGGTCGGCGTCGGCGTGTCGCTGCTGGTCACCCTGGCCATCGGCGCCTTCAACGGCTTCATGCTCACCCGCACCAGGCTGCCCAGCTTCATCATCACGCTGGGCACCTTCCTGATGCTGACCGGCATGAACCTCGGCTTCACCAAGCTGATCGACGGCACGGTCTCCACCAAGACCATCGGCGACATGGAGGGCTTCTCCAGCGCCCGCGCCGTCTTCGCCTCCACCCTCGGCATCGGCGGCGTCGACGTGAAGGTCACCATCCTGTGGTGGCTCGGCCTGGTCGCCCTCGCCTCCTGGATCCTGCTGCGCACCCGCACCGGCAACTGGATCTTCGCCGTCGGCGGCAACGAGGACGCGGCCCGCGCGGTCGGTGTCCCGGTCGCCCGCACGAAGATCGGCCTCTACATGGGCGTCGCGTTCGGCGCCTGGATCTCCGGCCAGCACCTGCTCTTCTCCTTCGACGCCGTCCAGTCCGGCGAGGGCGTCGGCAACGAACTGATCTACATCATCGCGGCCGTCATCGGCGGCTGCCTGATCACCGGCGGCTACGGCAGCGCGGTCGGCTCGGCCGTGGGCGCGCTGCTGTTCGGCATGACCAGCAAGGGCATCGTCTACGCCGAGTGGAACCCCGACTGGTTCAAGTTCTTCCTCGGAGCGATGCTGCTCCTCGCGACCCTGCTCAACGCCTGGGTCCGCAAGCGCGCGGAGGCGACCGCATGACCCTCGTCGAGCTGACCGACGTCAGCAAGCACTACGGCACCGTCCGCGCCCTGGAGGGCGTCTCCCTGGAGGTCCACGCGGGCGAGATCACCTGCGTCCTCGGTGACAACGGCGCGGGCAAGTCGACCCTGATCAAGATGATCGCGGGCCTGCACCGGCACGACGGCGGCACCTTGCGCATCGAGGGCGAGGAGACCACCCTCTCCTCCCCGCGCGAGGCCCTGGACCGGGGCATCGCCACGGTCTACCAGGACCTGGCCGTCGTCCCCCTGATGCCGGTCTGGCGCAACTTCTTCCTCGGCTCCGAGCCCCGCAAGGGCGCCGGCCCCTTCAAGCGCATGGACATCGACCTCATGCGCCGCACCACCCGCGAGGCGCTGCTGCGCATGGGCATCGACCTCAGGGACGTCGACCAGCCCATCGGCACCCTCTCCGGCGGCGAACGCCAGTGCGTGGCGATCGCCCGCGCGGTCCACTTCGGCGCGAAGGTCCTCGTCCTGGACGAGCCGACGGCCGCCCTGGGCGTCAAGCAGTCCGGTGTGGTCCTGAAATATGTGGCCGCGGCACGTGACGAGGGCCTGGGCGTTGTCTTGATCACCCACAACCCGCATCACGCGTATCTCGTGGGCGACCGATTCGTGCTCCTGAGGAGGGGCACGATGGTGGGCAATTACACACGGAACGAGATCACCCTGGACGAGCTGACACAGCAGATGGCCGGCGGCTCCGACCTGGACGCCCTGCGCCACGAACTCCAGCGAGACTGAAGAAGCGCGGGGCCGCGCCGGGTACGGCTCCGCCGCGTGGGCGCGAGACGCCACGGCGGACCCGGGCGGCACCGGACGCCTGCCCCGCACCGGACGCGCGGCCCGCACCGGACGCGCGCCCCCTCCCTCCCCGCCCCGTACGGCACTCGGCGTGAGCGTGCGGCAGAATCGACCAACGATGAGCACCTACCGCGACCTCACCGCCCCCATCGGCTCCCGCCGAGCCCCCGTCCTGCGCACCGTCGGCACCAGGGAGCGCCGGTCCCACCTGACCGCGCCCCGCGTGCCCACGGTCGGTATCGACATCGGCGGCACCAAGGTCATGGCGGGCGTCGTGGACGCCGACGGCAACATCCTGGAAAAGCTCCGCACGGAGACCCCGGACAAGTCCAAGAGCCCGAAGGTCGTCGAGGACACCATCGTCGAGCTGGTCCTGGACCTGTCCGACCGGCACGACGTGCACGCGGTCGGCATCGGCGCGGCCGGCTGGGTCGACGCCGACCGCAACCGCGTCCTGTTCGCCCCCCACCTGTCCTGGCGCAACGAGCCGCTGCGCGACCGCCTCGCCAGCCGGCTGTCCGTGCCGGTCCTGGTGGACAACGACGCCAACACCGCCGCCTGGGCGGAGTGGCGCTTCGGCGCCGGTCACGGCGAGGACCACCTCGTCATGATCACCCTGGGCACCGGCATCGGCGGCGCCATCCTGGAGGACGGCCAGGTCAAGCGCGGCAAGTTCGGTGTCGCCGGCGAGTTCGGCCATATGCAGGTCGTCCCCGGCGGCCACCGCTGCCCGTGCGGCAACCGCGGCTGCTGGGAGCAGTACAGCTCCGGCAACGCGCTCGTCCGCGAGGCCAAGGAGCTGGCCGCCGCCGACTCCCCGGTGGCCTACGGCATCATCGAGCACGTCAAGGGCAACATCGACGACATCACCGGCCCGATGATCACCGAGCTGGCCCGCGAGGGCGACGCGATGTGCGTGGAACTGCTCCAGGACATCGGCCAGTGGCTCGGCGTCGGCATCGCCAACCTGGCGGCGGCCCTCGACCCGTCCTGCTTCGTCATCGGCGGTGGCGTCTCGGCCGCCGACGACCTGCTCATCGGCCCGGCCCGGGACGCCTTCAAGCGCCACCTCACCGGGCGCGGCTACCGCCCCGAGGCCCGCATCACCCGCGCCCAGCTCGGTCCCGAGGCCGGCATGGTGGGCGCCGCCGACCTGGCCCGGCTGGTGGCCCGCCGGTTCCGCCGGGCCAAGCGGCGCCGCGTGGAGCGCTACGAGCGTTACGAGCGCTACGCCCAGGCCCGCCGGGACCGGGACACCGCATGATGCCCTCGCTGCCGCACCAGGCCGGTCCGCCACCACGGCCGGACCGGCCCGCCGAGGACCCCCGGCACAAGGCCCGGCGCCGGGCCCTCACCCTGCTGATCATCGTCCTGCTCATCGGCGTACCGGCCGGCTATCTGGTGATCTCCGCCAACCAGAGCCGCGACAGCGGCAAGGACAAGGAGGCCAAGTACTCCGCGACCGGCCTGACCGCGGGCTGGCCGTCCAAGGTGCAGCGCCGCCTCTACCAGGTGGCCGTCCCGCACCCCGCCGACGACATCGCCTACTACGAGACGAACAACTGGAAGACCAGCCGCCTCTACGTCCAGTTCCGCACCAACCCCGCCGGCCTCGACAGCTTCCTGGAGGCCATGGGCGTACGCCGGGAACAGCTGCGGAAGGACGAGCTCACGATCGGCGAGCGCGACCGCGAGGTCAGCGGCTGGACCTTCGGCGGCCCCGGCCCCTGGTGGGGGCTGACCCACGAGCAGAAGAACCCCGCGCCCACCCAGGACGTGGTCGTCAACCTGTCCGACCCCCGGCGCCCGATGGTGTTCGTCGTCTCCCGCACGGTCCCCTGACCAGGGGCCCGGACCGGGCCCCGGAGCCGATTGTCAGACCCCGCCCGTAGAGTCGAGGACGACTGGTGCGACGCCCGGGCGGGAGGTGGCGGGACGGATGACGAGCGGAACGGCCGCGGTGGCCGCGTACACGGAGGGTTCCCCGGAGACCCACGCCGGGCACCCGGCCTGGGTGCGCCTCGCGTGCGTCTATCTGCCCGCACCCCTGCCCCGCGACGGCCGCCTCGCCTTCTGGGACCCCGCGGGCGACCCGCTGCCCCCGGCACCCGGGGGCACGGCCGAGAAGCTGACGGTCGTCCGCCGCCACGGCGCCGGAGCGCGCCGCCACCGGGTGCCCGCGCTGACCCTGCCGCTCGCCGGGGCCCTGCCGCTGCTGGTGCGCGCCCGGCGCGACCCGGCCGCCCACCCGGCCACCGCCTGCTGGGGCGCCGCCGCCCTGCACGCGCTGCGGCTCGTCGCCCGCGGCCGGCTGCTGCCCGGCCTGACCCCGGCCGGCCACGACGCCTGGCGGGCCGGCCCGCTGCAGCCCGACGACCTCGCCCACCTGCGCGCCATCGCCGCCGCCCTGCCCCCCGAGGGCCACGCCGTCCCCCTCCCCGGCCCCGGCGCGCTGCGGCTGCCCGAGCCCGAGGCCCTCGTCCGCTCCTTCCTCGACGCGGTCGCCGACACCCTGCCGCGCACCCCCGCCGCCCCCCACGCCTCCGGCCGGCCCTTCGCCGCCCAGGCCCCCCAGAGCCTGCCCGCCGCACAGGAGTGGGCGGCCGAGGTCGCCGCCGGGATGGACGCGGGCGTCCGCCTCTCGCTGCGCCTCGACCTGTCGGCGTACGACGTCTTCGACGGCGGCACCAGCGAGGGTGCCCGCGCCGCCGGAGCCGCCGTCGTACAGGTCCACAGCCTCGCCGACCCCACCCTGGTGGCCGACGCGGCGGCCCTGTGGGCGGGAGAGGCCGACCCGGCGTTCGGGCCCCGCGCGCGCGTGGACGCCGCCCTCGCCGTCCGGCGCGCCGCCCGGGTCTGGCCGCCGCTGGACCGCCTCGCCGAGCAGGACGTGCCCGACGTCCTCGCCCTGTCCGAGGAGGAGCTGAACGACCTGCTCGGTGTCGCGGCGAGCCGGCTGGCCGCCGCCGGAGTCGCCGTGCACTGGCCCCGGGACCTCGCCCGCGACCTGACCGCCACCGCCGTGATCCGCCCCGCCCCCGGCTCCGCCACCGACGGCACCGGCTTCTTCGACAGCGGCGAGCTGCTCGGCTTCCGCTGGCAGCTGGCACTCGGCGGCGAACCGCTCGACGAGGCCGAGATGGACGCCCTCGCCGAGGCCCACCGCCCGGTCGTACGGCTCCGGGACCGCTGGGTGCTGGTCGACCCCGCGCTGGTCCGCAAGGCCCGCAAACGGGAACTCGGCCTGCTCGACCCGGTCGACGCGCTGTCCGTCGCCCTCACCGGCACCGCCGAGGTGGACGGCGAGACCGTCGAGGCCGTCCCCGTCGGCGCGCTGGCCGCCCTCCGCGACCGGCTCACCGCCGGCCTGCGCCCCGCCACCGCACCCCCCGGCCTGCGTGCCACCCTGCGCGACTACCAGCTGCGCGGGCTGGCCTGGCTCGACCTGATGACCTCCCTCGGCCTCGGCGGCTGCCTCGCCGACGACATGGGCCTCGGCAAGACCGTCACCCTCATCGCCCTGCACCTGAAACGGGCCCGCACCGAACCGACCCTCGTCGTCTGCCCGGCCTCCCTCCTCGGCAACTGGCAGCGGGAGATCACCCGGTTCGCGCCCGGCGTCCCGGTCCGCCGCTTCCACGGCCAGGACCGCACCCTGGACGGCGTCGACGGAGGCTTCGTCCTCACCACCTACGGCACGATGCGCTCCGCCGCCGCCCACCTCGCCGAACGGCCCTGGGGCATGGTCGTCGCCGACGAGGCGCAGCACGTGAAGAACCCGTACTCGGCCACGGCCAAGGCGCTGCGCGCCATCCCGGCCCCCGCGCGCGTGGCGCTCACCGGCACCCCCGTGGAGAACAACCTCTCCGAACTGTGGGCCCTGCTCGACTGGACCACCCCCGGACTGCTCGGCCCGCTGAAGTCCTTCCGCGCCCGGCACGCCCGCGCGGTGGAGAGCGGCGAGGACACGGAGGCGGCCGAGCGGCTGTCCCGGCTGGTGCGGCCCTTCCTCCTGCGCCGCAAGAAGTCGGACCCGGGCATCGTGCCGGAGCTCCCGCCGAAGACCGAGACGGACCACCCGGTGCCGCTCACCCGGGAACAGGCCGCGCTGTACGAGGCGGTGGTGCGCGAGTCGATGCTGGCCATCGAGACGGCCGAGGGCATGGCACGGCGGGGCCTGGTGCTGAAACTGCTGGGCGCGCTGAAGCAGATCTGCGACCACCCGGCGCTGTATCTGAAGGAGCGGCCGGACCCCGAGCGCCTGGCCGCCCGCTCCGGCAAACTCGCCCTGCTCGACGAGCTGCTGGACACCCTGCTCGCCGAGGACGGCTCGGCGCTCGTCTTCACCCAGTACGTCGGCATGGCCCGGCTGCTCACCGCCCATCTCTCCGCCCGCGCGATCCCGGTCGACCTGCTGCACGGCGGCACACCGGTGCCGGAGCGCGAGCGCATGGTCGACCGCTTCCAGAGCGGGGAGACCCCGGTGCTCGTGCTGTCCCTGAAGGCCGCCGGCACCGGCCTGAACCTCACCCGCGCGGGCCATGTCGTCCACTTCGACCGCTGGTGGAACCCTGCGGTCGAGGAACAGGCCACCGACCGCGCCTACCGCATCGGCCAGACCCAGCCCGTCCAGGTCCACCGCCTGGTCACCGAGGGCACGGTGGAGGACCGCATCGCCGAGATGCTCGCCGCCAAGCGCGCCCTCGCCGACGCCATCCTCGGCTCCGGCGAGGCGGCCCTGACCGAGCTGACGGACCGCGAACTGTCCGACCTCGTCTCCCTGCGGAGGACGCCATGACGCCCCCCGGCCACCCCCACCCCGCCGACGCGGCCCGCCGCGCCCTGCGCCAGGCCCGGCAGCGGGCGCTCACCGAGCGGTCGGACACGACGCCCGTTCCGGCCGAGGGGGAGCGGGCGGCCGAGGGGACGGGTACGGCGCTGGAGGCGGTCGAGGGGGCGGCGGGTACGGCGTCGGGTCCGGCCCTCGGGGAAGGTGCGCCGGGTACGGCCGGGAAAGAGCGCGCGGAGCCGGGTCCGGGCGAGGGGGAGCGCGTGGTGCCGGGTCCGGTGGAAGCCGGGCCGGGGAGCGCTGGTTCCGTGCGTACGGACGCGCCGGAGGGTGGCGCCCCGGCGCGGGGAGCCGGTCCGGACGATGCCCGTGCCGGTGCGCGTACCGGAGGTACCGCCGGCCGGCGCCCCGGTGATGTCGCCCGGGAGGCGCTGCGGGCGGCGCGGCGGGAAGCGGCGCGCGCGGAGGCCACGGGGGCCGCCGGGGCGCGGCGCGCGCGGCGGGTGCCGGAGTCGGCCCGTTCCGCCGCGTCGCGTACCTCGTCCCGGTCCGGGCAGGAGGCGGGGGCCGCCCGCGCCAAGGCCGTACAGGACATGCGGCATTACCTGGCGACCGCCTTCCGGATGCCCGCGGGGACCGACACCGCCGACGGCGACCCGGAGGACACCGCTCCCGCCGCCACCCCGCCCGTCGAACCGACCCCGGTGACGCCGGAGCCGGCGCAGACGGACCGCGCGTCGGAGACCAGCCGGCAGCCGGAGACCAGCCGGCAGCCGGAGAACGGCCGGCCGTCGGAGACCGGCGCGGCGGCGCGGTCGTACTTCGGCGCCGGGACCATGGGCACCCCCCACCGCGACGGTGAACTCCGTCGTACCTTCCCGGCGTTCCCCGCCCGGGAGGCCGGAGGCGTTGGGGAGCCGTTCGCCGGCACCTGGTGGGGCAACGCCTGGGTCGGTGCCCTGGAGCGGGGCGCGCTGGACGCCAAGCGGCTGGCGCGCGGCCGGGGTTACGCCGACCAGGGGCAGGTGGACGCCATCACGGTCACCCCCGGACTGGTGCTGGCGTACGTACGGGGCAGCCGGCCCCGGCCGTACCGGGTGCAGGTGCGGGTGCGGACCCTGGAGGACACGGACTGGGAGCGGTTCCTGGACGCCGCGGCCGACCGGCCGGGACACATCGCGGCCCTGCTCGACAAGGAGCTGCCCCAGTCGCTGGCCGACTGCGGTGTGCCGCTGCTGCCCGGCCCCGGTGACCTCGTCCCGCGCTGTAGCTGCCCCGATTCCGGCCACCCCTGCAAGCACGCCGCCGCCCTGTGCTACCAGACGGCCCGTCTGCTCGACGCCGATCCCTTCGTCCTCCTCCTGCTGCGCGGCCGGGGCGAGAGGGAACTGCTCGACGCGCTGTCCCGGCGCAGCGCCGCCCGCGCGGCCCGCGCCGCGCGCGAACGGCAGCCGCGGACCCTGCCGGGTGTCCGGGCCGCCGACGTCCTGGCGCCCCGCCGTCTCCCGCCGCTGCCCAGCCCGTCGCCCGTGCCGCCGCACCCCGAGCAGCCCCCTGTGTACCCCTCGGCGCCCGGCGGCCCGGACCCCCTCGCGCTGGACCAGCTGGCGACCGACGCCGCCGCCCGCGCCCACGCGCTGCTCACCACCGGGCACGATCCGGTCGGTGAACTGTCCCTGTGGCAGGACGCGGTGCGCCTCGCCGCGGCCCGCCCCGGCTCCGGACTGACCGCGGCCACCCGCACGCTGTACGCCGCGCTCGCCGACGCCACCGGCCGTACCCCGGCCGATCTCGCGCGCGCCGTCGCTGCCTGGCGGCAGGGCGGGGAGGCGGGGCTGGCCGTCCTGGAGGAGCCGTGGGATCCGCCGGCCGGCCGTTTCGACCGGGCCCGCCCGCTGCTGCTCGCCGCCGACCTGCCGGCCTTCCGCCCCTGGCGCAACCGCCTCACCCATCCGCGCGGCCACGTCCAGTTGCGGCTGGGCCGCGACGGACTGTGGTACGCCTACGAGTCGGAGCCCGGCAAGGAGGACTGGTGGCCCCGCGGCACCCCGGACTCCGACCCGGTGGGCGCCCTGACCGGCCTCGCCCTACCCGACGACCTCTGACCCCGCCCCCCGGTCCGCCGGGGGGCCTTGCGCCCGCCGGACACCCGACGACCAGGCGAGGGCCCGCGCCCCCGGGCACCGGTCCGCTCCTACGTTCCTACCCCCGGCCCACCGGACCCCGCCGCTCCCTCTCGGTCCGCCGAGCTGTTCCCGTCCCCGGCCGCCGAGCGCCCCCTGACCTCGCCCCCGCCCACGACCAGGCGGACACTCCCGGTGTCAGGCCGTGGCCGGGTGGGTCGTCACCGTGCACTCGAAGACGAGCGCGTCGTGCTGTTCGACGGTCACGCGGACGCGGCCGTCGGCGGCCGTCCCGGCCGCGACCCAGGCCGGGGCGTCCAGCTCCGCGTACCGGTGGAAGGCCGCGTCCAGGCCCGTGGCGAGGAGCGGCGCCGGGCCGAGGTGGTGCTGGGCCGCCTGGCGGGCCGCCTCCAGGAGCAGCATGCCGGGAGCATGGTCGTTCGGGTGGTCGAAGATGATCGGGTGCAGGGTGTTCACCCGCAGCTGCCAGCGGCCGTCCGCGCCGCGGGGCGAGAGCACCACGTCGTGCGGGCGGTCCCGGCCGACCAGCCCGGGCTGGAGCGGCAGCGGCAGTTCGACGGCCGCCGCCATGGCCCGCTCGGCGTCCGCGTAGGCCCCGCGCAGCCGCCGGTACAGCGCCCTGCTGTGCGAACTGAACGAGGTCTCCGCCGTACCGAGGTACTGCCCGTCGCGGGTGGCGGTCACCTCCATCCGCATCCCGCGCAGCACACCGGCCCGCCGCTCGACGTCCGAGCAGCGGATGCGCAGTTCCACGTCGGCCGGGGTGAGCCCGGCGCGCAGCGCGGCCGGGTCCAGGCAGACGTGGAGATCACGCCATATCTGCTTGTGGTCCATGGGCGCGCCGAAGACCGCGTGGGACAGCAGCGGCACCGTCTGCCGCAGTGTCTCGCTGAACAGCAGCGGGTCGTGGAAGCCGTCGGCGGGCCCGTAGAAGGTGTGGGCCCGCGGCCACTGGGCCGTGACCGTGCAGGTGTCCGCGTCCGTCTGCCGCCAGCCGGTGAGGAAGACTTCGGTGACCGCCGAGCGGTGGACGTACTCCTTGGGGACGGTTGTCGTCAATGTGGCCGGTCCGACGGGTGTGGTGGTGGGCAGGGCCGCCTGGAAGTCCGTGATCATGCTGTCGATGGGCGCAAACGTAGTCATTGCCTCTCCCCCTGGGCAGTCGAGAACGGAGTGCTGCCGGTACGCAGGCCAAGCCTGGACGGGCTTGGGCGGAGTGCGGATCGAGCCGAGCGGTGTGCGACGGCCGCCACTGTACGTACTGACCGGTTTTTTTTCCAGCCTTCGCCGTCCTTCCCGGCCAGTGGCCGCCGGGCGCGGCGGGGCGGGTGAGAGCGCGACGGGCAACGCGCTGCCGTGCCTGTCGGGCGCGGGCGGGACCGCGCCCGCGCACGTGCTGCCTCCGACGTCAACTCTGCATACCCCCCTTGGCAATTGCTGCCGACGCCGGACGTCCACGCACGGCCGTCCGGTCTGCTCCGCGCGCCCGTGCGGACGCCCGGAACCATGTCCGACCAGCGTACTAGCGGCCTGTGGCGAGCCCCCTCCCGGTGTGACGTCCAGGCCACCGTCCGTGGACAGCACATCCCGGGAGCCGAGACGCCGGAACATGATCCATGGACTATCGGCGGCACCCGTGTGAGGATCTGAACCGGTCGTCAGGTTTACTCGATTCGCTGTCCGCACGAAGCGTCGGCGGATCGCGGGAGGGAGATGAATCCATGACCGAGCAGCTCGGCAAGCTCCGCATGGCCGCGCTCAACATCGACGGAGTCCTGCTGAACGACACGTTCAGCCCCGTCATCCACCACTTCGTCACGAGCCGGGGCGGCACCTACTCCGCCGACCTGGAGCGCCGGATCTTCTCCCAGCCGCAGGCGGTCGCGGGCCGGATCCTCGCGGATGTGTGCGGTATGCAGACCTCCCCGATGGAGACGATCGCCGTCTACTTCGAGGAGCGCGAGCGCTACCTCGCCGACCACCCGGTCCACGTCCTCGACGGCGCGGTGGAACTGCTGCGCAGACTCCGCGCCCTGGGGCTGCGGACCGTCTGCTACGGCGGTCTCGACGCCTCGCACTTCGAGCGCTACCTGGGAGACCTGGCCGACCTGTTCGACGCACCCCGGTACGTGTGCACCAACGACATCCGTCCCGGCCTGTACGAGATCGCCGTCGACATCGCCGGGCTCGCCTGCGACGAGGTGCTGTTCGTGGACGACGTGGCCCGCGTCGCCGAGGCGGCCCGCGAACTGGGTGCCCCGTTCATCGGCCACCCCAGCGACTTCGAGCACGGCTACCAGCGGCAGCTCATGGTGGAGGCCGGAGCGCGCCATGTCGTCGGCTCCCTGGACGAGATCGACGACGCGCTGCTGCGTACGATCGACGCCGAGGCGCAGGCCGGCGCGCTCTGGGCCGGCGCGCCCGGAAAGGCGGTGGCGTGACACCGGAAGGCGGACTGCTGGCCGGCAAGGTCCTGTTGGTCACCGGGGCGAGCAGCGGCATCGGCGCGGCGGCGGCCCGGGTGGGCGCGCGCAACGGCGCCGCGCTGGTTCTGATGGCCCGCCGGCTGTCCCGACTGGACGAGCTGGCGGCCGAGTTGCGGGACAAGGGCGCCGAAGTCGCCTGCGCCGGCGGTGACGTGACCAGTGCCGAGGACGTGGAGCGGGCGGTACGGCTCGCCGTCGACCGGTACGGCAGGCTCGACGCCGCGTTCAACAACGCCGGTACGACGACCGAACCGGCCCTGCTGCACGAGACGGACGACGCCGACTACGACACGGTGCTCGACGTGAACGTCCGCGGCGTCTGGCTCTGTATGAAACACGAGATCAGGGCCATGCTCGCGAACGGGACGGGCGGCGCGATCGTCAACAACAGCAGCATCGCCGGGGTCCGCGCGACCTCGCAGGGGGCGCCCTATGTGGCCGCCAAGCACGCCGTGCTCGGCCTGACCAAGTCGGCCGCGGCGCAGTACGCGGAGCACGGCATCCGGGTGAACGCGCTCGCCACCGGACTGACCCGGACGGAGATGTCCGAGGGTGTCTTCGCCCGCGACCCGGCGGCCGAGGAACGCATGCGCCGCCGCAATCCGCAGGGGAGGGTGGCCGATCCGGAGGAGGTGGCCCGGGTCGCGGTGTGGCTCTGCAGCGACCAGGCCAGCTTTGTCACCGGTGCCACCATGGCGGTGGACGGCGGTGCCGGAGCCTGGTGAGTTCCGGCTCTCACGCCGCGACGGCCCGGCTCGGCAGATTGGTAAAGTACCAATCATCTGGTTTCTTTTGTCTCCCGGCGTGCACTTCGCGGGCCGGGATCAGGCATCCGCGTCAGCTCGGAGGGGGTGGCGTGGCGCGGACGAGAGGACGAACACATGGCACAGCAGTTGCGCGCGATCCGAACCCGTGGCGCCATCCTGAACGCAGCGGCGGAGGTCTTCGCGCAGCACGGCTACCACGGTGCCAGCATCGCGCAGATTCTCGACAAGGCCCAGGTCACGCGAGGGGCCCTGTACTTCCACTTCGCTTCCAAGGAGCAGTTGGTACAGGGCATCTTCGCCCAGCAGGTGACGGAACAGGGGTATCCGCCGCGCACCTACAAGCTCCAGGAACTCGTCGACGAGGCCATGGCCCTGGCCTGTCGGCTGCCGCAGGAGATCATGCTGCGGGCCGGCGCCAAGCTGGCGATGGAGCCGCAGTTGCAGGAACTGACCGACGGCGGCCCCTGGAAGGCGTGGGCGCTTCGGTTCGCCTCCATGGTGTTCGCGGCCAAGGAGCACGGCGAGGTCTACCCGCACGTGGTGCCCGAGGAACTGGGCCGCTTCCTGGTCAGCTCCTGGGTCGGCGCCCAGATAGTCTCGGAGGTGACGTCCGAGTGGGAGGACCTGGAAGAGCGCATCTCCTCGATCTTCGCCTACACGCTGCCCAGCGTCGCGATGCCCGCGATCTTCGCGCAGCTCGACTTCGGGCCCGACCGAGGGACCCGGGTGCTCGCCGAGATGCGCGCGGCGGACGCCGCGGCGCTGGTGGCGGAACCGGCGAGCTGACCTCCGCAGGACCGGCTCCCGCACAAGTCGGGCACCGGCACTGGCACCGGTTGCGCACCGATTCCCGCACCGGCTCCCCGCATCGACTGGGCATGGGATCCGGCACCGATGAGGCATCGGCTCCGGCACCGCGTGGGCCCCGGTCGTACCCCGACGGGTGTCCAGGCGGCGGGAGACCGATGAGTGCGGAACCGATGAGTGCGGAACCGATGAGCGCGGGCCCATGGGCGTGGGGCCGGTGAGCGCGGCCGGTGGACGGGAGACGCCGGGACCCGGGACGGGTGCGTACCGGCCCGGTGTGCACCGGCCGGCTCCCGTTCGGACGCGGGCCGGTGGATGAACCGGCTCGCCGCCGGTCGCCGTCGACGTGGCCGGCCACCCGATGACGACCGGCTGTCGTTTCACCCCCGGGCCGGAACCAACACCCCCCCGTCAGCCGGATGTCGGTGTGAGCGGGTCGGCGAAGGCCGGTGCGGCGAGCGCGGGGAGCAGCAGTTCCCAGGCGTCGGTCAGCCAGGCCTCCGGGTCGCGGTCCGCGGGGACCGCCTCCTGATGGAGCGCGAGGGCGAGCACCAGGTCCACGACGGACTCCACACCGGCGCCGGGCCGCAGGCTCTCCTCCTCCCGCGCGCGCAGCACCGCCTGCCGGAGGACCGCGCGCCAGGCGAGCCGGCAGTCCATGGCCGGCCCCGAGGACGGTCCGCGCTCCCGGGCCAGCCTGAGGCCGGCCCGGGTCAGCGGGTCGGTCGCCAGCCGGCCCGCCAGCCCGCGCACCATGTCGCCCAGCGTCCGCAGGGCCGGGACCCGGGGATCGTCCAGGGCCCTCAGCTCGGTGCGGGAGCGTTCGCACGACAGATACTGCACGGCGTCCGCGAGCGCCGACTTGCTGCTGAAGTGGAACGAGAGCGCGCCCTTGCTCACCGCGGCGCGGTCGCTGATCGTCGCCAGCGTCGTGCCCTCGTAGCCGTCGCGGTCGAATATCTGGGCGGCGGCCAGAAGCAGGGCGTTGCGGGTCTCTTCGGCCCTTACTTGCCTCATGCGGCGGACTCGTTTCGCAGCATATCCACCGTAACTCCGTTCAGTGATCACTCGGTAACGGGGACTTGATTGTCCAACGGCGAATCTCGTCTTGTAAACCGAACCCCCGGTTTGTAATGGAGCAGTGTCAGTTCGGCTATCCCGAACAGTCGTACTCTGCTAGGGTCCCGGACATGCGACCGCTACCCGAACCTGCGCTTGAGTCGCTGACGCTGGCCTCCGTGTTGTACGCGCTCGGTGATCCGGTGCGCTTGGAGCTGGTGCGGCGGACCTACGCCGATCCCGGGCGGACCTGTGCCGTCGAGGATCTGGGAGTGCCGAAATCAACGCTGACCAGTCACTGGCGGATCCTGCGCGAAGCCGGAGTGGTCAGGATGGCCGTGGACGGCCGGTACCGGCGCATCTGGCTGCGCACCGACGAACTGCGGGAGCGTTTCCCGGAGTTGCTGGACGTGATCCTGCGGCTGTGTGCCGAGGACTCACCGCACGGTGCCCTGACGTGACGCGGGAGCCGAGCAGCGGTGGAAGAGGTCGCCTTGTGCCCGTAGCAGCCCGGCCGAACCGAGCGGTCGTACTCGCCATGAGCTGCGTCGGACAGTTCATGGTGCTGCTCGACAGCACCATCGTGGGGGTGGCCCTCCCCGACATGGGGCAGCGCCTGCACACCGGATTGTCCGGGCTGCAATGGATCGTGGACGCGTACGTCCTGCTGGTCGCCATGCTGCTGCTGACCGGCGGCGTCTTCGCCGACCGCTTCGGCCGCAAGCGGGTGTACCTGTCCGGCACGGTGGTCTTCACCCTCGCCTCACTGGTGTGCGCCGTCGCCCCCTCGCTGGGCTGGCTGGTGCTCGGCCGGGTGCTCCAGGGTATCGGGGCCGCGGCGATGAGCCCCGGCTCGCTGGCCCTGCTGGCCGACGCCTACCCCGCGCCGCGGGAACGGGTCAAGGCGATAGGCCTGTGGGCCGGTATCAGCGGCATCGGCCTGGCCGCGGGGCCGCTGGCCGGCGGCCTCCTTGTGGAGGCGTTCGACTGGCGCGCCATCTTCCTGGTCAACCTGCCCATCGGGGCGGCCCTGCTGCTGGCCGCGCTGCCCACCCTGACCGAGTCCCGCAATCCGGACGCGCCGGCCATCGACGTCCCGGGCACCGTCCTGTCCATCCTGGGTGTCGGCGCGCTGACCTACGGGCTGATCGAGGGCGGGGCCGAGGGCTGGACCTCGCCGGTCATCCTCGCCTGCTTCGCCGCCGCACTGGTGGTCACCGCCGCGTTCATCGCCGTGGAGGGGCACAGGAACGCGCCCATGATGCCGCTGCGGCTGTTCCGGAACCGGTTGTTCACGGTGTCCAACGCGGCCATGCTCATGGTCGGTTTCTCGCTCATGGGGTCGGTGTTCTTCTTCTCCCAGTTCTTCGTCGTCGTGCAGGGCGGCTCGATTCTCGGCTCCGGTCTGAAGACCCTGCCCATCTCGCTCGGCATGGCGCTGGTCAGCCCGTTCGCCGGCCGGCTGGCCGCGAGGTACGGCTTCCGGGCCGTGGTCACCACCGGCCTGGTGGTGGCGGGCGCGGGGCTGCTGGCACTGGGCTTCGTGCACGCGGACACCCCCTACGGGAACACCTGGTGGCGCCTGGCGGTCAGTGGTGCCGGCTTCGCCCTGGCCATGTCCCCGCTGACCGGTGCCGCCATCCAGGGCGTCGGCCCGCGGGAGGGCGGTCTCGCCTCGGGCATCAGCAGCACGGCCCGGCAGATCGGCGCGGTGCTCGGCGTGGCCGTGCTCGGCGCCATCGTGCTCGGACGTCAGTCCAGGGGCGCGTCCTTCGAGGCCGGCCTCGACAGCGCCTTCATCACCGCCGGCGTCGCCACCTGGGTCACCGCGGTCTTCACCGGCCTGTGGCTGGTCAAGTCCCCTCCCGGGCAGACCGCCGTCCCGGAGCCGCGCCCGCGGGCACGGACACCCAAGTGAACAGCACCGCCGGGCCGGTCCTCCAGGTGTGCTCGCATGATCGCCGGCTCATAGAGTGTGGCCATGGCGAGTGAATTCAGCGATGCCTTCCTCCGGGAGGCCGAGCGGCATGCCGCATGGGGCGCCGTCCAATTGGAGACCCTGACCGCGTTTCTGCCCGAGGGGCCTTGGACCGCCGACCTGGAGGCATGCCTCTACCGGCAGGGAGACCTGGAACTGCGCGTGGGTGTGCTGGGGACGTACGACACCTCGGAGCAGTCCTGGATGTGGGGCTGGGCGAACCCGGGGCTGCGGGGCACGGCGGTGGTCTCCTCGGCCGCCGGCGTCGAGCGGTACGGGCGGGCGCACGGTATCGCCGAACTGACCGAAGAGGTCCTGGACCTGTCCGGTTTCCCGGATCCGCGCCGGGCCGCCGAGACACTCGCCTTCACCGGCATGGGGGTGGCCGGGGCACCCGGATACATCGGTGCCCCGGCGGGGCCGGCCACTCAGGTGTACTTCCTGCCCGACGACCCCCGGGTGCCGCGTGCCGGCCTGGACGCGGTCGCCTTGCCGCGGACGCTGCTCACCGGCGCACGGCTGATCGGCCATTCGGCCCGGCACGTCGTCAGCGGGTACTTCGACCACCACGGCGTCCCGCACCGCGCGGAAGGCGACCGGATCGTCGCCGAACTGCCCGGCGGCGGGGCGGCCGAGGTCACCTTCGACCCGGCCGGACGGATCGCGGGAGTGAGGACCGGGATCCACCCTTGAGCCGGGTGCCACGGCCGCCGGATTTCGCCCTCGGGGCGGGTGTCATGGCCCTCGGCCGCCGGAATTCGCCCCCGAGTCGGGTGTCACGGTTCCCGGCCGTCGGGTTTCGCCTGAGGCCGTCCTGTGACAGCGGACGTGGACTGTCTGCCATCGAAGTCGGACCGGCCCGGCCACTGGCCAGTGTTGCCTGTCATGGCAGGGCGCACGGGCTCAAGAGTGTTCTTCGGCGTAGCGGACGAGTGCCCATGCGTTAGCCGCCCATAGATGTATCCGTGTGGCACCAGCCTGATCCGGGCTGTGCCCGGCGGTGCCGGTGACGTAGTGCACGGGCCCCATGGTGTTCGTCGTGATGGTGACGTCCTCCCAACTGCCGCCAAGAGCGGTCATCGCAGCTCTCAACACGGGTCCGGGGTCGTCGGTGTTCCCGCTGATCGGCCCCAGCGCCGCGTCTGTACCGTCGTTTTCGTCCTGGATACGACAGTCTGTTTGGCCCAGGTATGCGCGGATTCGCTCAGCGAGCCGGACGGCTGCCCCCGGCACAGGGGCTTCCGCCTCGACCTTCACCGAGACCATCAGTCCTGTCAGGTCACTCACCAGCCTGGAGAACTCCTCAGCCTCCTCGGCGGACAACTTCGTCTCGCCCACTGACTCTCTGTCCTCGTCGTTGTTCTGCACAAAAGAGCATTCTCGCGGTATGACTGCACGACCGTTCGACACGGCAGTCAGAGCGGAGCAAAGACGCCATCGATGAGTCACGTCTCGACCGGGCCGGAGGGCCCCGCCTCCCTCCGGCCGGGCCCTGCTCAGCGGTTGAATGTCAGGCGTGGGGCCGCGTTGCGGGCCAGGGTGTGCGCCTGGTCGGGCCACCAGGTGCCGGCGGGCGGGTCGACGATGCCGTACTCGGGGTCGATCGTGCCGCCGGTGCCGCGTGTGCAGCTGCCGTCGGACTCCCCGGGGATCTTGATCCACAGGTAGGCGTCGACGAGCGGGACACCGGTGTCGGCGGTGGGACGCGGGCCGAGGCCGCGGCCGGGCGCGTTGCACCAGGGCTCCGGGTCGCCGCTGTACTTTCCCGGCTCCGGCGTCCAGGCACCGAGACCGTTGCGGCTGGTGTCGATGACGAAGTGGCTCAGTTCACCGGCCGACGGCGTACCCACGTTCTGGTCGAACCAGGCGTCGGTCCACCGCCAGGTGGCGGGGTCGGCCGACGAGACGCTGTTGCCGGGGGTGCCGTCGTTCGGGGCGGCGGACGAGTAATACTGGCCGGCGCACCAGTCCGCGTGGCCACGAGCCCATTCGGGACCCTCGGTGGCGAACCACATGCACTTGGCCACCCAGCCGCCGTACCGGGCGTTGTGGTCGGTGGGGTGCATGTTGGACACGTTCAGCGAGAAGCCGTCGCCCTGGCGGACCCCGGCGTCCAGCAGCCGCTGGGCGATGTCGCCGACGGCCCGCCACTGGACGTTGCCGGCGTCCAGGTAGACGGCGGTGCGCGGTTTGGCCTTGAGGGTCTTGACGGCGTAGGCGAGGTCGGCGACGCGCATGGCCGTGAGGTCACCGCTCGGGTCGGTGGTGGGCCCGCAGTCCTTGGGCAGCAGGGCCAGACCGTCCGGTTCCACCACGACCACCGCACCGCTGTCGCCGATGCCGGCGGCGAAGGCGTCGATCCACTGCCGGTAGGCGGCGGAGGAGGCGGCTCCGCCACCGGAGTACTGGGAGCAGTCCCGGCCCGGGACGTTGTACGCGACGAGTACGGGCGTCCGGTGCACGGCCCCGGCCCGGCGGACCAGCTTGTTCACCTTGCCCCGCACCTCCTCGGGCGTGCCCCCGGTGAACCAGGTGGCCTGTGGCCAGCTGGCGAGCCTGGCCATGTTCGCGGCGTTCTCCAGGTCGCCGCTCCGCAGGTCCACGAGGGCCTGCTCGGCGGCCTTGCTGTGCGGGTCCACGTAGAACCTCGTGGCCAAGGTGGCCTCGTCCCGCGCCGGTGCGGCCTCCGCCCGCGTGGCGGTGAGCGCCGCGCAGGCGGCGAGGGCGGCGACGGCGGCGGCCATGCCGCGTCTCAGGCTGCGTGCTGTCATGACTGCTCCTGGTCGAGGGGTGGGGGAGCGGGCGAAGGGCGCCCCTGGCCGTGCGGCCAGGGGCTCGGGGGCGGGGCGGCTCAGTAGCCGTAGATCATCTTGTAGGCGACCTCGGGGAGGAACTGCCCGGCGGAGGAGCCGGTTCCGACGCCGCAGTTGCCGTCCGACTCACCCGGAGTCTTGATCCAGAGGAGCATTTCGGCGCCTCCGCCCAGCCGGGTCGGGGTGCCGATGCGGCGGCCCGAGGGGTTGCACCACTGGCCGTTGGAGCCGTTGCCGTTGCGGCTGGTGTCCACGACGAACGGCTTGGTGTAGCCGTAGCGGCGGCTCAGTTCGCTGTTGACGGCGTTGCCGTAGGCGGTGTTCTCGGCCGTGGTGAAGTAGTTGGAGATGTTGAGCGAGAAGCCGTGGGCCTGGCGGAGGCCGGCGTCGTTGAGGCGCTGGGCCATGGTCGCCGCGCTCGCCCAGCCCGGGTTCCCGGCGTCCAGGTAGACCCAGGTGTTGGGGGCCTGGCGGCTGAACTGGGCGAGGGCGCCGGTGAGCATGGACTGGCGCTCGGCGATCTGTGCCTGGGTCATGCAGCCGTAGTCCCCGAGGGAGTCCGGTTCGAGGAGTACGACGGCCGGGCGGCCGGCGATACCGCCGGCGAACTGGGCGATCCAGGTCGCGTAGGCGGACGCCGAGGAGGCTCCGCCGGCGGAGTGCCCGCCGCAGTAGTCGCGGTTGTAGATGTTGTAGGCGACCAGCAGGGGCAGTTTGTCCTGGGCGTCCGCGGCGCCCGCGTACGCCCCGGTGGCGGTGCCGATGCTGCCGCTCCAGGAGCCGAACCAGCGGGCCATCGGGGTGTTCGCGATCGAGGAGTTGATCGCGGCGGCCCGGCCGTCGCCGGGGTTGGCGGCGGCCCACCGTTTCGCGCTGGAGTCGGGGTCCGTGTAGAACCCGCTGGTCATGGTGGTGGGGTCGGCCGCGTGAGCGGACGGGGCGACGGCGAACGCCAGCGGCAGAGCGAACAGGCCTGCCACCAGGGCGCGGATCCTGCGGCGCATGACGGTACCTCGATTCCTGGGGGGACGCGTGCACGCCCTCGTCCCGGGCGGGCGACGCGCTGAGGAGGTGCGGTGATAAGACGGCCCTGATGGGAGCGCTCCCATTGGAAGCGGTCCCATAGCGCCGTGCGGCCTACGGGGTGTGGTGGGTAATCGTGTGGCGGGCTGCCGGAGCTGTCAAGGGCCGCCGCACGCCCCGCGGTTCACAGCGGCTCCCGGGTCTTCCCGCGAGGCGTCGCAGGCTCTAGAGTCCGGGAACTGGAAGCGGTTCCAGTCCCGTTCGGCGCTCCCGGTCCACGGCCGGAGGCCGACGCACCGAAAGGCTCCACGCTGATGGCAGAAGGTGCGCCGCGTCGCCAGCCGACGCTCGACGAGGTGGCCGAACGCGCCGGTGTCTCCCGCTCCGTGGCCTCCCGCGCGCTCAACAACGCCCCGCACGTCAGCCGCGCCAAACGCGAGGCGGTCCAGCGGGTCGTCCGGCAGCTCGGCTACGTACCCAATCCGACCGCGCGCGCCCTCGCGACCCGGCAGACCGGAGCCGCCGCCCTGGTCGTCTCCGGAGAGGATCCGTCGATCTTCGCGGATCCGTTCTTCGCCCAGGTGATCGTGGGGGCGTCGGCCGCCCTGGAGGAGGCCGACCTGCATCTGATGCTGTGCCTGGCCGCGTCCGACCGGGGCCGCGAACGGGTGGCCGAACTCCTGCGCGGCAAGGGCGCCGACGGCGTCATGCTGATGGCGCTGCGCGAGAACGACCCGCTGGCCGCGCTGGCCGAACAGGCCGAGATGCCCGTCGTGTTCGGCGGCCGCCCCGTCGGCTCGACGCCCCGGTGGTACGTGGACGCCGACAACGCCGGCGGGGCGCGCGAGGCGACCGAGTACCTCCTCTCCCGTGGCCGCAGACGCGTCGCCACCCTGTGCGGGCGGCTGGACACCGAGGCCGGGCGCGCCCGGTACCGCGGCTACCGGGACGCCATGCTGGGCGCCGGTATCGATCCGCTGCCGCCCGTGGAGGCCGACTTCACCGAGGCCGGCGGAGCCGCCGCCATGGCCGCGCTGCTGGCCGGACACGGCGACGTCGACGGGGTGTTCGCCGCCAACGACAACATGGCGGTGGGGGCGCTGCGCACGCTGCGCGAGGCCGGCCGGCCGGTTCCCGCCGAGGTCGCGGTGGTCGGCTTCGACGACCTCGCCGTGGCCCGGGTCGCCGATCCGCCCCTCACCACCGTCCGCCAGCCCATCACGGCACTCGGCCGGGAGATGGCGCGCATGCTCGTCGCGCTCGTGGGCGGGCAGGACCCCACCCCGCTGATCCTCCCCACCCGCCTGGTCGTCCGCGCGAGCGCCTGACGGCCGCGATCCGCCGCTCGGTCGAGCGTGTCCGGGCCGCCTCGCGGCCGCGGGCAGGCGGCCACGGGCGGGCTGCCGCGGTCCGGGGCCGGTCAGGGCGTGGACAGCTCGAACCGCGTGACGCGGACGGCGCCGCCGAGTGCTCGTGTGGCGTGGTTGAAGAGGGCGAACCGGTAGCCCATGAAGAACCGCCAGTCGTTGCCCAGCGTGAAGTCCGGGCCGAGACGGGTGAAGGTCGTGCCGTCGGTGCTGTAGGAGAAGGTGCCGGGGCGTGGCGCGCCGGGGCGGATGTCCGCGCTCGCGCGCAGCCAGATCCGGCTTCCGGAGATGGGCGCGCTCGCGAGTTCGGTGCCGGTGCCGGTGGTGTTCCAGTTGGCGTCCATGGTCAGGCCGCCGACCATCGCCACCCGGGTGACGCCGCCGTCGCGCTTGAGGCCGATCCACGCGGAGGAGTCACGCAGCAGCGCCAGTCCGGCCCGGTCGCCGTCCCGCATCGCGGAGTGGTCGAGCTGGACCGTGGCGGTGGAAGTGGGGCCCTGTATGCGGTGGGTGAGGGTGTTGCGGGCCCAGTAGAGGTCGTTGGTGACGGTCGCGGTCCGCAGGGTGAGACCGCCGCCGGCCGACCACTTGGTGTTGTCCGGGTTGTGGTTCCACTCCCATCTCGGTGCGAGGGTGGTGCCGTCGAAGGTGTCGACGCCGGTCATGGGGGTGACCTGGCGGGGAGGTGCGGGCACGGCCGGGCTGGGATAGGTGGTGCCCCAGGCGCCGTTCACCAGTTGTACGACGGGCCAGCCGTCCGGGGTCCAGGTGACCGGCGCCAGCGCGGGCATCCGGCCGCCGGGGTAGGCGTCGACGAAGGCCAGGTAGTACCAGGCGCCGCCGCGCGTCTGCACCAGCCCGCCCTGGTGCGGCACGCCACCGCCGGGGATCGGCCCGCGCAGGTCGAGGAGGACCTGCCGCATGGTGTACGGGCCGAAGGGACCGCTGGAGGACTTCAGGATGTACTGACCGTTCGCGGGGCGGGTCAGGAAGATGTAGTACTGCCCGTTGATCTTGTAGAAGCGGGAGCCCTCAAGGGTGCCGACGCTCGACGGTGTGGTGAACACCTGCTGCGTGCGCACCTGGGTGCGGCCGTCGGGCGACAACTGGGCCACGCTGATGGTGGTGTTGCCGTACGCCACGTACAGGGTGTCGTCGGTGTCGACGAGCAGCCCCGCGTCGTAGTAGGGCGTGCCGATCGTCGTGAGCCGGCTCCACGGCCCTTCGGCGGCGGTGGCGGTGTAGACGTACGTCCTGGCGAAGTCGATCTGGCCGAGCCAGTAGAAGGTCCTGTTGCTCGGACGGTAGGCCAGCGACGACGCCCAGATGCCCCGGACGTAGCCGCGGCCGCCGTTCAGGTCGTATTTGGCGCCGAAGTCGAGGACGGGCACCGAGTGCCCGGCGATCTCCCAGTTCACCAGGTCGTACGAGCGCAGGACGGGCGCGCCCGGCGAGTAGTGCATGGTCGAGGCCGAGGCGTAGTAGGTGTCACCGACGCGGATGACGTCGATGTCCGCGAAGTCCTGCCAGATCACGGGGTTGGTGTAGGTGGCGGCGGCACCGGGGGCAGCCCCGGCGAGGGGAAGGGCGGTGGTGGGGGATGCCTCGGCCAGGGGGAGGACCGCGCCGGCGGCCAGGCCGGTGACGGCCGTCAGCGCGCGGCGACGGGACAGTGGGTGATGCGGCCATGACGGGACCATGGGGCGTACTCCTTGCGGCTCGGCCGTTGCGGGCGGGCGTTACCTGGAGGTGCCGTGCGGGGGCGAAGATGCACGTTCGTCATCTCGAACGTCGGCCGGTCTACCGGCACATGGATGATCGGGGGGCGGCGGATCCCCGTCAATCCCTCTCGCAGGATTCGCTTGGACCGTCGAAACATTCGCTCGCCTCTGCTGTTCCGGATGGCTGCGAGCCGTGGCGAGCGTGTCTCACGGGGCGGAGGCGAGGGCGGCAGGTCGTAACGCGACGGAACCCCGGCCGGGGCTGACTCATCCGGCGTTCGGCTCCCGCAGCCGCTCCTTCCGAGCCTTGATCACTCGGAGCCGGTGCGGCTGCCGGGAGGTCCACCGGTCCTGCGTCGACTCCGGGCGTACGAGGACGTGCCCGAGGCGCGTGCGGTGCTCGCCGACCACGGGCATCTGCTGCTCGGGTGACCTCCGGGCGAACCCCGCCGTCTCCCGGAGCGGGCGGCACTTCCTGACCGGCAGCCGTGAAGCCGTGCAGGCCGTGATGGATCTCGTGGACGAGGACACGGGAGAGGCCGCCCTCGGGCCGCTCGGCCTCGCCTTGGACGAACGTTTCCCGGCTCTCATGCGGCTGCTGGCCGAAGTGGATCTGGAAGGACCGCAGGCGGTGAGCGACGCGGCGAACGAGGTGGTCCGGGAACTCGGCAGACTCCATGCCGACGCCCTCGGCGCGGACTTGTCCGGGCTGGTGGACGACGAGGGGCGGCCCGCCCGCATCGGCGGTGACCTCCTGGCGGAGGTCCGCACGGCGATGAAGGAACTCGTGGTGGTGGCCCGCACGGCACTCGCGACCGATGCCGGCTGAAGGCGACGACGGGACGGTTCGGCGGCAGGCCGGCCTGGGCGGGGACCGTCGGTACGATGCTCAGGCGTCTTGCCTGATGTATCTCGCCGACAACGGTGCGCCGGATCACCTGTCCGCCACGGGGGCCGGGCACACGCACGTGAAGACGACGAAGAAGTGGTACGTGAAGCCGGACGTGGCGGACCTGCTTCCGGCAGCGGAGGCATGGGGAGGTCTCGCAGGGAGCGTGTGACAGATCGTGACAGATGAAGGTGTGAACCCGTGACGGAAGCAAAGATCGAAACGCTGCAGTACCGCTTTGACGGGCCAGAGCACCTCCCCGTCCTGATCCTGGGTCCCTCGCTGGGGACCACCTGGCACATGTGGGATCGTCAGGTGCCGGAGCTGGCCAAGCAGTGGCGGGTCTTCCGGTTCGACCTGCCGGGGCACGGCGGCGCCCCCGCGCACCCCGCCGGCTCCGTCGCGGAGCTCGCCGGCCGGCTGCTGGCCACGCTGGACGCGCTCGGCGTGCAGCGCTTCGGCTACGCGGGCTGCGCGCTCGGCGGTGCCGTCGGCATCGAGCTGGCCCTGCGCCACCCCGAGCGGCTCGCCTCCCTCGCGCTGGTCGCGGCCTCCCCCCGGTTCGGCACGGCGGACGAGTTCCGCCAGCGTGGGGTGGTGGTCCGTACCAACGGGCTCGACCCGATCGCCCGGACCGCGCCCGACCGCTGGTTCACCGGCGGGTTCGCCGCCGCACAGCCCGCGATCACCGAGTGGGCCGTGCAGATGGTCCGGACCACCGACCCGGGCTGCTACATCGCCGCCTGCGAGGCCCTGGCCTCCTTCGACGTACGGCCCGAGCTGGGCCGGGTCGGCGTGCCGACGCTGGTGCTGGTCGGCTCCGACGACCAGGTCACCGGCCCGGCCGAGGCCCGTACCCTGGTCGCCGGCATTCCCGACGCCCGGCTCGCGGTCGTGCCCGGCGCCTCCCACCTGGTGCCGGTCGAGCAGCCCGCCGCCGTCACCGACCTGCTCGTCCACCACTTCTCCACCGCCTGGCAGCAGCCCTTCGACACCGGCCAGACCGCCCTGCCGGCCGCCGCCGCGACCGCCGTCCCGGCGCCCGCCCCGGCCGTGCCGGCGCAGGCCGCGCCGGTCGCCGAGATCGCCCCGGCCGCCGTACCCGCCGGGGCCGACGGCTCGCCCGACCGGTACGAGACCGGGCTGAAGATCCGCCGCGAGGTGCTCGGCGACGCGCACGTGGACCGGACGCTGGCGGACTCCGACGGGTTCTCCGGGGACTTCCAGGAGTTCGTCACCCGCTACGCCTGGGGCGAGATCTGGGACCGGCCGGGCCTGGACCGCCGTACCCGCAGCTGCGTCACGCTGAGCGCGCTGGTCGCCGGCGGACATCTGGAGGAGCTGGCCGCCCACACCCGGGCGGCCCTGCGCAGCGGACTGACCCCGGCCGAGATCGGCGAGGTGCTGCTGCAGACCGCCGTCTACTGCGGGGTACCGGCCGCGAACAGCGCCTTCCGGGTCGCCCAGCGGGTCATCCGGGAGGAGACCACACCCGCCGAGTAGGGCCGCGCGCGGCGGGCGCGGGCGTGAAGATGGGAGACATGAAGCTCACGAAGAAGTCCCACGCCTGCGTCCGCCTCGACAAGGAGGGCCGGACGCTCGTCATCGACCCGGGCGGGTTCTCGGAACAGGACGCGGCGCTCGGCGCGGACGCCATCCTGATCACACACGAGCACCCGGACCACTTCGACGAGTTCCGGCTGCGCGCCGCCATGGAGAACAACCCGGCCGCCGAGATCTGGACGCTCGGGTCCGTCGCCGAGCGGATCACCTCCGCGTTCCCGGGCCGGGTGCACACCGTCGGCCACGGCGACACCTTCACCGCCGCCGGCTTCGACGTCCAGGTGCACGGCGAGCTGCACGCGGTGATCCACCCCGACCTGCCGCGCGTCACCAACGTCGGCTACCTCGTCGACGGCGGCGCGGTCTTCCACCCCGGCGACGCCCTCACCGTCCCCGACCACCCCGTGGAGACGCTGCTGGTGCCGGTGATGGCCCCCTGGAACAAGATCTCCGAGGTGATCGACTACGTCCGCGAGGTCGCCCCGCGGCGCGCCTACGACGTCCACGACGCCCTGCTCACCGACCTCGCCCTGCCGATCTACGAGGGCCACCTCGGCCGCCTGGGCGGCACCGACCACCAGCGGCTGGCACCCGGGGCGGCGGCGGAGGTCTGAGCCGGTTGTCACAGGCTCCGGGTAGGTTGTGAGGCATGCGCATCGCCACCTGGAACGTGAACTCGATCACCGCCCGCCTGCCCCGGCTGCTGGCCTGGCTGGAGAGCAGCGACACCGACGTGCTCTGCCTCCAGGAGGCCAAGGTCGCCGAGGAGCAGTTCCCGTTCGACCAGCTCCGCGAGCTGGGCTACGAGTCGGCGGTCCACGCGACCGGCCGGTGGAACGGCGTGGCGGTGCTCTCCCGCGTCGGCATCGAGGACGTGGTCAAGGGCCTGCCCGGCGACCCCGGCTACGACGGCGTGACCGAGCCGCGCGCCATCTCGGCGACCTGCGGCCCGGTCCGCGTCTGGTCGGTGTACGTACCCAACGGCCGCGAGGTGGAGCACCCGCACTACGCCTACAAGCTCCAGTGGTTCGAGGCCCTGAAGACGGCCGTGTACGGCGACGCGCGGGGCAGCCGCCCGTTCGCGGTCCTGGGCGACTACAACGTGGCGCCGACCGACGAGGACGTCTACGACGTGACGGCGTTCGAGGGCTCCACCCACGTCACCCCCGCCGAGCGCGCCGCGCTCGCCGCCCTGCGCGAGGCGGGCCTGGACGACATCGTGCCGCGCCCGCTGAAGTACGACCGGCCGTTCACCTACTGGGACTACCGCCAGCTGTGCTTCCCGAAGAACCGCGGCATGCGCATCGACCTGGTGTACGGCAACGAGCCGTTCGCCAAGGCCGTCAAGGACGCCTACGTCGACCGCGAGGAACGCAAGGGCAAGGGCGCCTCCGACCACGCGCCGGTGGTGGTCGACCTGGACGTGTGATGCCACGCTGGGGGCATGCGTCTTCCGTTCCTGGGCCCCCGGCACAAGAAGAACGGTGAGGCGGCGCCGCCCGCCGATCCCGAGGCGGTCGCCGCGCTGCTGTCCGAGTGCGATCTGCTGCGCTCGCAGGCGGCCCGGGAAGGTGTCCGCCTCGACGACACCCCGGCCTCCCTGGAGGCCCTCGACCAGCTGGTCCCGCGCTGGCGCGACGACCCCGAGACCGTGCTCTGGCTGGGCCATGACGCCGGGCTGTACCTGGGCACGGTCGTGGTGCGCACGGTGCCCGGCGCCGCCTGGCGGATCCGCGCCGACGGCGAGCCCGTCGTACGGCTCGCCTCCGGCCGGACGGTGGAGGTGGTGCCGGCCGGGCAGGAGTGGGCCGCGACCGGGGCCCCCGAGCTGTCCCAGCTGTACGCCGAGATCGCCGAGGACTGAGCCCGCCCCGGCCACCCGCCGACCGGCCCCGGACCGCTCGTTGGCGTAAATACGGCTAATGCCCTGAAGGTGCGTGTCGTCCCCCGGCCGCACCGCCGGCTGGATAGGTTGCGGCAACCACGACACAGCCGAGAGCGAGTGGGGCTGCGGATGGCCGTCGATCCGTTGATCGAACTGCGCAACGTCAACAAGTACTACGGGGAGCTGCATGTCCTGAGGGACATCGACCTGACGGTCGGCAGGGGGGAGGTGGTCGTGGTCATCGGCCCGTCGGGCTCGGGCAAATCGACGCTGTGCAGGACGATCAACCGGCTGGAGACCATCGAGTCCGGCACCATCACCCTCGACGGCCGGCCGCTGCCCGCGGAGGGCAAGGCCCTCGCCCGGCTGCGCGCCGAGGTCGGCATGGTCTTCCAGTCCTTCAACCTCTTCGCGCACAAGACCGTCCTGCAGAACGTCTCCCTCGCCCAGGTCAAGGTCCGCCGGCGGGGACAGGCGGAGGCCGACCGGCGCTCCCGCCAACTCCTGGACCGGGTCGGCCTGCTGGACCAGGCCGACAAGTACCCCGCCCAGCTCTCCGGCGGCCAGCAGCAGCGCGTCGCCATCGCCCGCGCGCTCGCGATGGAACCCAAGGCGATGCTCTTCGACGAGCCCACCTCCGCCCTCGACCCCGAGATGATCAACGAGGTGCTGGAGGTCATGCGGCAGCTCGCCCGGGACGGCATGACCATGGTCGTCGTCACCCACGAGATGGGCTTCGCCCGGGCCTCCGCCAACCGGGTCGTCTTCATGGCGGACGGCCGGATCGTGGAGGACCGCAGCCCGGACGAGTTCTTCACCGACCCGCGCAGCGACCGCGCCAGGGACTTCCTCTCCAAGATCCTCAAGCACTGACCGGGGGACCGCGACCCATGTGCCGTACCACCCGTGTGCCCCGCGCCCTGTGCGCGCTGCTCGTGCTGCTGGCCGCCGCCTGCGGCAAGGAGGGCAGCCCGCCCGGCAAGGGACCGGCCGCCGGGAAACTCCCGCACTACCAGGTGGCCCGGGACGTCCGCCTGCCCGCCTCCCGTACCTGGAAGCGGGCCAAGCGCCGCGGCCACTTCGTCGTCGGCGTCAAGGAGGACCAGCCCTACCTGGGCGAGAAGGACCCGGCCACCGGCACCTACTCCGGCTTCGACATCGAGATCGCCAGGATGATGTCCGCCTCGCTCGGCCTGGCGCCGAAGACCATCCGGTTCCGCACCATCGCCTCCGCCAACCGCGAGACCGCCCTGCAGAACGGCCAGATCGACTACTACGTGGGCACCTACACCATCAACCCCAACCGCAAGAAACTCGTGGGCTTCGCCGGCCCCTACTACATGGCCGGCCAGTCGCTCCTGGTCCGCAAGGACGAGGACACCATCCACGGCCCGCGCGACCTCGCCGGCAAACGCGTCTGCTCGGCGGCCGGCTCCACGCCGTACCAGCGCATCCGGGCCGACTACCCGAAAGCGGTCCTGGTCGCCTACGACACCTACTCCGTCTGCGTCGACAACCTCCTCACCTACCAGGTCGACGCGGTCACCACCGACGACGCCATCCTGATCGGCTACGCGGCCAAGGTCCCGAACGAACTGAAGCTGGCCGGCAAGCCGTTCTCCAAGGAGCCCTACGGCATCGGCGTCCCGCACGGCGACGACGCCCTGCGCCTCGCCCTCGACGACGCCCTGGCGGCCCGCGAGAAGAACGGCGACTGGAAGAAGGCGTACGACGCCACGCTCGGCCTGTCCGGCGTGCCCGCACCCCACCCGCCCGCCATCGACCGCTACCCGGCGGGCTGAGCGAGGACGGCATGAACGTACTGACAGACAACTTCTCGGCCTACGGCGCCGGTTTCCTCGGCACCCTCGAACTGACCGTCTACGCCTCCCTGCTGGCCCTCGCGCTGGGCTTCCTGATGGCGTCCTTCCGGGTCGCGCCCGTCGGCTCCCTGCGGATCTTCGGCACCGTGTGGGTCGCCGTGCTCCGCAACACCCCGCTCACCCTGCTGTTCTTCGCGGTGCTGCTCGGACTGCCCCGGTTCGGACTCGTCCTGCCCTTCGAGGTGTTCGCGGTCCTCGCCCTCGGCTGCTACACCTCCGCCTTCGTCTGCGAGGCGCTGCGCTCCGGCATCAACACCGTGCCCACCGGGCAGGGCGAGGCGGCCCGCAGCCTCGGCATGACCTTCGGGCAGACCCTGTCGCTGGTCGTGCTGCCCCAGGCGTTCCGGTCCGTGATCCCGCCCGTCGGCTCCACCCTCATCGCGCTCGCCAAGAACTCCGCGATCGCGGGCGCCTTCAGCGTGACCGAACTGCTCGGCACGTACAAGACGCTCAACGAACTCGGCTACAACATCATCTGGACGTTCGTCTGGATCGCCGTCGGCTATCTGATCGTCACGCTCGCCATCAGCGCCCTGTTCCACGCGCTGGAGCGCAGGTGGGGAGTGGCCCGATGACCCCTGCCTCCGCCCTCTACGACGTCCCCGGCCCGCGCACCCGCCGACGGCACGCCCTCTACGGCGTCCTGTCCACCGTCGTCATCCTCGCGCTGCTCGCCTGGATCCTGTACCTGCTGTTCCACACCGGCCAGTTCACCGCCACCAGGTGGACGCCCTTCGAGTACCAGGGCATCCAGCTGCTGTTGCTGCGCGGACTCGGCAACACCCTGAAGGCGTTCGCGATCGCGGCCGTGCTCTCCCTGGCCCTCGGCGGGCTGCTGGCCACCGGCCGGCTGTCGGACCACCGGCCGGTGCGCGCGCTCGCCACGCTCGTCGTGGAGTTCTTCCGGGCCATGCCCGTCCTGGTGATGATCTTCTTCATCTTCGTGGCGCTGAAGGTGCAGCCGCTGCCCGCGCTGGTCGCCGGGCTGACCCTCTACAACGGCTCGGTGCTCGCCGAGGTGTTCCGCTCCGGCGTCCACGCCGTCGAACGCGGCCAGCGGGAGGCTGCGTTCGCGCTCGGCATGCGCAAGACGCAGGTCATGGCGCACGTCCTGGTACCGCAGGCGGTGCGCGCCATGCTGCCCGCCATCATCAGCCAGTTGGTGGTCGCCCTGAAGGACACCTCCCTCGGCTTCCTCATCACCTACGAGGAGTTTCTCCATGCCGGGAAACTCATCGCCTCCAACCTCGACTACGATTTGCCGTTCATCCCCGTGGTGATGGTGATCTCGCCGATCTACATCGGGATGTGCATGCTGCTCTCGTGGTTCGCCGGCTGGGTGTCCCGCCGTGAGCAGCGCAGCCCCAAGACCGAGGCGGTGGCTCACGCCCCGGCCGGCCCTGGGGCGCTGCTGCCCGGTGGGGAGCCCCCCATGGCCCCGAAACCCTGAGGGGGGCGGCAGTTCAACGGGCCAGGCTCGTCCGGCGGCAGCCGGAGATCACTGCTCGCGGAGCGGGACGGACACCTGTGACGGGTCGTCCCCGGGCGAGGAGAAGGTCAGCTGCGCGCCGGACGGGTTGTGCTCGCCGGTGTGACATCCGCCACCGGCTCCACCGGGCCCGCGCCGTACGCGTATTCGAGTTCCGGCATGGTGGGCCGGGGCACCGCGGCGTACTGTCGGTACAGCACCTTCTGGTTACGCTGCGCGGACTGTCCCGACGGGAGATACGCATGGGTCGCCCAGACAAGCGGAAACTGGCGGTTCTGGCGGTCTCGGCCGCCATGGTGTCGGTGGCGGCGGCGGCGCCGCCCGCCGCGCCGGCGAGCGGGACCGCCACCAAGACACCCCTGGCCGTCGGTTACGGCGGAGCCGTCGCCAGCGTCGACGCGGACGCCTCCGCCGCCGGCATCGAGATCCTCAGGCGCGGCGGCAACGCGGTGGACGCGGCCGTCGCCACGGCCGCCGCGCTCGGCGTCACCGAGCCCTACTCCTCCGGCATCGGCGGGGGTGGCTACTTCGTCTACTACGACGCGAAGACCCGCACGGTCCACACCATCGACGGCCGCGAGACCGCACCGCTCGCCGCGGACTCCGGCCTGTTCACCGAGAACGGCACACCGCTCCCGTTCGCCGACGTCGTCAGCAGCGGTCTGAGCGTCGGCACCCCGGGCACCGCCGCCACCTGGCAGAAGGCCCTGGAGGAATGGGGCAGCGAGAAGCTCCGTACCGTTCTGGAACCGGCCCGGCGAATAGCCCGCGACGGCTTCACGGTGGACGACACCTTCCGGGCGCAGACCGCGGCCAACGAGACCCGGTTCCGCCACTTCCCCGACACCGTGAAGCTGTTCCTGCCGGGTGGCCGGCTCCCCGTCGTCGGCTCCACCCTGAAAAACCCCGAACTGGCCCGCACCTACGAGCAGCTCGGCCGCGAGGGCACGGCCGCCTTCTACCGCGGGGACATAGGCGACGACATCGTCAAGACCGTCGAGCACCCGCCCGTGGACCCCGCCTCCGGCTGGAAGGCCCGCCCGGGCAAGCTCGCCGAGAAGGACTTCGCGGTCTACCGCGCCAAGCTCCAGGCCCCGACCAGGACCTCCTACCGCGGCCTGGACGTCTACTCCGTCGCCCCCTCCTCCTCCGGCGGCACCACGGTCGGCGAGGCCCTCAACATCCTGGAGCGGACCGACCTGTCGAAGGCCGGCCAGGCCCGGTATCTGCACCGCCTCATCGAGGCCAGCCGCATCGCCTTCGCCGACCGCGGACGCTGGGTCGGCGACCCCGCCTTCGAAGACGTACCGACGCGGCAGCTGCTGTCGCAGCGGTACGCCGACTCGCGCGCCTGCCTCATCAGGGACGACGCCGTCCTCACCAGCCCGCTCGCCCCGGGCGACCCGCGCCGGCCCGCACGCTGCGGCAAGGGCGGCACCGCGGCCCCGACGACGTACGAGGGCGAGAACACCACCCATCTGACCGTGGCCGACAAGTGGGGCAACGTCGTCGCCTACACGCTCACCATCGAACAGACCGGCGGCAGCGGCATCACCGTGCCCGGCCGGGGCTTCCTGCTCAACAACGAGCTGACGGACTTCTCCTTCGCCCCCGCCAACCCGGCCGTCCACGACCCCAACCTGCCCGGCCCCGGCAAGCGCCCGCGCTCCTCGCTCGCCCCGGCGATCGTGCTGGACCGGCACGGCAAGCCCGTCGTGGCGGTCGGTTCCCCCGGCGGCGCGACCATCATCACCACCGTGCTGCAGACCCTGACCGGGTTCCTCGACCGGCGGCTGCCGCTGGTCGACGCCATCGCCGCACCGCGCGCCAGCCAGCGCAACGCGGCGAAGACCGAGCTGGAACCGGGGCTGTACGACAGCGACCTCAGGAGCCGCCTGGAAGCCATCGGGCACTCCTTCACCCGCACACCGGAGATCGGCGCCGCCACCGGCATACAGCGCCTCCCGGACGGCAGGTGGCTGGCCGCCGCCGAGAAGGTACGGCGCGGCGGAGGCTCGGCGATGGTGGTACGTCCGGCCGGGTAGCCCCCGGCCACGGGGCCAGGCCGCGGCGGGGCCTGCCTTGGCGGGGCTACGGCCCGGTGGGGCCCTCTAGCGGGGCCAGGGCCTTGGTGCGGCCCACCTCTGTGGGGCTACGGCCTTGGTGGACCCCACCGTGGCGGGGTTACGGCCCAGTGGGGCCCCCTGGGGGGCTACGGCCGGTGAGGCTGCAACCCCCGGGCGGGGGCACGCCCGGCGCGGGGGTGTTCGGCCCGGTGGGTGTGTCGTTCCCTTCCGGGTCGGTGCAAGGTCGCGGGCATCGGTCTGCGGCTTCGGTGCGGCCGTCGGCCCACGGCTTCGGTGTCGCGTCGGCCCACGGCTTCGGTGTCGCGTCGGCCTACAGCTCCGGTGCCGGCGGCTGGGCCGGCGTGGCCGCCTGGTCGGTGCGGAAGTCCAGTCGTCCGTCCTTGGCGTCCACCGTGATGTGGCCGCCCTCGGAGAGGGTGCCGTTCAGCAGCAGCCGGGACAGCTGGTTGTCCACCTCGCGCTGGATGGTGCGGCGCAGCGGCCGGGCGCCGTACTCGGGCTGGTAGCCGCGCTCGGCCAGCCAGTCCACGGCCGCGCGCGTGAACTCCACCGACACGCCCTGCCCCTCCAGCAGCCGCCGGGTGCTCTCCAGCAGCAGATCGGTGATCCGCCGCAGCTGGTCGCCCGTGAGCTGCCGGAAGACCACGATCTCGTCGATCCGGTTGAGGAACTCCGGCCGGAAGTGCTCCCGCAGCGGCCGCAGGATGCGTTCGCGCCGCGCCTCCTCGTCGGCCTCCGTGCCGCCCGGCCCGAACCCGATCCCGGCCCCGCGCCGGGTGATCGCCTCGGAGCCCAGGTTGCTGGTCATCACGACGACCGTGTTGCTGAAGTCCACCGTCCGGCCCTGCGAGTCGGTGAGCCGGCCGTCGTCCAGCACCTGGAGCAGGATGTTGAAGACGTCCGGGTGCGCCTTCTCCACCTCGTCCAGCAGAAGCAGCGAGTACGGGTGCCGGCGCACCACCTCGGTGAGCTGTCCGGCCTCCTCGTGGCCGACGTACCCGGGCGGGGCGCCCACCAGCCGGGAGACGGTGTGCCGCTCCTGGTACTCGCTCATGTCCAGCCGGACCATCCGGTCCTCGCTGCCGAACAGCGCCTCCGCCAGCGCCCGGGCCAGCTCGGTCTTGCCGACGCCGGTCGGGCCGAGGAAGAGGAAGCTGCCGATCGGCCGGTCGGGGCTGGCGAGCCCGGCCCGGGAGCGCAGCACCGCCTCCGAGACCACGGCGACCGCCTCCTCCTGGCCGACCACCCGCTGGTGCAGATGCTCCTCCAGGCCGAGCAGCCGTTCCTTCTCCTCCTCGGTCAGCCGGCTGACCGGGATGCCGGTCTGCCGGGACACCACCTCGGCGATGGCCTCCGCCGTCACTTCCAGCTGCCCCTCGTCGGCCTTCCCGTCGTCGCTGGCCGCCGTGATCCGCTGTTTCAGCTCGGTGATCCGGTCGCGCAACTGCCTGGCCTGCTCGTAGTCCTCGTCCGCGACCGCCTGGTCCTTGTCCCGGGCCAGCTGTTCCACCTCGCGCTCCATGGCGCGTACGTCCGTGCCCTTCGTCCCGGCGCCGAGCCGGACCCGGGCGCCGGCCTGGTCGATCAGGTCGATCGCCTTGTCCGGCAGCCGCCGGTCGGTGAGATAGCGGTCCGACAGCTCCACGGCGGCCACCAGCGCCTCGTCGGTGTAGCGGACCTGGTGGTGGGCCTCGTACCGGTCGCGCAGCCCGCGCAGGATCCCGATCGTGTCCTCCACCGTCGGCTCCGGCACCAGGATCGGCTGGAACCGGCGGGCCAGCGCCGCGTCCTTCTCGATCCGGCGGTACTCCTCCAGCGTGGTCGCGCCCACGATGTGCAGCTCGCCCCGGGCGAGGGCGGGCTTGAGGATGTTCCCGGCGTCCATCGCGCCGCCCTCGCCGCCGGAACCCGCGCCGACGACGGTGTGCAGCTCGTCGATGAAGACGATCAGCCGGTCGGAGTGGGCGCGGATCTCCTCGACGATGTTGTTCAGGCGTTCCTCGAAGTCACCCCGGTAGCGGGTGCCGGCCACCACCCCGGTCAGGTCCAGGGCGACCACCCGCCGCCCGGCCAGCACATCCGGCACGTCACCGTCGGCGATGCGCTCCGCCAGCCCCTCGACGATCGCCGTCTTGCCGACGCCCGCGTCACCGATCAGCACCGGGTTGTTCTTGCCGCGCCGGGACAGCACCTCGATGGTCTGCTCGATCTCGGTGTCCCGGCCGATCACCGGGTCGATCCGGCCCTGCGCGGCCAGCTCGGTCAGATCGCGGCCGTACTTGTCCAGGGTGGGCGTGCCGGTGGGCCGCTGCCGTTCCGGGCGGGGCTGCGCGCTCTCCGGGGCCTCCGGGGGCATGGACCGCGGCTGGAACCGGGCCGCGTGCAGGATGTGCCCGGCCGCCGAGTCCGGGTTCGAGGCCAGCGCGCTGAGCACGTGCTCCGGGCCGATGTACCCGGCGCCGCTGGCCCGCGCCATGTCGTGCGCGTCCAGCAGGGCCCGCTTGACGGCCGGGGTCAGGGACAGCGAGGTCGGTGGCGGGGCCTCGCCCGGCGGATGCTGCACCGGACCCGCCCGGTCGTCGATCTCCGAGGCGAGCGAGTCCGGGTCCGCGCCCGCCCGGCTCAGCAGGCTCCGGGTGGGCTCCGCCGACACGGCCGCGCGCAGCAGGTGCTGGGTGTCCAGATCGCGGCTGCCGTGCTCGGCGGCGTACTGGGCGGCTCCTCTGACCAGCTCCCGCGCCGGCTGGCTGAGCAGACGGCCGATGTCGATGTGGCGTGGTGCCCCGCCGACGGCTCCGCCGAAGAAGCGGGCCAGGAACTCACCGAAGGGGTCAGGAGGGTAGCCGTTGGTCATGGCGTTGGGTTTCCTTCACTGACGACTGGCTCAGCCGGGTAACCGGCCGGAAGCCGCTCATGCCCACGATGACACGATCCGTTGGGGCGGGCATGTTCGCCTGAGGGGGGTGAGGTCTGGGAGGCCTTCCCTGCACCCCGACGGGGGACATATCCACGCGGCACTCCGATGGGATGCCGGCAGGGCGGTGTTCACAGGGCGTCGAGGTCGGCGAGGCGTTCCCGGGCGACGGTGAGGCGGTGGGGGTCGGCCGCCGCACCGAGGGCCAGGCATCGCGAGAAGGCTTCCCGGGCTTCCTCGTGCCGCCCCGCCTTCAGGAGGACGTTGCCCAGGTGTATGAGGTTGCGACTCCCCATTTCCGGGTTGCCGCCGGCGTGGCAGAGGTCCACGGCGGTGCGCAGGTGGACGGCGGCCTTCGACCAGTTCTTGAGGTCGGCGTAGGCATGGCCGATGTACGACTGCAGGCTTGAGCGGGTGAAGTCGGCGATGTGCTGTCCGATGCGGTCGCCGCTTTTGTCGAGAAAGGCGAGCGTGTCCAGGTTCTCCGCTATGGATTCCTCGAGACGGCCCCCCTCCCAGAGGGCCTGGCCGAGCCCGGACCTGGCCTGAAGGGCGCCGTGGAGGTCACCGGCGGCCTCGAAGAGCCTGGCCGCCTCACGGTTGTGCCGCAGCGCCGCGGCGTAGTCGCGGAGCCGCAACAGCGTCCAGCTGGTGTACTGGTGGGCCCAGCCCTGCTGGGGAAGATCGCCGGCGCGCTGGGCGGCGGCGAGGGCCTGGGCGGAGCGGTCGAGGCTCTCGTGGTGACGGCCTTCGCAGGTGAGCAGGGCCCAGGCATGGTAGTTGAGGTGCGTGGCTTCCAGGAGGGGATCACCCAGAGCCTGGGCGGAGTCCGCGGCGGTGCCGAAGACCTCGGGCCAGTGTCCCCAGAAGATCCACTGGTCGGAGAACCAGTGCAGGGCTTCGGCGACGTCCACGACGGTGGCGTGGTCGCCCGCGGTGGCGGCCGCGCGCAGGGCGGCGAGCCAGTTGCCGCCTTCGTCCTGGAGCCACCGGCGGGCGTGTTCCGCGGTGGACAGGTCGACGGTCCCCTGCCAGGTGGCGGGCGGGGCGCCGTGGCCGGGTTCGTACCAGCGGCCGGCCACGACGGCGGTCTCCAGCAGCCAGCGGCGCAGCGCGGACCGCGCCGCCGCGCTGTCCTCGGCGGGTTCTTCGGCGTGCAGCCGGCCGCGGGCGTACAGGCGCAGCAGGTCGTGCAGGCGGTAGCGGTCCTGGTGGGCGCCGAGCAGGCCGGTCTCGACGAGTTCCTCCAGGGCGTCCTCGGCGTCGAACAGGGGCTGCCCGGTGAGCTGGGCGGCACCGGCGACGCTGACATCGGGGCCGTCGACCAGGGACAGCAGCCGGAACATGCGGGCGGTGGTGGGGGTGAGCTGGCGGTAGGACAGGTCGAAGGCCGCCGAGACGTGGACGTCGCCGGCGGTCAGGGTGTCCAGGCGGCGTTCTTCGAGGGCGAGGCGGTCGGCGAGGCGGCGTACGGTCCAGCCGGTGCGGGTGGCCAGCCAGTTGCCCGCCACCCGCAGGGCCAGCGGCAGGTGCGCGCAGCGGCCGGCGACCTCGGCCAGCGCGGCCGGGTCCGCCTCCGCGCGTTCGTCTCCGACCAGGGCGGTCAGGAAGGCGGCGGCCTCGGCGGGGGAGAGTTCGCCGAGGAGCAGACGGTGGACGCTCTCCAGCCCGGTGAGCTTCCTCCGGCTGGTGATCAACACCATCGCCGCACCGGCGCTCGGCAGCAGCGGGCGGACCTGGGTCTCGTCACGGGCGTTGTCCAGCACCAGCAGGCAGCGCCGTTCGGCCAGCACCTGCCGGTACAGCTCCGGGTGGCCCTGCGGACCGGCCTTCGCCAGCTCCCGGTCGGCCACCCCCAACGACTTCAGCACCCGCAGCATCAGCTCCGCCGCGCCGGGCGGGGTGTCGTCCATGCCGCGCAGGTCGAGCATCAGCTGCCCGTCGGGGAAGCGTTCGGCCACCTCGCGGGCGGCCTGCAGGGCCAGGGTGGTCTTGCCTGTTCCCGGTGGCCCGGACACCGCCACCACCACCGGTGGCCCGGAGGCCGCCCCGTCGGCCAGTGCGGTCAGCCGTGCCAGTTCCGCCGTTCGGCCGACGAAGTCGTCGATACTCCGCGGGAAGGCACGCACATCGGCCGCGACGCGGCGTGGATCACGGCCGGACCGGGCGGCGGCCAGCAGCCGCTCCCGCTCCGGCTCGCCCAACTCCAGTGCGTTCGCGAGTGCGGCGACCGTTCCCCGCTGGGGAGTCGCCCGTCGTCCCCGCTCGAGATCACCGATCCCTCGGACACTCACCCCCGACGCCTCCGCCAGCGCCTCGATCGTCAGCGACGCCTCCAAGCGCGCCTGCCGCAGCAGCACCCCGAACCCCGCACCACCCGCGTCCGCCACCCTGTCCCCTCACATCACCTCGGCCGGAACCGCTCTGGCATCGCCCCTGAACAGGGCCGAAGCGCCCCGCGGCGGGAAGAATCCTACGGCGGCCGACCAGGGGCACCGGGCACGTGGTGCCGGCCAGGACGGCTCCCCGCGCGCGATCCGTAGATCGTCGGTGTGCTCCTTGTGCCCTTGCCGCGGCGGTGACGGCCGCGACGTCGGCCGGGTCGGTCAGGGCGACGGACCAGGCGGCCGTGAGGAGACCGGCCTCACCGGTCAAAGCCTCGGTCCGACGGCGGGGCGCCAACCGGCGTAGGGCGCCGGCCGGCGCTTCGACGCCGGTCGTCAACCGAGCGCTCTCCTCGGCGTCCGCGCCGGGTCCGGGAGCGGCATGTCACACGCGAGGGGGGCAGGGCGGTGCCACCGAGGCGCGACGGCTCGCCACCGGTGGCGGGCCGGCGGCTGCACGGCTGCTGATCGCAGCGGTCCGCTGACCATGCTCGGCTCGGGTCCGCCGACGGCGACCGCTTCGGTGGCCGGGGCCCGGCGGCGCCGCCAGGCCCCGGCGACTTGATCGGACTGGTCCGGCCGCCGGGGGCCGGGGCGGGGAATGCGGGCCGCGCGGCCAGCCGTAACGCACCGGAAGCCACCGGCCGGACAGTCGCCCCGGCACCCCCACCACCAAGCGGCCCGGCCCGGCCGGCACACAGGCCCGGCCGTCCGGGAGGCCATCGGTTCCCCGCGCCCCTTCAGGCGGCGTCTCGTGCCGTCAGGATGCGAGGGCCCCCTTCCGTGATCGCCACCGTGTGTTCGACGTGGGCCGCGCGGGAGCCGTCGTTGGTGCGCAGGGTCCAGCCGTCGGGGGCCTCGTGGTAGCCGTCCTCGCCGCTCGCGATCAGCATGGGCTCGATGGCGAGGACCATGCCGGGGCGGAGCGGGAGGCCGCGGCCGGGGCGGCCCTCGTTCGGGACCTCGGGGTCCTCGTGCATACGACGGCCCACGCCATGGCCGCCGAAGCCCTGCGGGATGCCGTAGCCGGCCGTGCGGCAGACCCGGCCGACGGCGTGCGCGATGTCCCCGATGCGGTTGCCGACGACGGCCGCCGCGATGCCCTCGGCCAGCGCCCGCTCGGCGGTCTCGATCAGCCGCAGGTCCGCGGGGCGGGGGCGGCCCACCACGAAGCTGATCGCCGAGTCGCCGGCCCAGCCGTCCAGCTCGGCGCCGCAGTCGACGGAGAGCAGGTCGCCGTCGTGGAGCCGGTAGCCGGTGGGGATGCCGTGCACGATCGCGTCGTTCACCGAGGCGCAGATCACCGCGGGGAAGGGGGTCGGGGCGAAGGAGGGGCGATAGCCGAGGAACGGCGAGGTCGCGCCCGCCTCGCGCAGCACCTCCCGGGCCACCTCGTCCAGCTCCAGCAGGGTGACGCCGACGCGCGCGGCCTTCCGTACGGCCGTCAGGGCGCGGCCGACGACCCGGCCCGCCGCGTGCATCGCGTCGATCGACGTTTCGGTCTTCAGTTCCACCATGCCAATTACTATACCGGTATTTTAATTGGGTGATGCCCGGCCGGGTCGGCGGAGGGGCGGCCGGGGGCACAATGGGGGCATGGTGCGCACCCCTCTCACTCCCGAAGAGCGCGAACGCGGCGAGCGGCTCGGGCAGCTGCTGCGTGAGGCGCGCGGCGACCGGAGCATGGCGGACGTCGCCGCCGCGGCGGGCGTCTCCGCCGAGACGCTCCGCAAGATCGAGACGGGGCGGGCGCCGACGCCGGCCTTCTTCACCGTGGCCGCGCTGGCCGGGGTGCTCGGTCTGTCCATGGACGAGCTGGTGGCGCGCTGCGCCCTGGTGCCCGTCTGAGCCGTCCGCGTGCCACCCGGTGACCGGCTCCTCCGCCGGGGTGCTCCTCCACCGGAGTGCTCCTCCACCGGAGTGTGAAACGTGATCGACTTCGCGGGTTGACGACGATGGTCTTGGCAAGGGCCGCCCGGAGGCTTACGTTCGTCCCTCTACCGCCTGCTCTACGGGCGTAGAGGCTCTGACGTCGTGTCGAAGGAGCAGCTCATGCCCAACGTCGTCCGCGCCGCTCTGGTCCAGGCCGCCTGGACCGGCGACACCGGGACCATGGTGGCGAAACACGAGGAGCACGCCCGCGAGGCGGCCCGCCGGGGCGCGCGGGTCATCGGCTTCCAGGAGGTCTTCAACGCCCCCTACTTCTGCCAGGTCCAGGAGCCCGAACACTACCGCTGGGCCGAGCCCGTGCCCGACGGCCCGACCGTGCGCCGCATGCGCGACCTCGCCCGCGAGACCGGCATGGTGCTGATCGTCCCGGTCTTCGAGGTCGAGCAGTCCGGCTTCTACTACAACACCGCCGCCGTGATCGACGCCGACGGCAGCTACCTCGGCAAGTACCGCAAGCACCACATCCCCCAGGTCAAGGGCTTCTGGGAGAAGTACTACTTCAAACCCGGCAACCTGGGCTGGCCCGTCTTCGACACCGCGGTGGGCAAGGTCGGCGTCTACATCTGCTACGACCGCCACTTCCCGGAGGGCTGGCGCCAACTGGGACTCAACGGCGCCCAGTTGGTATACAACCCGTCCGCCACCCACCGGGGCCTGTCCGCCCATCTGTGGCGGCTCGAACAGCCCGCCGCGGCCGTCGCCAACGAGTACTTCGTCGCCGCCATCAACCGGGTCGGACAGGAGGAGTACGGCGACAACGACTTCTACGGCACGTCGTACTTCGTCGACCCACGCGGACAGTTCGTCGGCGAGGCCGCGAGCGACAAGGACGAGGAACTCCTCGTCCGGGACCTGGACTTCGGGCTCATCGAGGACGTGCGGCGGCAGTGGGCCTTCTACCGCGACCGCCGCCCCGACGCCTACGAGGGGCTGGTGCGGCCGTGACCGACCTCTACTCCCGCCACCGCGGCGTCATGCCCGACTGGCTCGCCCTCTACTACGACGACCCGATCGAGATCACCCACGGCGAGGGCCGCCACGTCTGGGACTCCTCGGGCCGCAGATACCTGGACTTCTTCGGCGGCATCCTCACCACGATGACCGCGCACACCCTGCCCGAGGTGACCAAGGCGGTCACCGAACAGGCCGGCCGGCTCGTCCACTCCTCCACCCTCTACCTCAACCGGCCGATGGTCGAACTCGCCGAACGCATCGCCCGGTTGAGCGGCATCCCGAACCCCCGGGTCTTCTTCACCGCCTCCGGCACCGAGGCCAACGACACCGCCCTGCTGCTCGCCACCACCTACCGGCGCAGCAACACCGTCCTGGCCATGCGCAACAGCTACCACGGCCGCTCCTTCAGCGCCGTCGGCATCACCGGCAATCGTGGCTGGTCCCCGACCTCCCTGTCCCCGGTGCAGACCCTGTACGTCCACGGCGGCGTGCGCACCCGGGGCCCGTTCGCCCACCTGGACGACCGCGCGTTCATCGACGCCTGTGTGGCCGACCTGAAGGACGTCCTCGGCCACACCCGCCCCCCGGCCGCGCTGATCGCCGAACCCGTCCAGGGCGTCGGCGGGTTCACCTCGCCGCCCGACGGACTGTTCGCGGCCTTCCGCGAGGTCCTCGCCGACCAGGGCATCCTGTGGATCGCCGACGAGGTGCAGACCGGCTGGGGCCGCACCGGCGACCACTTCTGGGGCTGGCAGGCACACGCCCGCAGCGGCCCGCCGGACATCGTCACCTTCGCCAAGGGCATCGGCAACGGCATGTCCATCGGCGGGGTCGTCGCCCGCGCCGAGATCATGAACTGCCTGGACGCCCACAGCATCTCCACCTTCGGCGGCACCCAGGTCACCATGGCCGCGGGCCTGGCCAACCTCACCTACCTCCTCGAACACGACCTCCAGGGCAACGCCCGGCGGGTCGGCGGACTGCTCATCGAACGGCTCCGGGCGGTCACCGCCGGGCTGCCCTGGGTGCGCGAGGTGCGCGGACGCGGACTGATGATCGGCGTCGAGCTGGTCAGGCCGGGCACGGACGAGGCCGATCCCCGGGCCGCCGCGGCCGCGCTGGAGGCGGCCCGCGAGGGCGGGCTGCTCATCGGCAAGGGCGGCGGACACGACAGCAGCGCCCTGCGGATCGCCCCGCCGCTCTCCCTCACCGTCGCCGAGGCCGAGGAGGGCGCGGCGATCCTGGAGAACGCGCTCCGGAGCCTGTACTAGGGAACGGGCGTACGGCACTAGAGAACGGGTGTACGGCCATGACCACCGCCTCGGAGTCCCGGCACGGCTGGGAACCCGTCCTGTCCGTCCGCCGCGTGCTCGCCGGGGAGCCCGAGGTGGTGGCCGGCGCCGACCGGCTGGACCGGCCGGTGCGCTGGGTGCGCGTCGCCGAGGCCGCCGATGCCGGGGTGATGCTCAGCGGCGGGGAGATGGTGCTCACCACCGGTGTCCTGGCGGCCGGTGACGAGGCCGGGCAGGCCGAGTACATCCGGTCGCCGCACCGGGCGGAGGCCGCCGCCGTCGTGTTCGGCCTCGGCCGGGCCTTCCCGGCGCCGCCCGAGGCCATGCGGCGGGCCGCCGAACGGTGCGGACTGCCGATGGTCGTCCTGCACCGGCCCTTCCCCTTCGCCTGGCTCACCGAAGAGGTCCAGTCGCGGCTGGTCCGGCGCGAGTTCGCCGCCGTCAGCCTCTCGGAGACCGTCCGCACCGAACTCACCGCCCTCATCACCGCCGGCGCCCCGCTCCGGCGGCTCCTGGACGAGGCCGCCGTGCACAGCGGCTGCCCGGTCGTCGTCACCAACCCCGCCCACCGCGTCCTCGGCACGGCGGGGGAGCGGTCCGCGGTGGACGACGTGCTGCGCGACTGGGAGCGGATCGCCCGCCAGTCGGGCGGCACCGCCGGCGACGGCTGGATCCGGGCAGGTCGTCCGCGACCTGGACCTGGCCGGACTCCACGAGGTGCGCGCCCGCCGGCAGTTCTACCGCGACCGCGCCCCGGGGGCGTACGAGCCGCTGACGGCGCCCTGACCCGAGCCGAGTGACCGAGGAGCAGCATGAGCAGCCGTACCGTCATCCGCCACGGTCTCGTCATCACCGCCTCCGACGAGATCCACGCCGACGTCCTCGTCGAGGACGGCCGTATCGCCGCCCTGGCCACGCCCCACTCGCACGACTGGACCGCGGACCGCGTGATCGACGCCACCGGAAAGTACGTCATCCCGGGCGGAGTCGACGCGCACACCCACATGGAGCTGCCGTTCGGCGGCACACACGCCTCCGACACCTTCGCAACCGGCACCCGGGCGGCGGCCTGGGGCGGTACGACGACCATCGTGGACTTCGCGGTGCAGAGCGTCGGCCACACCCTGCGCGAGGGCCTGGACGCCTGGCACGCCAAGGCCGAGGGCAACTGCGCGATCGACTACGCCTTCCACATGATCGTCTCCGATGTGAACGACGAGACGCTCAAGGAAATGGACCTGTTGGTCGAAGAGGGAGTGACCTCATTCAAGCAATTCATGGCTTATCCGGGTGTTTTCTACTCCGATGACGGTCAGATCCTGCGCGCCATGCAGCGAGCCGCCGGGAACGGCGGGCTGATCATGATGCACGCCGAGAACGGCATCGCCATCGACGTGCTGGTCCAGCAGGCGCTGGCCCGGGGCGAGACCGACCCCCGCTATCACGGGGAGGTCCGCAAGGCGCTGCTGGAGGCCGAGGCCACCCATCGCGCGATCCGGCTCGCCCAGGTCGCCGGGGCCCCGCTGTACGTCGTGCACGTCTCGGCTTCGGAGGCGGTCGCGGAGCTGACCAGGGCGCGCGACGAGGGGCTGAACGTCTTCGGCGAGACCTGCCCGCAGTATCTGTTCCTGTCCGCCGACAACCTCGCCGAGCCGGACTTCGAGGGCGCGAAGTACGTGTGCAGCACCCCGCTGCGGCCCCGCGAACACCAGGCCGCCCTGTGGCGGGGCCTGAGGACGAACGACCTCCAGGTGGTCTCCACCGACCACTGCCCCTTCTGCTTCACCGGCCAGAAGGACCTCGGCCGGGGCGACTTCTCCAAGATCCCCAACGGCCTTCCGGGCGTCGAGAACCGTATGGACCTGCTCCACCAGGCCGTCGTGGACGGCCGGATCTCGCGCCGCCGCTGGATCGAGATCGCCTGCGCCACCCCGGCCCGCATGTTCGGGCTGTACCCGAAGAAGGGCACCATCGCCCCGGGCGCCGACGCGGACATCGTCATCTACGACCCGCACGCCGAGCAGGTGATGTCCGCCGCGACCCACCACATGAACGTCGACTACTCGGCGTACGAGGGCAAGCGGGTCACCGGCCGCGTCGAGACGGTCCTCTCGCGGGGCGAACCCGTCATCGACCAGCGGGAGTACACCGGCCGCGCCGGGCACGGCGTCTTCACCCCGCGCTCCACCTGTCAGTACCTGAACTAGGAGTGGAGATCATGGACTTCGGACTCGTCCTGCAGACCGACCCGCCCGCCTCCCGCGTCGTCGCCCTCATGCGGCGGGCCGAGCACAACGGCTTCCGCTACGGCTGGACCTTCGACTCCGCCGTGCTCTGGCAGGAACCGTTCGTCATCTACAGCCAGATCCTGGCCGGCACCGAACGGCTGACGGTGGGCCCGATGGTCACCAACCCGGGCACCCGCACCTGGGAGGTCACCGCCTCCACCTTCGCCACCCTCAACGACATGTTCGGCAACCGCACCGTCTGCGGCATCGGCCGCGGCGACTCCGCGATGCGTGTCGCCGGGCGCAAACCCAACACCCTGGCCCGGATCAGCGAGGCCATGAAGGTCATCCGCGCCCTCGGCCGGGGCGAGGAGGCCGACCTCGGCGGCGCCAGGATCCGCATTCCGTGGATCAAGGAAGGCGCCGAGGTCCCCGTCTGGATGGCCGCCTACGGCCCGAAGGCCCTCAAGATGGCCGGCGAGGAGGCCGACGGGTTCATCCTCCAGCTCGCCGACCTGTACCTCACCGAGTACATGGTGAAGGCCGTGCGGGACGCGGCGGCGGCCGCCGGCCGCGACCCGTCCGAGGTGACGATCTGCGTCGCCGCCCCGGCCTACGTCACCGAGGACGACTCGCCCGCGGCCCTCGCCCACGCCCGCGACCAGTGCCGCTGGTTCGGCGGCATGGTCGGCAACCACGTCGCCGACCTCGTCGCCCGGTACGGCGAGCGCTCGGCCGACGTCCCCGCGGAACTCACCGACTACATCAAGGCCCGGCAGGGCTACGACTACGCCCACCACGGGCGCAGCGGCAACCCGGACACCGCGTTCGTACCCGACGAGATCGTGGACCGGTTCTGCGTCATCGGCCCCGCCGAGCGGCACATCGAGAAGCTGACCGCGCTGCGCGCCCTGGGCGTCGACCAGTTCGCGGTGTACGACATGCACGACGCGCAGGAGGGGACGATCGACGCCTACGGCAGCCGGATCATCCCCGCCGTCAACTCCTGAACCCGCGCCGCGCCACGGTCGTCACGGGCTCAGCCCCGGCTGCCGCGCAGCGCGGCCACCGCGGACTTCGCCGCCTTGATGGCGCCCTTGTTGATCTCGTCCGTCGTCGGGGCCTTGTGGGTCTCGAAGTCGCTGCCGCTGTAGGTGACGACGACGAGGGCGTTGGCCAGGCGGACCAGCACCACGCCCTCGCGGGTCTGCTGCTTGTCCTCCGTGGTGAGGCCGACGACGGAGTACGCGGTGTCGCCGAGCCCCGGCACGGCCCCGCCGCCGCTCTTCTCCGCGACCCGCTGCTCGTACTCCTGCCCGGCCTCCCGGTCCGACTCGCCGATCTCGAACGACACGTCGAGCCAGCGGTAGTCGTAGCCGTGGAGCGCGTTCCAGGAACAGGTGCGGCGCAGTCTGGTGTCGGTGGAGGGAATCTCCTTGCCGGCCGGCCCGGCACCCGGCACCAGGGACTTCAGGGTGGCGGCGGGGACAGCGGCACAGGGGGAGGGAGCGGCGGTGTAGGTGGGCGCCGCCGCGGTCGCGGACGGGGCCGCAAAGGAGGCTTCGGCGGGCGGAGTCCGGGCCGTCTGGTGTCCGGCGGCGGGCGGCGCGGCCGGACCGGAGGACAGCAGCCAGCCGGCGCAGGCGAGCACCGCGACCGGCGACAGACGCGCGGTGAGAGCGAGCGGCAGGGGCAGGGAACGCACGGGCACACTTCTCGTGGGGGAGGAGGTGGAGGGGTCCGCGGGGCGGACGGGGTACGACAGTGTCACACGACTGCCTGTGGGGCGGAAGTGCCCCCGCACCGCGCACCCACCCGGTCACGGGCCACGGTCACGATGTACCGCTCCGCCCGGAACGAACCCCGGCCGCCGCCCCCGCCGGGCGCGCGGACCGCCGGAGGCTACGGCACGCGCGCCGTCCACTCCGTCGAGCCGAACTTCGTGCGGGCCAGCTCCTCCGCCCGTGCCAGCTCCTCGTCGGTGACCTTGCCCTCGGCCAGGCCGTAGCGCGCGCGGAAGGACTCGATCATCCGGTCGATGACGGCCTCGCGCGGCAGCCCCGTCTGCCGGCGCAACGGATCGACCCGCTTCTTCGCGCTCTTCGTGCCCTTGTCGGACAGCTTCTCCCGCCCGATCCGCAGCACCTCGACCATCTTGTCGGCGTCGATGTCGTACGACATCGTCACGTGGTGCAGCACGGCACCCGGACCCCCGCCGGGCCCGACCACGCGCTTCTGCGCCGCGCCCGCGATCTTGCCCTGGTCGGTGGCGATGTCGTTCAGCGGCTGGTACCAGGCCCGGATGCCCAGATCGCCGAGGGCGCCCAGCACCCAGTCGTCCAGATAGGCGTAGCTGTCCTGGAAGGACAGACCCTGGACGAGGGACTCGGGCACCGACAGCGAGTAGGTGATCGTGTTGCCGGGCTCCACGAACATCGCGCCGCCGCCGGAGATCCGCCGCACCACCTCGACGCCGTGCCGGGCGGCGCCCTCCGCGTCGACCTCGTTGCGCAGCGACTGGAAGCTGCCGATGATCACGGCCGGGGCGCCCCACTCCCACACCCGCAGCGTCGGCGGCCGCCGGCCCGCTGCCACCTCGGCGGTCAGCACCTCGTCCAGCGCCATGTGCAGGGCCGGCGACTGCGGGGCCTCGTGGATCAGCTGCCAGTCGTAGTCGGTCCAGTCCGTGGCGCGCGCCAGCGCCCGGCGCACCGCGATGCCCACCCCTTCCGAGGTCAGGCCGTACATCACCGTCCCCGCGGGCAGCGCCGCGTCGATCCGCGCGGCCAGCCCCGCCGCGTCCGTGTCCGCAGGAGCGCCCTCCAGGGCGCCGTTCACCGCGTCCAGCGCCTCGTCGGGCTCCAGGAAGAAGTCACCCGCCACCCGCACGTGCCGCAGCACGCCGTCCTCGACGTCCACATCCACGACGACGAGCTTGCCGCCGGGCACCTTGTACTCACCGTGCACTGCCTTGGCCTCCGTTCCTGCCGCAGGAAACCAACGTCCGGCCCGGCCGGGGTGTTCCCGGCGCCCGAGGAGGCTCCTGACGATCACCCGGATGGGTTAAATGGTTGCCTTGAGCTACCTCTACTAGAGCGCGGTGACACCGTATGCGTACCTTGCGAGGCGATGCTCGCTGTGGCGCCCGCCGTGTGGTGGTGTCCGCCGCATCCCGAAGTCAGAAGAAGACCGAAGCGGACAGAACTGGAGAACCCACGGAATGAGCCTCCGTGACGACACCGACGGCACCCGGGGCGGACCCGGCACCGACCCGGCGGACAGCCACGATGTGATCCAGGTGCGGGGCGCGCGCGAGAACAACCTGAAGAGAGTCTCCCTGGACATCCCCAAACGGCGTCTGACGGTCTTCACCGGCGTCTCCGGCTCCGGTAAGTCCTCCCTGGTCTTCGACACCATCGCCGCCGAGTCCCGGCGGCTGATCAATGAGACGTACACCGCGTTCATCCAGTCGTTCCTGCCGGCCCTCGCGCGGCCCGACGTCGACGGGCTGCACAACCTCAGCGCCGCCATCGTCGTCGACCAGGAGCGCATGGGGGTCAACTCCCGCTCCACCGTGGGCACCGCCACCGACGCGCTGGAGATGCTGCGGATCATCTTCAGCAGGCTCTCCACCCCGCACGTGGGCGGCCCCGGCGCCTTCGGTTTCAACAGCCCCGACGGCATGTGCCGGCACTGTGAGGGCCTGGGGCGTGTCGCCGACATCGACGTCGATCAACTCGTCGACAGGGAGCGCTCCCTGAACGAAGGGGCGATCACCGTGCCGGGCTACGCCGTCGGCTCCTGGAACTGGCAGATCTTCGCCGAGTCGGGCCTGCTCGACCCCGACCTCAGGCTCCGGGACTACAGCCCCGACCAGTGGCACGACCTCATGCACAAGCCCGCCACGAAGATCAGGCACAACAGCCTCAACGTCACCTACGAGGGGCTGCTGGTGAAGGTGCGCCGCACACACCTCGCCAAGGAACGGGAGTCCATGCAGGCGCACATCCGGGCCTTCGTGGAGCGGGCCGTGGTCTTCGGCCCCTGCCCCGCGTGCGGCGGGGCGCGGCTGAACCCGGCGGCACTGGCGGCCACCGTCAACGGCCGTAACATCGCCGAGTGCTCCGCCCTGCAGGTCAGCGACCTGCTCGACTTCGTCCGCGGCATCGACGCCGCCGAGGTGCGTCCCCTGACCGAGGCGCTGCGTGGCACCCTGGAGTCGATGGTGGAGATCGGCCTGGGATATCTCAGCCTGGACCGCGAGTCGGGCAGCCTCTCCGGCGGCGAGGCCCAGCGGGTGAAGATGGTCCGCCACCTCGGCTCCAGCCTCACCGACGTCACCTACGTCTTCGACGAGCCCACCACCGGACTGCACCCGCACGACGTCCAGCGGATGAACGCCCTGCTGCTGCGGCTGCGCGACAAGGGCAACACGGTGCTGGTCGTCGAGCACAAGCCGGAGGTCATCGCCATCGCCGACCACGTCGTGGACCTCGGACCCGGCGCGGGCGATGCCGGGGGACAGCTCTGTTACGCCGGTGACGTGCCCGGGCTGCGCGCTTCCGATACCCTCACCGGCCGCTGTCTCGACCACCGGGTGCCCCTGCGTGCGCAACCCCGACGGCCTCGCGGACACCTGGCGATCAGGAACGCCTCGCTGCACAACCTCAAGGACGTCAGCGTCGACATCCCGCTCGGGGTGCTCACCGCCGTCACGGGTGTCGCCGGATCCGGCAAGAGTTCCCTGATCCACGGGATGCTGGGCCACCGGGAAGGGGTCGTGGTGGTCGACCAGTCGCCGATCCGCGGCTCCCGGCGCAGCAGCCCCGCCACCTACACCAAGCTCTTCGACGGGGTACGCGCCGCCTTCGCCCGGGCCAATGGGGTGAGCGCCTCGCTGTTCAGCGCCAACTCCGAAGGAGCGTGCCCTCGCTGCAAAGGCGTCGGCGTCGTCTACACCGACCTGATGATGATGGCGGACGTGGCGTCGGTCTGCGAGGAGTGCGGGGGCCGGCGCTTCACCCCCGAGGTGCTGTCGTACACGCTCCGCGGCAGGAACATCAGCGAGGTGCTCGGGATGTCCGTGACCGAGGCCCGCGACTTCTTCCCCACCGGCCGCGTCCGTGCCTCGCTGGACCGGCTGGCCGACGTGGGGCTGGGCTACGTGGGACTGGGGCAGCCGCTCAACACGCTCTCCGGCGGGGAACGGCAGCGGCTGAAGCTGGCCGTGCACATGGCGGATCAGCCCACGGCCTACGTGCTGGACGAGCCGACGAACGGCCTGCACCTCGCCGACGTGGACAAGCTCCTCACCCTGCTGGACCGGCTCGTGGACGGCGGCAACACGGTCATCGTCATCGAGCACCACCAGGCCGTCATGGCCCACGCCGACTGGCTCATCGACCTCGGCCCGGGCGCGGGCCACGACGGTGGGCGGGTCGTCTTCACCGGCACGCCGGCCGAACTGGTGGAAACCGGTGACACGCTGACGGCACATCATCTGCGGCGGTACGTCGGCCGGGCCCGGGCACAGGCGGAGCCGGTCGGCGCGGCGCGTTGAGCGTCACCCCGCCGCCAGTGCCTCCAGCGTCGTCACCAGCTCGGCCGGGGAGGGCCGGCTGAACATTTCCTCGCGTAACGCGGTGGCGGACCGGCGGTAGGAGGTGTCCTGGAGCAGCTCGGTCACGGCCGCGCGCACCGTCGCCGGGTCGGCCTGGTGCCCTGGCAGGTGCCGTGCCGCTCCGGCGGTGGCCACCCGGGTGGCGGTGGCGGCCTGTTCGGAGGCGAAGGTGAGGAACAGCTGAGGCACTCCCGCCCACAGCGAGGTCAGCGTGCTGCCGCTGCCACCGTGGTGCACGATCAGGTCGCAGGCCGGGGCGAGCAGCCGCAGCGGTGCGCGCTCCAGCACCCGCACCGAGTCCGGCACGGGTCCGAGCGCCGCCAGGTCCCGGGCCGTCGCGGTCACCAGGAGCTCGCAGCCGACCCCCTCGAGAGCGCGCACCAGGCCGGGCAGCGCGTAGGACCGGGGCCCGGAGATCATGGACAGCGCGGTCGACCAGGTCAGCAGGATCCGCGGCCGGGCGCCCGGCCCGGGCGGTGCGGAGAGCAGCGACACGTCCGGCGCGTGGCCGCCGCCGTTGTAAGGGACGTAGCGCACCGGCAGCCGGGGGGCCTCCGCCTTGGGCTCCAGGGTGGCCGGGCAGGGGTCGACGACGCGCTCGATCATGCCGAGATGGAACGCGCCGAGGCCGTGACGGGCGAAGGAACCGCTGTGGTCGTCCGGCACGACGCGCATGTGCTCGGGCTCGTGGGGACCGACCGGCCCCCACAGACAGAGCGCGGACGGCACACCGAGTACGCGCGCGGCCAGCAGCCCTTCCAGGCTCACCGGGTCATGGAGCACCAGGTGCGGCGCCCACTCCCGGGCCAGGGCGAGGGCGGCGTCGAAGCCCCGGGCGGCCCGCGCGGCCTGCTCGGCGCCGGTGGTGGCCCGGTACTCGGCCATGTCGAATTCGTCCAGGGCGGCCATGTCCTCCCCGGTGACCGGATGCGGCGGCAGCCACGGATACGGCCAGATGCCCTGGCGTGCCTCCTCGTAGTACTGCAGTCGCAGCCACTGCGGCACGTCGAGCCCGTCGAGCACCGGTACGGGAGTCAGGCCCGCGTGCGCGACGGAGTCGGTCTGCGACGGGGCGCACAGCACCCGTACCTCGTGCCCGGCGGCCTGCAGCGCCCAGCCGAGGGGGACGAGGGAGGCGTAGTGGGTGGGCCAGGAGGAGACGGTGAACATGACGCGCACGGCGGCCGATTCCTTCGGTCGGGGGCGGTGGACTGCGGGACGACGGACAGCTGACGCCTCCCGGTGCCGACGGTCTGCGGTGCCCCTCGACATACGCTCGACACCGCCACGAGCGGCCACCCGCCCACGCGCTCACACGCCGAATGGGGGCATCCGTGCCCCATGACGGAAACAGGCACATGAAAGGTGATCGATGACGATTCCGGTGACGGGACTGGAGCTGTGGGGCCGCCGATCCGCGCGCGGCGCCCCGGCAACGGTCCGCCCGTCGAGGTTTCCTTGAGGCTGACGCGAGAGGCCGTCCCTACCGTCCCGAGGGCACGGCTTGGACCTCGTACGAGACCCCGGGAGAGGCAGCTCGATGGAGAAGACGGAACTGCTGGAGGAAATCCTGCGCGGCGGAGCCGAACGGGAGACCGACCTTGCCCGGCTGACCGCGAAGGCGGGCCTGGACGCGGTGGCCGGCGTCCTCCTCGCGGAGGTCGCGTTCCGCTGCCCGCCGCCGGTCAACACGCTCCCCGTCCACGTGGGCCTCGATCTCGAACACGACGGTGCGGTGCGGCGCTCGGCCCTGCGGCTGGTCCGGGACGAACCGGTGACCGTCCACCCACGCCCGCAGGAGGGCACCCCCACACTGCTGCGCTTCAGCCTCGCAGACTTGGTACGGCGGTTGTTCGGTCCCGAGGAAGCCGGCCAGGGCGGGGACTTCCACAACGAGTTCCTGCCGCAGCCACCCGGTGCCGAGAACATGATGGAGACCTGGAGCGCCGTCTCCCACGCGACCCACACGGTGATGACCGCGCTCTCCACCCTCACCCCCGATCTCGGTGAACTCGCCGTCCGGTACGGCTCCGACAAGTGGGCCAGCTTCCACTGGTACACCCCGCACTACGACCACCATTTCCGCCCACTGCGGAACACGCCCGTCCGTGTGCTGGAGATCGGCGTCGGCGGCTACGAGGAGTACGACGGCGGCGGCTCGCTGAAGATGTGGAAGCGCTACTTCCGGCGCGGCCTGATTCACGGTCTCGACATCGTCGACAAGACGCGGCTGAGCGAGCCCCGGCTGACCGTGCTCACCGGCGACCAGAACGACCCGGAGACGCTGGAGCGGATCGTCCGCGAGCACGGACCGTTCGACGTCGTCATCGACGACGGAAGCCACGTCAACCAGCACGTCCACACGTCGTTCCGCACCCTCTTCCCGCACCTGCGGTCCGGCGGGCTGTACGTGATCGAGGACCTGCAAACCTCGTACTGGCCCGAGTTCGGGGGCACCGACGGCCCCAACGCCGCCCCGGACACCTCCCTGGGCCTGGTCAAACAACTGCTGGACGACCTGCACCACCAGGAGCGCCCCAAGGACCGCGACACGGCGGACGCGACGCGGAGCACGGTCACCGGCGTGCACGTGTACCACAACATCGCCTTCGTCACGAAGGGCGTCAACGGCGAGGCCCCGCTGCCCGACTGGATGCTCCAGGGGCACTGAGTCCGGCCTCCGGGCCCGACGGCCTCCAGGCCCGGAGACAGGCCGTCACCCCGCCCGCCCGGACTTCCGGACACCGAGGAACAGTCCGCGCCCCGCGTGCAGCCGCGGGACGTACTCCACCGCGAACCCCGCCCGCGAGAAGGCCTCCTCGTACTGCTCGCGGGAGAACAGCGAGATGCGGTGCGACTCCGAGAAGTGGCGCACGCCCAAGGCGGCGTCCGCCACCAGGTAGTGCACCCGCATCACCGAGGCGGTGCCCTCGCGCGTCGAGTGGGAGACGCGGGAGACCGTCCGCCCGTCCACGGTCATGGTGTCGCCCGAGACATACCCGTCCAGGTACGTCTCCGGGAACCACCACGGGTCGACCGCGGCCACCCCGCCGGGCGCCAGGTGCGCGGCGAAGCAGCGCAGCGTCGCCGTGAGCTCCTGCGGCGTACGGGCGTAGCCGATCGAGCCGAACATGCAGGTGACGGCGTGGAACGTCCGGCCGAGCCGGAAGTCGCGCATGTCCGCCCGGTGCAGGGCCACTCCGGGCAGGCGGCGGCGCGCGACCGCGCACATCGCCTCGGACAGTTCCACCCCCTCCACCTCCTCGAATCGCGTCGCGAACGCCCGCAGGTGCGCGCCCGTGCCGCAGGCGACATCGAGCAGCGTCCGCGCCCCGGGCAACCGCGCCCGGATCCGGCGGGTGATCTCCTCGGCCTCCGCTCCGTAATCCTTGCCGCGGCCCTCGTGGACCAGTTCGTAGATCTGTGTGAGTTCCGTGCCGTACACACGCGTCACCCCGCTCTCGTGGGCCGGCCGGGTCAGGCCGCCTCGGCCACCGTCCGGTTGACCAGGGCGGTCAGCTCGGCAGGCGTCCTGGCGTCGGCGACCACCTCGTCACCGAGCTGGATGCCGAACTCGCGCTCGAGCCGGCCGGCCGTTTCCAGGAGCGCCAGCGAGTCGTAGCCGAGTGCGGCGAAGTCGGCGCCGTCCGTGTCGCCCAGAGCGTCGACGTCCTCACCGTAGCCCGCGCACTCCCGCATGATCTCCATGAGCCGTTCCGTCGTCAGCTGCTGCTTCACCGTCGCATCCCTCTCTCTTCCGTGGCCTCTTACCGCGGCTCCGGCTGCGCCGGGCCGCTTCACCGTGTCTCCGCGCGCGGCCCCGCCACGACCATCGCCGCATTGAACCCGCCCCGGCCCCGCGCGAGCACCAGGGCCCTGGCCAGGGGCGTGCGCCGGGGGGCGAGCACCAGGTCCAGCTCGTACTCCGGCCGCGGCCGGGAGACGTTGACCGTCGGCGGGACGACGCCCTCGCGCAGCGCCAGCAGCGCCGTCGCCACGTCGAGGGCCGCGCCGCCCGCGCTGAGGCGGCCGGTCATGGTCTTCGGCGCCGTCACCGGAACGCCGTACGGTCCGAACAGGCGCCGCACCGCGTCGGCCTCCGCCGCGTCCTCGTCCGGGGTGCCGGACGCGTCCGCGAACACCACGTCGACCGCCTCGGGTCCGACCTCCGCGTCGTCCAGTGCCGCCTGCGCGGCCCGCAGCAGGTTCGGCGGGCGCCCCGAACCGGGCGGGGGGTCGAATGTGGCGGCGTACCCATCGATGCGCCCGTACCACCGCGTCACCCCGCGCGCCCGGGCCGACTCGTCGCTCTCCAGGACGAGCAGGGCGCCGCCCTCTCCCGGCACGTGTCCGCCGGCTGCGGCGTCGAACGGCAGATAGGCCCGGCGCGGGTCGTCCGACGTGCTGAGGCCGCCCGAGCTGAGCTGCGCCACCCAGCCCCAGGGGCAGGGCGAGCCGTCAACGGCTCCCGCGACCACCATCGGCAGTCCGCGCCGCAACTGCCGCCGGGCCTGCCCAAGGGCGTCCAGGCCGCCCGCCTGTTCCGTCACCAGCACCCCGCCCGGGCCGCGCAGCCCGTGCCGGATGGACACCTGACCGGTGTTCACGGCATAGAACCATGCGAACGACTGATACGCGCTGACGTACTGCGGGCCCAGGCTCCACAGGTTCTGCAGCTCGCGGTGGCCGAATTCGAACCCCCCCGCCGAACTCGCGGTGACCACGCCGACGCCGTACTCCGGCAGCTTCGACGGGTCCACGGCGGCGTCCTGGAAGGCCCAGTCCGCCGCGACGAGCGCCAGGCGCGTCATATGGTCCGTCTGCGGCATCAGCCGGCTGGGCAGATGGTCCTCCGGGACGAAACCGGGCACCTCTCCGGCCAGTTTGCTGGGGTACCGGCCGGCGTCGAACCGGGTGACCGGTCCGATCGCCGACGCCCCCCGGACCGTACTCGACCAGTGCTCCCGCACCCCGAGACCGGTGGGGGCGACGACGCCGAGACCGGTCACCACCACGGCGGCCGTCACGCGGCCGACCTTCCCCGCGAGCCCGGACCGCACAGCACCATGGCGCTCTGGAAACCGCCGAACCCGCTGCCCACCGTGAGCACCGTGTCCACCGGGCACGCACGCGCCCGCAGCGGCACGTAGTCCAGATCGCACTCGGGATCCGGCTCGTGCAGATTGGCGGTGGGCGGCACCACGTCGTGTGTGATGGCCAGCACGGAGGCGGCGATCTCCAGGGAGCCGATCGCGCCCAGCGAGTGCCCGATCATGGATTTGATGCTGCTGACCGGGACCCGGTAGGCGTGGTCGCCGAGACTGCGCTTGAAGGCCGCCGTCTCGTGACGGTCATTCTGCCGGGTGCCGGAACCGTGGGCGTTGACGTAGTCGACGTCAGCCGGCGCCTTGCCCGCCTGGGCGAGCGCCACCCCGATGGCCTCCGCCATCTCCCGCCCGTCCGGGCGCAGACCGGTCATGTGGAAGGCGTTGCAGCGAGTGGCGAACCCGGCGATCTCCGCGTACACGAGCGCGCCCCGGCGGCGCGCGTGTTCGAACTCCTCCAGGACGAACACGGCAGCGCCCTCGCCGAGTACGAACCCGTTCCTGGTGCGGTCGAACGGACGGGACGCCTCGGCGGGCGTGTCGTTGCGGGGGGTGGTCGCCTTGATGGCATCGAAGCACGCCACGGTGATGGGGGAGATGGGCGCCTCGGTCGCACCGGCCAGCATCACATCCGCCGCTCCCTCGGCGATCAGGTCGGCCGCGCGGCCCACGGCGTCCAGGCCCGAGGTGCACCCGGTCGACACCAGGCTGACGGGGCCCTCCGCGCCGATGCGGTCGTGTGCCACCTCGGCGGCGATGGAGCTGGGCACGAAGTAGTCGAACAGGTGCGGTACGGCGTAGCCGTCGTCGACCAGCCAGTTCCGGCCGCTGTCGCTGACGACCGCGTACTCCTCTTCCAGGCTCGTGGTGCAGCCGACCGCGCTGCCGACGACCACGCCGGTGCGGGAGGCGTCCAGGGCGCCGAGGTCGAGTCCGCTGTCCTCCAGGCTTTCCCGGGCGCTGACGACCGCGAACTGCGTGGCCCGGTCCATACGCCGGATCTGCTGGGGGGTCAGCCCTTCGGCAAGCGGGTCGAAATCGCATTCCGCGGCGATGCGGGAACGGAACGGAGAGGGATCGAAGGCGGTGATGGTCCGGGTCGCGGTGCGACCGGCCGTCAGCAGATCCCAGAACGGTTTCACCCCGGTGGCATCGGGCGCGACGATCCCTATTCCGGTGATGACCACGCGACGGTTGATGGATTCCTTCATTCGTCGAAGATGCCCTTCACTAGGGGCTTTGATCGTCTTGAAGTTCCTGTGCGCGGACAGGTGATGACTTCAACCGCACAGGGCTCGTGGTGACAGTGCGCGTCCTGTCTCGAAATCAGCTCAATGACGGATGGACGGGTGCGGCGAAGCCCGGCGGGACCGGCGCGGAAGGTTTGCGGTTCCCTGCGGGGCGGCTACCGCGGAAGGGGTCGATCCTGAGTCGAGGAGCGCTGGAACCCGACTCGTGAACCGGTCACAAAGAGCGGACGCCCGATGGGGGGAGAGGGAGGGACTTCGTCCTGCGATCCGCAAGCCGCTCCGGAAGGGTAAGGAATCGGCCGTCGGGGTACGGCCGAATTCCGCTGAACGTCAGGGCGTCGACGTACCTGAATCAAGCTTTTGGACGCGGCGGGAGGGTCGGTGCCCGATGTCCTGGACGGCCGAGAATCATTGCCCGAACTGGTCGCTGTCGGAATGCCGAGAAGGGTGAAGAATCACTGTATATCCGTATTTTCCGGCCCGGTTCGGCCGTAGGGGCCAAGCGGGGTGGGCATTGACCGGTCGATTCTTGCGACCTACGCTGAGGTGGACAAATATTTCGTAATGTTTGTTCTGTGTGGGTAGTCGTGCGCGGAGCGGGGAGTGCTGCAGTATGACGCGGTGATGTGAACGGTCTGTTTCTCACTACTCCTGCAGGTATTCCATACGTTCTCCTTGTCCAAATCCGTCCGTGCCGTTCGGCGAGAGACGCTTTTCTGTGTGTGCCGTCCGCGTGACCACCGGGCGTGCGTGCAGGTGGTCACGCCTGGCGCAAGTTCGAAGGAAAAACGGGAGGAAGACTTGGAATTTCGACTGCTGGGTCCGGTTGAAATACTCTGGCAGGGGCGCAACATCATGCCGACGGCTCCCAAGCCGCGGCAGGTCATATCCCTTCTGATGCTCCGTCACAACACAGTCGTGCAGGCTGCGGAGCTGATCGACGAATTATGGCCGGAGCTGCCGCCGCCGAGCGCGATCACCACCCTCCAGACCTACATCTACAAATTCCGGAAGATTCTCATGAAGCAGGGGGCCGATGATCTTCTGCGTACCCAGCCGGGCGGATACATCCTGACGATCCCGCCCTCCACCGTCGACGTCAACCGGTTCGAACGGGACGCCGACGACGGGCAGGAACTGCTGCAGCGCGGTGACGCCGCCGGCGCGGCGGAGAAGCTCGGCCACGCCCTGGCCCTGTGGCGGGGCCCCGCACTGGCCGATGTCGTCGCCAGCGGACGCCTGTTCTCGTACGTCACGCGGCTGGAGGAGCTGCGGTTTCGCATCCTCGAACTGCGCATCGAGGCGGACCTCGCGACCGGCCGGCACCGGGAACTCGTGAGCGAGCTGAAATCGCTGGTACTGGCACACCCCCTCCACGAGCACCTGCACGGGCTGCTGATGCTGGCCCTGCACCGGTCGGGGCGGCGCCACGAGGCGTTGGAGGTCTACCGGAGCGTACGCCACAAGATGATCGAGGACCTCGGCCTGGAACCCGGCAAGGACCTCGCCACTTTGCACCACACCCTGCTGTCCGACTCCCCGCCCGAGGCACCCGAACCCCTCTGGCCGGCACAGCACCTGACGACCAAGCAGCCGGAACGCGTCACCATCGCCCGCGAACCAGCCCCGGACACCGCCCCCAGCCCGCTGGCCAGACCGGCCCAATTGCCCGCCGACATCGTGGACTTCGTCGGCCGACGGGCGGTGCTGGACCGGCTCGTCGGTGTGCTGGCACAACCCGGCGGCAGCCGCGATGCCGGGCGCACGGCGGTCCGGGTCGGCGTGGTGACCGGTGCGCCGGGCGTGGGCAAGAGCGTGCTGGCCGTGCACGCGGCGCACACGCTGCGCCCGCGCTATCCCGACGGGCAGCTCTACGCCGACCTGCGCGGCTCCTCGTCCGAACCCCGCGACCAGTCCGAGGTGCTGGCGGGCTTCCTGCGGGCCCTCGACATCCCGCCCGCCCGGATCCCGGACCGGTTGGAGGAACGCGGCGCGCTGTTCCGTTCCTGCACGGCCGGACGCAGGGTGCTTGTCCTGCTCGACGACGTGGCCTGTTCGGCACAGGTGCGGCATCTGCTGCCCGGCGACCCGCACTGCGCGCTGCTGGCCACCGGCCGGCGCCGTATGCCCGGGCTGGTGGAGGCCTCGCACGTCGAACTCGGCCTGCCCGGCAGAACCGAGGGCCGGGAGATGCTGGCCCGTGTGCTGGGCAGGCAGCGGGTGGAGCGGGAACCCGCGGCGGCCGACACCATCGTCACGCTCCTCGGCCACCACCCACTGGCGCTGCGCTGCGTCGCGGGACGCCTCACGGCGATGCCGGGGCTGTCCCTGGAGGCCATGGCCGAGCAGCTCGACACCGCGCCCCGCATCCTGGACGCGGCCCGGCTGGGCGAACTCGACGTACGGTCCCGGTTCGATCTGAGCTACGAGGGCCTCAGCCCGGTGGAGCAGGGGGTGTTCCGGCTGCTGAGCATGTTGGAGAGCTCCCCGTTCACCGTCGCGCAGGCCGCGGGGCTGCTGGGGTGGAGAAGCGCCGACATGCAGCCCGTACTGGAGGCACTGGCCGACAACCACCTGCTCAGCGCAGACCGGGCGGCGGACGGCGCCGCCCGCTACTCCTACCCACGGCTCACCCTGGCGTACGCCGGGGAGCGCTTGGAGGCGACGCTGTCCCAGCCCCGCGCCGTCGAGGGTGCCGGCGCCGCCAGCGCCGTCTGAGCCGTCCCGGTCGAGCGCCTGTCGAGGCCGCTGCGACGCCGCCTCGCCAGGCTTGCCACCGCACCAGCCATCCGTACGGACCCACACCACAGGGAGTCGTGGACACATGCCGACACGAGTGAACGATGGCGTCGACGCGGACGAGGTCACCTTCGTCAACAGGTTCACCGTCCACGGGGCGCCCGCGGAGTTCGAGAGCGTCTTCGCACGGACCGCGGCCTTCTTCGCGCGGCAGCCCGGGTTCGTCCGGCATACGCTGCTGCGCGAGCGGGACAAGGACAACAGCTATGTGAACATCGCCGTCTGGACCGACCACGACGCCTTCCGGCGGGCCCTGGCCCAGCCCGGGTTCCTGCCGCACGCCACCGCGTTGCGGGCCCTGAGCACCAGCGAACACGGGCTGTTCACGGCGCGCCAGACACTGCCGGAAGGCGGCGATACGACCGGCTCCGGACATCGCTGAGGGGCGGCGCCGGGGTGGACGGCGGCGGCGCGTGCCGTGTCACCGGTCCACCACCGCCGTGACGAAGCGCACCGGTACCGGGATGGACAGCGGTGCGTCGGCCCGACGCATCGCGTCCAGCTCCGTGATCAGCCGCTCCCGTAGCCGCTGCGCCTCGTCCCGCGGCAGGTGCTGCCACAACAGCCGCATGCCGTTGGTGTGGGACCAGTCCACCCAGGCCTCCCCGGAGACGGCCACCATCGGGACCGTCTCGTCGGTGATGCCCACCTCGCCGAATCCCGCCCGGCGCATCGTCGCTTCCAGATCGTCGGGCCGCTCCAGCCAGCTGTTGAACCGTCGGCGCAGTGCCTCCGGCCGCCAGTCGGGCGGGAGGGTGTCCAGCAGGGAGCGCGGGATCAGCTCCGTGAACACGGGGGGCAGGAAGGGAAAGGTGTCCTCGGTGAACACCGGGCTGGTGAACGCGATGCGCCCCCCGTCCGCCAACAGCCCGGCATAGCGGACGAGAGCGGGCAGCGCCTCCGGGAAGAAGATCACGCTGTAGCTGCCCAGCACCCGCTCGAAGGAGCGTTCCGGCAGAGCGGGGCGCTCCCCGTCCATGACACGCACCTCGACATGCGGCATGCCCAGCCGTTCGGCCTCCGCGGCCGCCTCCTCGACCATCGCCGGCGCGATGTCGATGCCGAGGGCATAGCCGTCCGGAGCGACGCGCCGGGCCGCGGGGAACAGACAGGCGCCGCGCCCGCAGCCGACGTCGAGCACCCGCTGGCCCGGCCGGGGATCCGCGTGATCCACCAGCCGGAGTCCCATGGGGGTGAAGAACTCGACCCCCAGCCGGTCGTAGTGCGCCGCCGCGCGGTCGAAGGCCGCGGTTACGGTCTGCTTGTATTCCGCCGTGTCCATGGACCCGTCCCTTCCTGTCCCGGTGAGCCCTGCCTGGCGCGGACCTCATGCTCCCGGCACGGCATCGCAGCGAGTTCGAGCCCGGGTGGCCGCCTGCTCGAAGCGCGCTCGGCGGCCCCGGAACCGGCGGGCGGACGCCTCCAGCGGCTCACGAGCCGCCGTTGCCACGATGCGGAGGTCCGGCGGACGGCGCCGGAGCGGAGCCATGGCCGACGCCCTGGCAGCACGACCCAGCAGCGAGGAGCGAGCATGCCGGACACGGACGGGCGGGTCGCCGTCGTCACAGGCGGCACCAGCGGGATAGGACTCGCGGTGGTGAAGGCACTGGCGCGACAGGATATGCGTGTCGTCCTGTGTGCCCGGAGCCAGGACGCCGTCGACAGCACCGTGGAGGAGCTGCGCGACGAGAAGCTGGAGGTGGACGGGCGCGCCTGCGACGTGCGTTCCACGGACGACGTACGGGAGTTCATCGGCTTCGCCACGCGGCGCTTCGGCGGCGTGGACGTGCTGGTCAACAACGCCGGCCGCAACGGCGGAGGCCCGACCGCGCGGATAACCGACGAGCTGTGGCTCGACGTCATCGAGACCAACCTCACCAGCGTCTTCCGCGTCACCCGCGAGGTGCTGACCACCGGAGGGATGCTCGCCGCCGGACGCGGCAGGATCATCAACATCGCCTCCACCGGCGGCAAACAGGGTGTCGTCCTCGGTGCCCCGTACTCGGCCTCCAAGCACGGCGTCGTCGGCTTCACCAAGGCACTGGGCCTGGAGCTGGCCAAGAGCGGCATCACCGTCAACGCCGTCTGCCCGGGCTATGTCGAGACTCCCATGGCCGAGCGGGTGCGTCGCGGCTACGCCGAGGTCTGGGACACCTCCGAGGAGGCGGTGCTGGAGCGCTTCCAGGCGAAGATCCCGCTCGGCCGCTACGCGCAGCCCGAGGAGGTCGCCGGCCTCGTCACCTACCTGACCACGCCCACCGCCGACTCCATCACCGCGCAGGCGCTCAACGTCTGCGGCGGCCTGGGAAACTACTGACCCCCTACCGGCGGCCGCCCCCGCACGGCGAGGGCACCCCGGTATCCCGGACGGAGGACCATGACAGCCGGCGACACCACCCTCACCACCCACCGCACCGAACACCGCGTCACCGTCTCGGCACCCGCGCGGCGCGTCTTCGACCTGGTCGCGGACATCACAGGCTGGCCCCACACCTTCCCCCCGACCGTGCACGCGGAGTACGCCGAGCGCGGGGCGAGTGAGGAACGCATCCGCATCTGGGCCACGGCCAACGGCGAGGTCAAGGCCTGGACCTCGCACCGCTCGCTGGACCGGGAAGGGCTGCGCGTCCGCTTCCGGCAGGAGAAGTCCCAGCACCCCGTGGCCGGCATGGGCGGCGAGTGGATCATCCGGCCGGTGGACGGCGAGCGGAGCGAGGTGATCCTCACCCACGACTTCCAGGCCGTGGAGGACGACCCGGCCCACGTGGACTGGATCCACCGTGCCGTGGACCGCAACAGCGGCGCCGAACTCGCGGCGCTGAAAGCCGCGGCGGAACGCGCGGACGGCGCGGACGGCACCCTGTTCACCTTCGCCGACGAGGTCACCGTCACCGGTGCCCCCGGTGACGTCTACGACTACCTCAACGAGGCCCGGCGCTGGCAGGAGCGCCTCCCGCACGTCGCCGCGGTGAGCCTCGACGAGCCCGCCCCCGGAGTGCAGCGGCTCGGCATGGACACCAAGGGACCCGACGGAACCGTGCACACCACCGAGTCGGTCCGCATCTGCTTCCCCCAGGACCGCATCGTCTACAAGCAGTTCACGATGCCACCGCTGATGGCCGTCCATACCGGCACATGGCGGATCGCACCCGCCGCGGACGGCCACGGCACGACCGTCACCTCCCTCCACACCGTCGTGGTCGACGACAGCGCCGTCACCACCGTCCTGGGCCCGGACGCCACCCTCGCCGACGCCCGCCGCTTCCTGCGTGACGCCCTCGGCCGCAACAGCCGTACCACCCTCGGCTTCGCCAAGGAATACGCCGAGGAGCGCGCGCGGCGGGCCTGAATCCCCGCGCCGGACACCGACACGACCATGACAGCGGAGGACGGTTCATGGAGTCACGCACGCTTCTCGTCGAGGGCGCCCACGCGTTCACGCCCCGGGTCTTCCCCGACGCCCGCGGATGCTTCGTCTCACCGTTCCAGCAGACCCCGGTGGCCGAGGCGCTCGGCCACCGGCTGTTTCCCGTGGCCCAGACCAATCACAGCCGGTCGCGGCGCGGCGTGGTACGCGGAGCGCACTTCACCCTCACCCCGCCGGGCATCGCCAAGTACGTCTACTGCGCCCGGGGACGGGCTCGCGACTACGTCATCGACATCCGTGTCGGCTCACCCACCTTCGGTCAGTGGGACTCGGTCGTCCTGGACGACCGGAACTTTCGCGCCATGTACTTCCCGGTCGGCGTGGCCCACGCCTTCGCCGCCCTGGAGGACGACACGGTGATGTCCTACATGCTCTCCGGCGAGTACGTGGCGGACAACGAACTGGCCCTGTCCGTCTTCGACCCCGATCTCGCCCTCGAACTTCCCGGGGACACGCCGTTGTTGCTCTCCGAGCGCGACACGGCGGCACCGACGCTCAGGGAACTGGAGTCGGACGGCCGGCTGCCGCGCTACGAGGAGTGCGTCAAGCTCGAACACGACCTGTACGCCGGATGACCGCCGGGATACCGCGGACGGTGGCCGTCGTCGGCGCCACCGGCTGCGTCGGCCGGCACGTGTGCGACGCGTTCACGCGTGCCGGACACGACGTCGTGGCCCTCGCCCGCCGCGCGCCGGCCGGGCCCGGCCGCCACCCGCACCGGTTCTTGGCGTGCGACCCCGCCGGGCTCGCCCCGCGCGACCTCGCGGACCTCTTCCAGGACGCGCGCGTCGACACCGTCGTCAACGCCGCCGGCGGCTGGCTGAACACGGAGGACGACAACCGCTACCACCATGTGCGGCTGGTCGAGCGGCTGCTGGCGGGGACGGCCCTGATGGCGCGGACCCCGAGGCTGGTGCAGATCGGCTCCGTCCACGAGTACGGGCCCGTCCCCGCCGGCGACGCCGTCGACGAGAGCCGCGAACCACGCCCGGTGACGGTGTACGCCCGCACCAAGCACGCGGGCTCCCAGGCCGTACTGCGCGCCACGCGGGCCGGGGACGCCGACGGGGTCGTGCTGCGGGCCGTGAACGTGTGCGGCCCGTGGGTCACCCCGGCGAGCTTTCTCGGTACGGTGACGCGCCGGCTGAGCGAGGCCGCGCCGGGAGAGCCGGTGGAACTCACCCTCAGCGACGCGCGACGGGACTTCGTGGACGGGCGCGACCTCGCCGATGCGGTCCTACGGGCCGCGACCCGCCCGGTCACCGGCGAGATCTTCAACATCGGACGCGGTGAGGCCCTGCCGATCCGCTCCCTCGTCGCACTGCTGCTCGACGTGGCGGGGCTGCCCCCCGGCACCGTGAAGGAGCGCCTCCAGGAGGTCGCCTCACGGGGCGGCGACTGGACGCGGGTCGACACCCGGCGCGCGCGGCGGCTGCTGGGCTGGCGTCCTCGCATCGATCTGCGCACCTCTCTGCACGACATGTGGCGCGAGGCCCTGACGGGCCTGCCGCCGGCGACCGGCTCGCACGGCGACGGCTATCGGGAGTCAGCCTTATGACGAAACTGTCCGCCCACCCGGCCGCCCCCGCGCACGGTGCCGTGCCGGACCCGCTGCGGCTGGCTGCCTCGGCCCGCTCGGCGGGTGTGTGGCTGCCACGGACCACCGAGGTCCACCACTGGCTGGCCACGGTGGGGCAACACGCCCGGGCCCAGGTCGAGCGGGTCCCCCTGGCCGAGCTCGACGGCTGGCTCCGCGACCCGGCGACCGGCAACATCGCCCACCGCAGCGGGGGCTTCTTCACCGTGGAGGGGCTCGACGTGACCATCCCCCGGGCGCCCGTGCCGCACTGGGAGCAGCCGATCATCAACCAGCCCGAGGTCGGGCTCCTCGGCATCGTCGTCAAGGAGTTCGACGGCGTCCTGCACTGCCTCATGCAGGCCAAGCTGGAACCCGGCAACTGCAACGGCATCCAGCTGTCGCCTACCGTGCAGGCCACCCGCAGCAACTACACCCGGGTGCACCGCGGCCGGCCGGTGCCGTATCTGGAGCACTTCCAGGACCCCGCCCGCCGGAGCCGGATCCTGGCCGACGTGCGCCAGTCCGAGCAGGGCTCCTGGTTCCACCACAAACGCAACCGCAACATGGTCGTCGAGGTCGAGGAGGACATCGACGTCCACGACGGCTTCTGCTGGCTGTCGCTGGGCCAGCTCCACGAGCTGCTGACCGTGGACAACCTGATCAACATGGACACCCGTACGGTGCTGTCCTGTCTGCCCTTCGCCCACGCCGGCCTCGCGGCGGTGGCCGCCCCCGGCGCCGACCCGTTCCGCCGCGCGCTGGTCGCCTCCTGCGCTCCCGACGGCTACAGCCGGCACTCGCTGGGCGACCTGCTGAGCTGGATCACGGACGTGCGTACGCGCACCGAGGTGCGCACGGAGATGGTGCCGCTCGACGGCCTGCGGTCCTGGCGTCGCACGGACGAGCGGATCAGCCACGAGGACGGTGGCTTCTTCGATGTGATCGGCGTGCGGGTGCGGACGCGGGGGCGCGAGGTCGCCGAGTGGACCCAGCCGATGATCGAACCGCACGCCAAGGGCGTCGTGGCCTTCCTCGTCCGGCCCATCGAGGGCGTGCTGCACGTCCTGGTCCACGCGCGCGTGGAGCCCGGGTACGTCGACATCGTCGAGCTGGCGCCGACCGTGCAGTGCACACCCGACAGCTACGAACGGCTGCCGGCGCGGGCCCGCCCGCTCTTCCTCGACGAGGTTCTGCCGGCCCGGGCCGACCGAGTCCGCTTCGACGCCGAGCTCTCCGAGGAGGGCGGCCGCTTCTACCACGCGCGCAACCGCTACCTGGTGGCGGAGACCGACCTGGCCGCCGGCTTCGACCACCCCGACTTCCGCTGGGTGACGCTGGCCCAACTCGTGGAGCTGCTGCGGCACAGTCACTACGTCAACATCCAGGCGCGCAGTCTCGTCGCCTGCCTGTACGGCCTCGCCACGGCGCCGCCGAGGCGCTGAGCGGACCCTGCCCAGGAGGCGGTGGGACCCGGTGCGGGCCCACCGCCTCCCGCTGTACGGTCACACCTTCGCCAGCACCTCGCGCAGGGCCTCGATCACCCTGTCCTGCGTCTCCCGCGGCAGCGAGGGATACATCGGCAGGGAGAAGATCTCGTCCGCCAGTGCCTCGGTGACCGGCAACGAGCCCTTGGCGTAGCCGAGATGGGAGAAACCGGTCATGGTGTGCACGGGCCAGGGATAACTGATGTTGAGGGCGATGTCGTAGGAGGCGCGCAGGGCCTCCAGCACCGCGTCCCGTCGCGGATGGCGCACCACGTACACGTAGTAGACGTGCTCGTTGCCCTGCGCGGTCCTCGGCAGCAGCAGCCCCGTGTCCGCCAGGCCCTCCTCATAGCGGCGTGCCACCGCCCGGCGGGCCTCGATGTAGGACGGCAACCGGGACAGCTTGCGCCGCAGGATCTCTGCCTGTACTTCGTCCAGCCGGCTGTTGTGCCCGGGGGTTTCGACGACGTAGTAGCGGCTCTCCATGCCGTAGTAGCGCAGCCGCCGCAGCCGGTCCGCCACCCGCTCGTCGTCGGTGAGCACCGCGCCGCCGTCCCCGTACGCGCCCAGCACCTTGGTCGGGTAGAAGGAGAACGCGGCCGCGTCACCGGTCGAGCCGGCGAGTCGGCCGTGCCGGCGCGCCCCGTGCGCCTGCGCGCAGTCCTCCAGGATCACCAGGTTGTGCCGGGCGGCCAGATCGCGCAGCGGTGCCATGTCCACGCACTGCCCGTAGAGGTGGACCGGCAGCAGACACCGGGTGCGTGGCGTGAGGACGGCCTCCACCTGGGACGTGTCCATCAGGTAGTCCTCCTCGCGCACGTCCACGAAGACGGGCGTGGCACCGGCCGAGTCGATCGCGACGACCGTGGGCGCGGCGGTGTTGGACACGGTGACGACCTCGTCGCCGGGCCCGACACCCAAGGCCTGTAACCCCAGCTTGACGGCGTTGGTCCCGTTGTCGACGCCGACGGCATGTCCGACGCCCTGGAATGAGGCGAACTCGGACTCGAAGCCGCGCACGCTCTCACCGAGGACGAGCCGGCCGGAGCGGAACACCGTCTCCACGGCATCGTGGATGTCCTCGCGTTCCAGCTCGTATTCCGGCAGATAGTCCCACACGTGTACGGTCATCGAGCCCCTCCGGGATTCTCCCTGCGAAAAGTCACCACTCTACGACAACGTTCACCACTCGCTTTTTCCTCAACGTCCGCTTGAGACGGCCCGGCCTGCTGTGGCCCGGGGAAAGGTGCGGTCGTTATCATCGACTCCGTCTTCTCATTCGGAGGTTGTTCAGGGTGAAGGGAATCATTCTCGCCGGGGGTACGGGGAGCAGGCTCCACCCGACGACTCTCGCGGTGTCCAAGCAGCTTCTCCCCGTCGGGGACAAGCCGATGATCTACTACCCGCTCTCCGTGCTGATGCTGGCCGGCGTCACGGACATCCTCATCATCAGCACACCGCACGAACTCCCCCGAATGCGCCGTCTGTTCGGCGACGGCGCACAGCTCGGACTCCGCCTGGCCTACGCCGAGCAGGAGAAACCCAGGGGTATCGCCGAGGCGTTCCTGATCGGTGCCGACCACGTGGGAAGCGATGCCGTTGCGCTGGCGCTGGGCGACAACATATTCCACGGGAGTTCTTTTCAGGGGGTGCTGCGCAAGGAAGCCGAGGAATTGGACGGGTGTGTCCTGTTCGGTTATCCGGTCAAGGATCCCCAGCGTTATGGAGTCGGCGAGGCGAACGCGTCCGGGCGGCTCGTCTCCATCGAGGAGAAACCGGTACGCCCCCGCTCCAACCGGGCCATCACCGGACTCTATTTCTACGACAACGAGGTGGTGGACATCGCCCGGCGGCTGCGCCCCTCCGCCCGCGGCGAACTCGAAATCACCGACATCAACCGTACCTACATGGAACGAGGCCGGGCCCGGCTCGTGGACCTGGGCCGGGGATTCGCCTGGCTCGACACCGGCACACCCGAGTCACTCCTGCAGGCCTCGCAGTACGTGTCCGCCCTGGAGGAACGCCAGGGCATCAGGATCGCCTGCATCGAGGAGGTGGCCCTCCGCATGGGCTTCATCAACGCCCAGGCCTGCTACGAACTGGGCGCGCGCCTGTCCGGCTCCGGCTACGGGCAGTACGTGATGGCCATCGCGGAGGAGTGCACGGGGCGGGTGTGAGCGGCCGTGCCGGGTGGGCGAAGCGGCCCGGCCTTACCCGGCCCCGCGCACCCCGACGAACAACCCCCGGCCGGTCAGCCCGTCGTCCAGGAACTCGGCCGGGCAGCCCGCGTCCTCGAACGCGGCGAGGTACTCCTCCCTGGTGAACAGGGTGAGCAGGTCGATCTCCGTGAACTCGCGTATCCCGGTGGCCTCGCCGACCAGGAACCGCACCTCCATGCGGGTCCTGCGGCCCTGCCTGGTGGAGTGGGACACCCGGGCCACGGTCCGGCCCTCACCGCGTGCCAGGTCCCCGGCGACGTAGCCCTCCAGGAACCGCTCGGGGAACCACCAGGGCTCCACCACGAGCACGCCGCCCGGCACCAGGTGCGCGGCCATCGTGCGCACCGCCGCCCGCATGTCCGCGACGGTCTCCAGATACCCGATGGAGCAGAACAGGCAGACCACGGCGTCGAAACGCCCGCTCAGGGCGAAGTCGCGCATGTCCCCGGGCCGCACCGGCACCCCCGGCAGCCGCCGTTCGGCCAGGGCCCGCATCTCGTCCGACAGCTCCAGGCCCTCCGTGTGCGCGAACAGCCCGCGGAAGGCCTCCAGATGGGCGCCGGTGCCGCAGGCGACGTCGAGCAGCGAACGCGCCCCGGGCCGACGGGACCTGATCTCCGCGGTGACCCGTTCGGCCTCGTCCGCCCAGCTCTTTCCCCGGCTGCGGTAGACCATCTCGTACACGTCCGCCAGTTCCCGGCCGTACACGCGTCAGTCCTCGTCCACCAGGGCGACCGCCCGGGTCCACCCGGCGCCGGCGCCGGCGACCTTGACCGGGAAGCAGCAGACGCGGAACCCGAAGGAGACCGGCAGGCGGTCGAGGTTCGCCAGCCGCTCGATCTGGCAGTACTCCCGCTCCCGGCCCACCACGTGCGCGGGCCACAGCACCGATCGGTCGCCGGTCGCGCGGTACCGGTCGATGATGTGGCCGAAGGGCGCGTCCAGGCTGAAGGCATCGGTCCCGATCACCCGGACCCCGTGGTCGAGAAGCATCCGTACCGCGGGCCCGTCGAGACCGGCGAAGTCCGTGAAGTAGCGCGGGGTGCCCGCGTGCCGCTGGGCACCGGTGTGCAGCAGCACGATGTCCCCGGGCCGCAACGCGCACCCGGTCCGGGCCAGTTCCTTCTCCAGGCGCGCGGCGCTCACGGTGCCCGTCGGAGCGTCGGTGAGGTCCAGCACCACCCCGCGCCCGAAGAACCACTCCAGCGGCATCTGGTCGATGTGGCGGGGGACGCCGTCCCCGTACAGCGCGCGCGAACCATAGTGCGACGGCGCGTCGACGTGCGTGCCGGTGTGCGTGGTCAGCGTGATCCTGTCCAGTGACAGGAACTCGCCGTCCGGCAGTTCGTCCGGAGAGAACTCGACACCGAAGTGCTCGCGCATCTCCGCGCACATGTGTTCCGCGCCCTGCCGGGGCGTGAGGACGTCGTGCACCACCGGGTCGGGCTCGTACTGTGAGGAATCCACCGGTGACGAAAGGTCGATGAGCCGCACGCGCACCTCCGGGTTCGTAGACGGGCTCGGCTGACGCAGCGCGGGTACGACGCTGACACGCCCCTCTTGACGTGGCCTGGAAGCTGGTTCGACGGGCGGGCACCGCACGCGACGGCCGGCGCCGCACCGGCGCCGTCCCGGCCGAGCGGGAATCCAGGGAGGGTATAGCGGCGCGCCCCACGCTGCCGTCATGGTGATGAAACTGACGGACAGCGAGCTGGGGCGTGCGCTGCTCTCGCTGCGTGGTTACCAGTGGCTCCGCGGCATCCACCACGATCCCTACGCCCTGCTGCTGCGCGCCGAGAGCGACGATCCGGCGCAGCTCGGCCGGCTGCTGCGTGAACGCGGCCGGCTCCACCGCAGCGACACCGGCACCTGGGTCACCGCGGACCATGCGACGGCCTCCCGGCTGCTCGCCGACCCGCGCTTCGTGCTGCGCCGCCCGCCGGCCGGGCCCGCCACCGGCACCGGGGACGTCATGCCGTGGGAAGAGGCCACGCTGAGCGACCTGCTGCCCCTCGACGAGGCGCGCCTGACGACCGACCGGGCACGGTGCCGCCGGCTCGGCGCGACCGCCGCGCGGATCGCGGCGGACGGTCCCGTCGCGACGCGACTCGCGGACCTGGCCGGGGCCCGAGCCGAACAGGTGCGCTCAACGGGCCACTTCGACCTCAGGGCCGACTACGCCCTCCCGTACGCGGTCGAGGCGGCCTGCGCGCTGCTCGGCCTGCCGGCCGGGCAGTGTTCCCTCTTCGGCGCCTTCTCCCCGGCCGTCCTGCTCGACGCGACGGTCGTACCGCCCCGCCTTCCGGAGGCGCGCGCCCTGATCGCCTCCACGGCGGAACTGACCGCCCTCTGGCCGCGGCTGGCCCCGAGCCTGTCGAAGACCGTCCCGGAGGACGAAGCGCCGGACCTCTTCCTGCTGACGGCCGTGTTACTCGTACCGGCCGTCGTCCACCTGGTCTGCGAGGCGGTCGCCGCCCTGTCGCACGACCCCGGGCAGGCCGGGCTGCTCAGGGACGACCCGGTACTCGCCGCACCGGCGGTCGAGGAGACGCTGCGCCACGCACCGCCCGCCCGTCTGTTCACCCTCCACGCGACCGGACCGGAGCGCGTCGCGGACGTCGACCTCCCCGCGGGCGCCGAGGTCGCCGTCGTCGTGGCGGCGGCGCACCGCGATCCCTCCTGGTGCCCGGACCCCGACCGCTTCGACCTCACCAGGAACGAGCGGCATCTGGCACTGCCGCCGGATCTGCCGCTGGGGGCGCTCGCCCCGCTGCTGCGCGTCTGCGCGACCGCGGCCGTCGCGGCCCTCGCGGCCGGACTCCTCCCGCTGCGGGCCGTCGGCCCGCCCGTACGACGGCTGCGTGCCCCGGTCACCCGGTCCGTGCTGCGCTTCCCCGTCGCCCCGTGCTGAGCAGCCCCTCCTCACGTCATCCCCGGCCCGCCTTCCCCCGCCCGCAACGGAAGGGACTCTCCATGGACAACCGCGAGACCGTACGACCGGTGAGCGTCTGCCGGGTCTGCGGCGGCAACGACTGGCAGGACGTCGTGGACTTCGGTGACGTTCCCCTCGCCAACGGCTTCCTGTCCCCGGCCGACTCCTACGAGAACGAGCGCCGCTACCCGCTGGGCGTCCTGTCCTGCCGCGCCTGCCGGCTGATGAGCCTGACCCACGTGGTCGACCCCGAGGTGCTGTACCGCGACTACGCCTACACCACCCCCGACTCCGAAATGATCACCCAGCACATGCGGCACATCACCGCGCTGTGCCGCACCCGTTTCGAGCTTCCCCCGGACAGCCTCGTCGTGGAGCTGGGCAGCAATACCGGCCGTCAGCTCATGGCCTTCCGCGAAGCGGGGATGCGCACCCTGGGCGTGGACCCCGCGCGCAACCTCACGGACGTCGCCCGGCGCAACGGCATCGAGACCTTCCCCGACTTCTTCTCCCACGACGTGGCCCGCACCATCCGGCGCGACCACGGGCAGGCGCGGCTCGTGCTGGGACGGCATGTCTTCGCCCACATCGACGACGTGTCGGACATCGCGGCCGGCGTACGCGAACTCCTGTCTCCCGACGGGGTGTTCGCGATCGAGGTGCCGTACGTTCTGGACCTGCTGGAGAAGGTCGCGTTCGACACCATCTACCACGAGCACTTGTCGTACTTCACCATGCGGTCCTTCGTCACCCTCTTCGCGCGCCACGGGCTGCGGGTGCTCGACGTGGAGCGGTTCGGCGTGCACGGCGGATCGGTCCTCGTCTTCGTGGGCCACGAGGACGGCCCCTGGCCCGAACGTCCCTCCGTCCCCGAACTGCTGCGCGTGGAACGGCAGCGGGGCCTCTACGACGACGCCACCTACCGCACGTTCGCGCAGCGGATCGAGCGGGTGCGCACCGAACTGCCGGAACTGCTGCGCTCCCTCGTGGCCCAGGGCAAGCGCATCGTCGGCTACGGTGCTCCGGCCAAGGGCAACACCATCCTCACGGTGTGCGGGCTCGGCCTGAAGGAGCTGGAATACTGCACCGACACCACCGAGCTGAAGCAGGGCAGGGTGCTGCCCGGCACCCACATACCGGTGCACGCTCCCGAGCACGCCAAGGAACACATCCCCGACTACTACCTGTTGCTCGCCTGGAACTACGCCACGGAGATCCTCGACAAGGAGACGGCCTTCCGGGACAACGGCGGCCGGTTCATCGTGCCCATCCCCCGCCCGTCGATCCTCACGTCCCCGTCAGGTTCCTGAGGCGCCCGCCGGGCAGCAGCTGACGCATCGCCTCGCGCAGGGCTGCACGCCAGTCGCGGGGCGGTGCGACGCCGACCAGCCGCCAGCGGTCGTGCCCGAGCACCGTGCACGCCGGCCGGGGCGCCGGGCCCGGCCGGTCGGCCGTCGCCACCGGGCGCACCCGTTCCGGGTCCGCGCCCGCCAGCCGGAACACCTCCCGGGCCAGCTCGTACCAGGTGGCCGCCCCGGCGTTGGTGGCGTGGAAGATCCCGCGCGCCCGGTCTGGCGGCGTGCGGGCCAGCGTCACCAGCAGCCGGGCCACGTCACCGGCCCACGTCGGCTGCCCCCACTGGTCGTTGACGACGTCGACATGGCCGTCGTCCGGGGCACGCTCCAGCATCGTGCGCACGAAGCTGCGGCCCTGCCCGCCGTAGAGCCACGCCGTGCGCACCACGGTGCCCGTATCCGGCAGCAGCGACAGCACGGCCCGTTCCCCGGCCAGTTTGCTGCGGCCGTACACCGTGCGCGGGCCCGGAGCGTCCGACTCGCCGTAAGGGCTGCGGGTGTCGCCCGGGAAGACGTAGTCGGTCGAGACGTGGATCAGCCGTACGCCGTGGCGCGCACAGCGGCGGGCCAGCAGCCGGGGCCCGCCGCCGTTGACGCGCATCGCCTCCGCCCACCGCGACTCGGCGCCGTCCACGTCCGTGAAGGCGGCGCAGTTGACCACCACCCGCGGCCGGTGCGCGGCGAACGCGGCGTCCACCGCCCGCCCGTCGGTGATGTCCAGCGCGCGCCGCCCGAGTACCACCGCCTCGGCGGCGGGCCGGCTCCTGCCGGTCTCCGCCAGGGCCGCGGTCAGGTGCCGGGCGAGCATGCCTTCTCCTCCGGTGACCAGCACGCGCATCCCGCTCACCGGACCCCGGGGACGACGGTGGACGTACCGCCCGGCGCCGTGACTCCCCGCTTGAGCGGCTCCCACCAGGACCGGTTCTCGCGGTACCACTGGACCGTCGAGCGCAGCCCCGAGGAGAACTCCCGCGCCGGACGGTAGCCCAGTTCCTCACGGGCCCTGCCCCAGTCCAGGCTGTAACGCAGGTCGTGCCCCTTGCGGTCGGGCACGTGCCGGACGCTGCTCCAGTCCGCCCCGCACAGCTCCAGCAACATACCCACCAGCTCCCGGTTGGAGAGCTCCCGGCCGCCGCCGATGTGGTACACACCGCCGGGCCGGCCCGCGGTGCGCACCAGGTCCACGCCCCGGCAGTGGTCCTCCACGTGCAGCCACTCCCGCACGTTCCGCCCGTCCCCGTACAGCGGCACCGGCAGCCCGTCCAACAAGTTGGTGACGAAGCGCGGGATGAGCTTCTCCGGGTGCTGACGCGGGCCGTAGTTGTTGGAACAGCGGGTCACCCGCACGTCCAGGCCGTGCGTGCGGTGGCAGGCGAACGCCATCAGGTCGGCCGACGCCTTGGAGGCGGCGTACGGGGAGTTGGGGCTCAGCGGGTGCTCCTCCGGCCAGGAACCGGACGCGATGGAGCCGTAGACCTCGTCCGTGGACACCAGGACGAAGGGCTCCACGCCGTGGCGCAGCGCGGCGTCCAGCAGCCGCTGGGTGCCGACGACGTTGGTCAGCACGAAGTCGTCGGCCGCGCGGATGGACCGGTCGACGTGCGACTCCGCGGCGAAGTGGACGACCTGGTCGCTGTGTGCCATCAGCTCGTCGACCAGCTCGGCGTCGAGGATGTCGCCCCGCACGAAGCGCAGCCGGTCACCGCGTACCGCGTCCAGGTTCGTGAGGTTGCCCGCGTACGTCAGTTTGTCGAGGACGGTGACGCGTACCGCCGGGGCCCCCGCTCCGGGGGCCCGGTTCTCCAGCAGCATGCGCACATAGGCCGAGCCGATGAAACCGACCGCGCCGGTGACCAGGATGTTCACGTCCGTCGTCGCGGAGGTGTGCGACGCCATGGGTTCCCTCCATCCGTCGGGTGCCGTGGGGCGGAGTGCGCCCCCTCGACCCAGCGTCGGGGGCGGCCGTGGAGGAGCGGTTGAGCTTCGGCGCAGCGGCGGCTCGACCGGCGGCGGCCGGCGTCGCCGGACTCCAACGGTTCTCGACGGAACGACCAACGGCCCTGGCGAGACTGCCCGGACAGCCCGGCCGAGAGAGGGAGGACCCGTTGAGCCGTCAGACAGAGATCGTCCGCCGGATGGTGAGCGCCTTCAACACCGGCAGGACCGACGACGTGGACGAGTACATCCACCCCGACTACCTCAATCCGGCCACCTTGGAACACGGCATCCACACCGGGCCCAAGGCGTTCGCCCAGCTGGTCGGCTGGGTGCGGGCGACGTTCTCCGAGGAAGCCCGCCTGGAGGAGGTGCGGATCGAGGAGCGCGGCCCGTGGGTCAAGGCCTACCTCGTGCTCTACGGCCGCCACGTCGGCCGGCTTGTCGGTATGCCGCCCACCGACCGGCGCTTCTCCGGTGAACAGGTGCACCTGATGCGCATCGTCGACGGGAAGATCCGCGACCACCGGGACTGGCCCGACTTCCAGGGGACGCTGCGCCAGCTCGGCGACCCGTGGCCCGACGACGAGGGCTGGCGTCCGTGACCGTCCCTGAAACCGCACCCGACGAGACATCAGACCAGGAAGGATGGCTCATGCCGGATCCCGGCGGCCCGACCACGGCCGAGAACCTGTCGAAGGAGGCTGTCCGCTTCTACCGCGAGCAGGGTTACGTGCACATCCCGCGCGTCCTGTCGGAGACGGAGGTGACCGCCTTCCGGGCCGCCTGTGAGGAGGTCCTGGAGAAGGAGGGCCGCGAGATCTGGGGCGCGGGCGAGGACGAGGTGCAGGTCCACTACGTCGCCCAGGCCTGGCAGAAGCACCCGGAGTTGCGCTCCCTCGTGCTGCACCCGGAGATCTCCGGCATCGCCCTGCGGCTGGCCGGCGCGCCCCTGCGGGTCTACAGCAGCGACATCCTGGTCAAGGAGCCCAAGCGCACCCTGCCCACCCTGGTCCACGACGACGAGACGGGACTGCCGCTGAACGAGCTGAGTGCCACGCTGACGGCCTGGATCGCGCTGACGGACGTACCCGTCGAACGCGGCTGCATGAGCTACGTGCCGGGCTCCCATCTCAGGGCCCGCGAGGACCGGCAGGAGCACATGACCAGCTTCGCCGAGTTCCGGGACCTCGCGGACGTGTGGCCCGATTACCCGTGGCAGCCGCGCGTCGCCGTGCCCGTCCGCGCCGGAGACGTCGTGTTCCACCATTGCCGTACCGTCCACATGGCCGAAGCCAACACCAGCGACTCGGTCCGCATGGCGCATGGCGTCGTCTACATGGACGCGGACGCCACCTACCGGCCGGGCGTCCAGGACGGCCACCTGTCCCGCCTGTCGCCGGGAGATCCACTCGAAGGCGAGCTGTTCCCCCTGGTCACGGCAGGCACACGGCAGTGAGGTCCGCCGTTCCCGGCGGTCGCGGGACCGCCGGGGACGGCACCGTCAGCCGGCCAGCGCCACGAGCTTGGCGGCCGTCTCGGCCGGCGGCGGCATCTCGCTCATCTCCTGCCGCACCCGCAGGGCCGCCTCCCGCAACCCCGCGTCGTCCAGCAGCCGTCGGCACTGCTCGGCACCCAGCGATCCCGCCTCGGCATCGAACCCGATGCCCAGCCCGGTCAGCACATCGCGGTTGGTGTCCTGGTAGGAGCCGTGCGGGATGACGCACTGCGGGACGCCGGCGGCCAGGGCCGTCAGCAGTGTGCCGCTGCCCCCGTGATGGATGATCGCGTCGCACGTCTCCAGCAGCGCGCCCAGCGGAATCCACTCCACCACCCGTACGTTCGCGGGCAGTTCACCGAGCAGGGCCAGGTCGCCGCCGCCCAGGGTCAGCACGAACTCCGCGTCCACGTCCGCCACTTCGGAGAACAGCGGGGCCAGCTTGGCGATGCCGCCCGACAGCGCGTCGATGGAGCCCAGCGTCACCGCGATACGCCGCCGGCCGGCCGCGGGCGGCAGCCAGTCCGGCAGCACCGCTCCGCCGTTGTAGGGGACGTACCGCATCGGCCAGGCACCCGGGGAGCGCCGGTCCTCCGGCAGCAGCGCCTCCACGCTCGGCGGTGTCGTCGTCAGCCGCACGGAACCGGTCGGCTCGCCGGTGACGCCGTGGCGCTCGTAGTCCTTGGACATCGCCCGCCGGATGAGCGCGCCGAGCCCCGGCTCGCTGTCCGCGGGACCCAGCGGCAGCTCTACGCACGGCAGTTGCAGCGCTGCCGCCGTCAGCGGGCCCGCGCCCTGTGTCGGAGTGTGCACGACGAGGTCGGGCCGCCAGCTCCGCGCCGTCCGCAGCGCCCCGTCGACGGCCACCGCCGATACCCGGGCGAACATCTCGGCGAAGAAGCCCTCGCCCAGCCCCTCGGAGTGCATCGGGTCGGTGACGTCGGTGTCGTCGGGCACGAACAGCTTCGCGTAGTTCACGCCGGGCGACACGTCCACGGCGCACAGCCCGGCCTCCGCGACGGCGCGGATGTCGCCCCCCGTGGCGTAGCGGACCTCGTGGCCGAGAGCGCGCAGCGCCTGTGCCAGCGGCACCGTCGGCAGGATGTGGCTGAGCCCGGGTGAAGTGATGAACAACGCACGCATGATGCCCCCTGTTCGACATGAACCTGGAACACGCATCCTGACGGCGCCTTCTGTTGCTCCGGTCGACGCCCGGTCGACAGGCCCTCGTACAGCCCGCCGGGGGCCGGTCCGGCCACGACGCAGGCTCCAGCGGACGTCGACGGCGGGGACGCAGCGTGGTCGCCGGGAGGCATCGATGACAGTATTGGTAACCGGAGCCACAGGAAACGTCGGCCGGCACGTCGTCACCGGGCTACTGGCCGCCGGCCGCCGGGTGCGGGCGCTGACCCGCACACCCGACCGGTCCGGCCTGCCCGGCGGCGCGGAGATCACAGGCGGCGACCTGACCCGCCCGGAGACCTACGAGCGGATGCTGGACGGTGTCGAAGCCGTCTACCTGTTCCCCGTCCCGGAGACCGCCGCGGCGTTCGCCGGGGCCGCGCGACGGGCCGGTGTCCGGCGGATCGTGGTGCTCTCCTCGGACTCCGTCACCGACGGCACCGACACCGGAGGACACCGGCGCGTGGAACTGGCCGTGGAGGACACGGGGCTCGAGTGGACCCATGTGCGCCCCGGCGAGTTCGCGCTCAACAAGGTCACCCTGTGGGCGCCGTCGATCCGCGCGGAGGGCGTCGTCCGGTCCGCGTATCCGGACGCCCGGGTGGCCCCGGTGCACGAGGCCGACGTCGCGGCCGTCGCGGTGACCGCGCTGCTGAAGGAGGGGCACGCCGGCCGCGCCTACAGCGTGACCGGACCGCAGGCCCTCACCCAGCGCGAACAGGTCCGCGCGGTAGGGGAGGGGCTCGGCCGGTCCCTCGCCTTCGTCGAGGTGACCCCCGGGCAGGCGCGGGCCGACCTGACCGCCCAGGGGCTGCCCGCGCCCATCGCCGACTACGTCCTCGCCTTCCAAGCCGGGTGGACCGAGCGGCCCGCCCCCGCCCGGCCGACCGTGCGGGAGGTCACCGGCCGGCCCGCCCGCACGCTCGCCCAGTGGGCCGCCGACCACCGAGCGGACTTCCGGTGACCGGAGACCGCGTCCACCGCGCCACGACAGAAAGGCGACGCCCGTGCGCGTACTGCTGACGTCCTTCGCCATGGACGCCCACTTCTGCACCGCCGTGCCGCTGGCGTGGGCACTGCGGTCGGCCGGGCACGAGGTACGGGTGGCCGGCCAGCCCGCGCTCACCTCCACCATCACGGGAGCCGGCCTGACCGCCGTGCCGGTCGGCCGCGACCACACGCACGGCAGCCTCCTGGGCCGGGTCGGCAGCGACATCCTCGCCCTGCACGACGAGGCGGACTACCTGGAGGCCCGTCACGACGCCCTGGGCTTCGAGTTCCTCAAAGGGCACAACACGGTGATGTCCGCGTTGTTCTACTCGCAGATCAACAACGACTCGATGGTCGACGACCTGGTGGACTTCGCCCGTCACTGGCGGCCCGACCTGGTCGTCTGGGAGCCGTTCACCTTCGCGGGCGCCGTGGCCGCGCGGGCCTCGGGCGCCGCCCACGCCCGCCTGCTGTCCTTCCCCGACCTGTTCCTCAGCACGCGCCGCCTCTTCCTGGAGCGCATGGCGCGCCAGGAGCCCGAGCATCACGACGACACACTCGCCGAATGGCTCGACTGGACCCTTGGCCGGCACGGCCACTCCTTCGACGAGGAGATCGTCACGGGGCAGTGGTCCATCGACCAGACCCCCGCCCCCGTGCGGCTCGACGCCGGCGGTCCCACCGTGCCGATGCGGTACGTCCCCTACAGCGGACTGGTGCCCACAGTGGTGCCCGACTGGCTGCGCAGGCCGCCCGAGCGGCCACGGGTCCTGGTCACCCTCGGCATCACCTCACGGCGGGTGAAGTCCTTCCTCGCCGTCTCCGTGGACGACCTTTTCGAGGCCGTGGCCGGGCTCGGCGTCGAGGTGGTCGCCACCCTCGACGCCGACCAGCGGGAGCTGCTGGGGCGCGTGCCGGACCACTTCCGCATCGTCGAGCACGTGCCGCTGGACGCCGTTCTGCCGACCTGCTCGGCGATCGTCCACCACGGCGGAGCCGGCACCTGGTCGACGGCCGCCGTGTACGGGGTGCCGCAGGTCTCCCTGGGCTCGATGTGGGACCACTTCTACCGGGCCCGTCGCCTGGAGGAACTCGGGGCGGGGCTGCGGCTGCCCTCCGGCGAGCTGACTGCCGAGGGGCTGCGCACCCGGCTGGAGAGGGTGCTCGGCGAGCCCTCCTTCGGCACCGCCGCGCAGGCGCTGAGCGACACCATCGCGGCGGAACCCAGCCCCAGCGAGGTCGTGCCGGTCCTGGAGGAGCTGACCGGACGGCACCGTCCCGGCACCCGGGAGCCGTTCCGGGCGCTGCGCGCGTGACACACCGAGGGCCCGGACGGCGCGCCGTCCGGGCCCTCGCCGGTGAGGGAGCCCGGATCACAGTCCGTCCGGCACCACGCCCAGGTCCCGGAACAGCGGGGAGAAGTTGAAGACGTCCCAGTGCTCCACGACCTTGCCGGCTTCGGAGAAGCGCAGCTCCTCCAAGTAGGTCCAGCGGACCTTGCGGCCGGTGGGGGCGATGCCCATGAACACGCCCTGGTGCGTGGCCGAGCAGGTGATCCGCAGCATCACGCGGTCGCCCTCGCCCACGATGCTCCGCACGTCCAGACGAAGGTCCGGGAAGGCCTCCACCGCGCTGTTCATACGCCGTACGACCTCCTCGGCGCTCACCGGTTTGTCCTCGTCGTCGTAGTGGACGACGTCGGGTGCCCAGTGCGCGACCACCCCGGAGACGTCCCACCGGTTCCATGCGGCCACCATCTCCAGGCAGCGTTCCTTGTTCGCGGTCGTTGACATGTCGACTCCTTGAAGGCCCGGGACTACTGGTCACGCGCCAGCCTTCCAACCCGCCCCGGAAAAGCGGTGCACGACCGCTGGAGCCCGCACCGGAACCTGCGCGGCGGAGCTGAACGGGGTTTCGAGCCGTTCACCAAGGACCTGCCGCAGCCTGTTACGGCACACCCTGACGCCTCGCTCCGCGCGGGACGCGCCCGCCGGGAGGAAGGACACACCACCATGTCGGTACGCACCGATCAGACGGCGGCACCGGAAGACCGAGCGGCGGCCACGGATCCCGGGTTCGGGCACCTGTACGCGCAGGTGCAGCAGTTCTACGCCCGGCAGATGCAGCTCCTCGACTCCGGCGCGGCCGAGGAGTGGGCCGCCACCTTCACCGAGGACGGCACGTTCGCCCGGCCCTCCTCGCCGGAACCGGCACGCGGCCACGCCGAACTGGCCGCCGGCGCCCGCGCCGCCGCCGAACGCCTCGCCGCCGAGGGCCTTTCGCACCGGCACGTCATCGGCATGACCGCGGTACGCCGGGAACCCGACGGCAGCGTGTTCGTACGCAGCTACGCCCAGGTCTTCGCCACCCGCCGCGGGGAAGCTCCCCGGCTGCATCTGATCTGCGTCTGCGAGGACGTGCTCGTGCGGGAGGGGCCGGGGCTGAAGGTGCGGGAACGGGTTGTCACGCACGACGCGTGAGGGCGGTCGACCCGCCGGCCGAGCCGCACCTCTGCCACCCCCTCGGCACGCCAGCCGGCGTCGAGTCCGCTGCGAGAGGGCGCACTTAGCGTGCGAGCCATGACTGACTCGACAGGTCCCCGCCCGGTGCCCGCCATGTCACCCGCCCCCAGCCCCACGCCTTCCCCCGGCCCCGCCCCCGGGAGCGAACCCGCGCCGCTCGCCGTGATCGTCACCGGCGGCGGTTCGGGTATCGGCCGGGCCACCGCCCGCGCCTTCGCCGCTCAGGGTGCGAAGGTGCTCGTCGTCGGCCGTACCGAGGACGCGCTCGCGCAGACCGCCGAGGGCTGTGCGGACATGCGTGTGCTCGTCGCCGACGTGGCCTCGCCCGACGGGCCGCAGGCGGTCGTCAACGCCGCCCTGCGGGAGTTCGGGAGGATCGACGTCCTGGTCAACAACGCTGCCGTGGCGGGCATGGAGACCCTGCAGACCGTCGACCGGGACGCCGTGGCACGGCAGTTCGGCACCAATCTGACGGCTCCCCTCTTCCTCGTCCAGTCCGCACTCGGCGCGCTGGAGAAGTCGCGCGGCATCGTCGTCAACGTGGGGACCGCCGCGACCCTGGGCCTGCGCGCCGCCCCGACCGGCGCGCTGTACGGGGCGAGCAAGGTGGCCCTCGACTACCTGACCCGGACCTGGGCCGTCGAACTGGCCCCCCGGGGCATCCGTGTCGTCGGCGTGGCACCCGGGGTGATCGACACGGGCATCGGCGTCCGCATGGGCATGACCCCGGAGGGCTACCGGGAGTTCCTGACCGGCATGGGCGGCAGGGTGCCCGTGGGCCGGGTCGGCCGTCCGGAGGACGTGGCCTGGTGGATCGTCCAGCTCGCCCGCCCGGAGGCCGGCTACGCGACGGGCATGGTCGTCCCCGTCGACGGCGGGCTGTCGCTGGTCTGACCGGACAAGGAAGGAAATACCGCAGGAAGGAAGTACCGCAGCAAGGAAATACCGCAGGAAGGAGATATCGCCGTGCAGGAAACCGAACCCGGCGTCCCCGCGGACCTGCCCGCCGAGAGCGACCCTGCCGCCCTGGAGCGCCTCGCCGCACGGTACCGGCGGGACGGCTACGTCCACGTCCCCGGCGTCCTCGACGCCGGGGAGGTCGCCGAATACCTGGCCGAGGCCCGTCGGCTCCTCGCCCACGAGGAGTCCGTGCGCTGGGGCTCCGGCGCCGGCACCGTCATGGACTACGTCGCCGACGCCCAGCTCGGCAGCGACACGATGCGCCGCCTTGCCACCCACCCGCGCATCGCCGCCCTCGCCGAGTACCTGGCCGGCTCGCCCCTGAGGCTGTTCAAGCTGGAGGTGCTGCTCAAGGAGAACAAGGAGAAGGACGCCTCGGTCCCCACCGCCCCGCACCACGATGCGTTCGCCTTCCCGTTCTCCACCGCCGGCACCGCCCTGACGGCGTGGGTCGCGCTGGTCGACGTCCCGGTGGAACGCGGCTGCATGACCTTCGTCCCCGGATCACACCTGCTGCCGGATCCCGATACCGGCGACGAGCCGTGGGCCGGGGCCTTCACCCGGCCGGGAGAGATCTGGATGCCGCGGGTCACGGTGCCACTGCGGGCCGGCGACTGCACCTTCCACCACGCCCGCACCGTGCACAGCGCCGGGGCGAACTCGACCGACGAGCCCCGCTTGTCGACCTCCGCCGTCTACATGGACGCCACCGCCGCCTACCGGCCGACCGGCATCGCGTTTCTCGACGACCTCCCCGGCACCGGAGCCGACCCGCTGCGCGAGGGCGCCCCCCTCACCGGCGACCGCTTCCCCCTGCTGCGCCGACCGCAGACCCGACAGCCCGCCCCCGCCCGGTATCCCCTTCCACAGCAAGGACACGGATCTTGACCCTCCATCAGACCGGCCCGGCGGCCCCGCGGCCGGACTCCTCCACCACACCCCCTCTGTCGCCGGAGACCGCGGACCTGCTCGCCGAACTCGGTGGCTACCTGGTCCCGGACCCGCCCGCCCTCAGCCTGCCGCCCCGGGCGTTCGCCTCCGGTGAGCTGTACGAGCTGGAGCGGGAGAAGGTCTTCGGCCGTTCCTGGCTTCTCGTCGCGCACACCGACCAACTCGCCGCCCCCGGTGCCTACGTCGCCCTCACCGTCGCGGGCGAACCCGTCGTCATCACGCGCGGCGACGACGGCGCGCTGCACGCGATGTCACCGATCTGCCGCCACCGCATGATGCCGGTCGTCGAACCGGGCACCGGCCGCACCGACCGGTTCACCTGCCCGTACCACCTGTGGCGCTACGGACTGGACGGCCGGTTGATCGGCGCCACCTTCATGCGGCGCAACGAGGCGTTCGACCCCGCCGGCTGCCGACTGCCGCAGTTCGCCGTGGAAGAGTGGCACGGGTTCGTCTTCGTCAACCTCGACCCCGCGGCGGAAGCCCTGGCTCCGCACCTCGCCCGAATCGAAAGCGACCTGGTCAACTACCGCCTGGACGACATGGTACTGGCCGGGGAATGGGCCGAGGAGTGGCACTGCAACTGGAAGATCGCCGTGGAGAACGCGCACGAGAACTACCACGTGATGGGCTTCCACCCCGAGACCCTGGAACCGTCCACCCCGGGCCGCTCCGACACGGATCTGCGCGACGACACGCCGTGGGCGCTGCGTTTCCGCATCCCGTTCACCGAGCCCCAGCAGCCGTCCCTCCTCTCCCTGACCGAGGACGAGAAGGCTCACCTGTACGACTTCTTCGTCTTCCCCACCGGGAGCCTCGCCGCCGCCGGGGAGGCGGTGATCTGGCTGAGCATGCTCCCGTTGTCCCTCGACCGCACCCAGGTCCGCGGGGGCATGCTGGTCCCCGCCGCCCGGGTCAAGGACCTCGGTGAGGCCGAACGGAAGGAGATGCGGCAGGGCATCGAGTCGTACTCCGCGATGGTCAACGCGGAGGACCGGCGCGGCCTGGAGGCCGTGCAGCGGTCCGTGGGCTCCCGGTTCGCCGCGCGCGGCCACCTCAGCCCCAAGGAGCCGGCCGTCGTCTCCTTCTACCGGAACCTGGCGCGCGCCCTGCTGCGTGGCGACGACGAGTGGCCCGGCGCCCTCTGACCCCGGCGCGAACGGGCCGTACGGAGGGCCATCGCCCCATCCGTACGGCCCGTGCCTGGTGGCGCGTTCAGGCGCTCTTGCGCCAGTAGGCCCCCGACCAGTCGATGTCCGTGATCGGGTCGTCGATGCCGTGCTGGTCCCGATAGTCGTGCACGGCCTTCTTGCAGACGTCCAGGGCGTGGTAGTCGTCCACGATCAGATAGCCGCCGGGCGACAGCTTCGGGTACATCGACACCAGGGCGTCCATCGTGGATTCGTACAGATCCCCGTCCAGACGCAGCAGCGCCAGCCGCTCCACGGGGGCCTCGGGCAGCGTGTCGCAGAACCGTCCCGGGAGGAACCGCACCTGGTCGTCGAGCAGCCCGTAGCGGTCGAAGTTGCCGCGGACGGTCTCCAGGGGCACGCCCACCACCTCGTTGACCGACTCGATGCCCCGCGCCTCCTCGTCCTGCGGATAGCGGTCCAGGTCGGGCGCGGGGATACCGGCGAAGGAGTCGGCGACCCACACCACGCGGTCGCTGACCTCGTACGCCGCCAGCACCGCCCGCATGAAGATGCAGGTGCCGCCGCGCCACACGCCGGTCTCCATGAAGTCGCCCGGCACCCCGTCGGCCAGGACCCGCTCCGCGCATTCCCGTACGTTCCTGAGCCTGCGCATGCCGACCATGGTGTGGGCGTCGCGCGGCCAGACGCTGCCCTGCTCGCGTCCCTCGCTGTCGTAGGCACTCCAATTGCCGGGGCCGTCCATGACCGGTCCGGTCCCGTCGCCGTCCCGTTCCCGCAGCAGCTCCCAGTAGCGGCGCGGGTCGATCTGCGGATCCTCGTAGATGGTGTTGCTGACGGTGCGTGACATCAGATCCAGGTAGAGCTCGATCGGCGTGTTCCCCATGGGTCCGTCCTCGCTGTCGCAGTGAAGGGGCAGTAGAAGGTGGGAGGAAGGCTGACCGTCGGACCGGCGCGCGACGCCCGGCGGACGGTGTGCTCAGTGATCCGGCCGGGCCGCGGTGACGATGCCGTAGCCGAACTCGACCGCGTCCAGGAGCGGGACGGCCGTGGAGAACTGATCGACCAGCTCGCTGCCGTACCGCTCGACGAAGCGCTCGCGGTTCTCGTCGAGCGTGCGGTGCATGCACTCCAGCGTGCGCCCCACGGTCAGTTCGCTGATGTCGCGGCACTCGACGGGGACGAGGCGGGCCTGCCGCAGCAGAGGCGGATAGTCGGACAGCCGCATCGGCTCGCCGACCAACGGCGTGTACGCGTGCTCGTCCAGCGACTCCTGGGCCGCGGGGGAGGTTTCGTCGTTGTGCAGGACGTCGGTGAGGGCCAGTCGCCCGCCCGGCCGCAGGACCTCGGCCGCCCGGCGCAGCGCGGTCAGCCGGTCCGGAAGGTGGAAGATCGACTCGAAGAACCAGACCGCGTCGAACGAGTCGGCGGGGAAGGGGAGTTCCGCGGAGGCGTCCGCGCACCGGAAGGTGACCCGCTCGGCGACTCCCTCCCGCTCGGCGTGTGCCGTGGCCAGCCGGACCTGCTCCGGGCTGATCGTGATGCCCACGACCTCGGCGCCGGTGGCCCGGGCCAGTTGCACCGCCGGCGCGCCGGTGCCGCAGCCGATGTCCAGCACCCGCTGTCCGGGGCCGACCTCGATCCGCTCCGTCATCATCTCGGTGAGCCGCTGCGACGCCCGGTCCATGCCGGCGTCGGCCGGCAGCGAGTCCCAGCAGCCGAAGTGCAGGCTCCCTCCGTTCAGTTCGGCGATCAGACGGCTGCTGCCGTCGTAGAAGTCCGCGACCTCCTGCGGCCGTGTCCCGGAGTTCGTCATCGGTTCCCCTCTCCCTGTTCCGTACGGCCGCTGAGCACAGTGAGGCCGGCTCACGCGGTCGTTGCTGCCCCCGGGACGCTAGGACGGGACCTTGGAACCCCCCTTGAGACCCGGTGGAACGGATCGAGAACCGCTCGCCGGACGGTGGGCGGGCGAAGCACGTACGACGCCCATTTCTGCCGGAGACGGGGATGAGGGGACGCATGGCGATCGATAGGCTGCCGGGGGAGCGGCGGACGGAGGACGACGCCGGCCCGAACTCTCCGGAGTCTTGCCAGGAGTGGTCCCGAGCGCCGGCCGACGCGGGCGACGTGTGGAAACAACGAGGTGAGAGATGCGGTTCACGACCCGACCCACCCTTCAAGGCACCTTCGGCATGGTCTCCTCCACACACTGGCTGGCCTCCCAGTCGGCGATGGCGGTGCTGGAGGACGGCGGCAACGCCTTCGACGCGGCCGTCGCCGGCGCGTTCGTGCTGCACGTCGTGGAGCCGCATCTGAACGGGCCGGCCGGCGAGGTGCCGATCCTGCTCGCCCCCGCGGGCGGCGCCGTGCGCGTGCTGTGCGGACAGGGCGTCGCCCCGGCCGGCGCCACCCCGGCCCACTACCGGCGCCTCGGGCTGGACCTCGTGCCCGGCACCGGACCGCTCGCCGCCGCCGTGCCCGGCGCCTTCGACGCCTGGCTGCTTTTGCTGCGCGACCACGGCACCAAGCCCCTGGACGCGGTCCTCAAGTACGCCATCGGCTACGCCGAGCACGGGCACGCGCCCGTGGAGAACGTCGGCGCGACCGTGGCGAGCGTACGGCGGCTGTTCGAGACCGAGTGGCCGTCGTCGGCCGAGGTGTACCTGCCCGGCGGCCGGCCGCCCCGGCCCGGGACGCTGCTGCGCAACCCCGCGCTCGCCGCCACCTGGAAGCGGCTGCTGGCCGAGACCGCGGGCGCCGGCGACCGGGAGGCGCGGATCGACGCCGCGCGCGAGGTGTGGCGCTCCGGCTTCATCGCCGAGGCCCTGGTACGGCAGTCCCGGCGGCCCACCATGGACACCAGCGGCGAACGGCACACCGGCACCCTCACCGAGGCCGACCTGGCCGGCTGGTCCGCCCACTACGAGACACCGGTGACGTACGACTGGAACGGCTGGACCGTGTGCAAGGCCGGCCCCTGGAGCCAGGGCCCGGTGCTCCTCCAGCAGCTCGCCCTGCTCCCGGCCGAGCTGCCCGCACCGGGCTCCGCCGACTACGTCCACCTGCTGGTCGAGGGCTGCAAGCTCGCCATGGCCGACCGCGAGGCCTGGTACGGCGACGCCGCCGAGGTGCCCCTCGCCGACCTGCTGTCGGACGCCTACAACGCCGGCCGGCGGGCCCTGATCGGCGCGAAGGCCTCCTACGACCTGCTCCCCGGCAGCCCCGGCGGAAGGCCCCCCAGGCTGCCCGCGCTGGCGCACGCGCGCGTGCCGGCCGACACGCGGCCCGGCTTCGACCCGATGGGCGCCGGGGAGCCGACCGTCGCCCCGCTGCCCGGGGCGCCCACCCTCGCCGAGGCCACCGGTCAGGCGCAGGTGACCGGTGAGGCCGACGTGGCCGCCGACGGCTCGACCCGGGGCGACACCTGCCACCTGGACGTCGTCGACCGCTGGGGCAACATGATCGCGGCCACGCCCAGCGGCGGCTGGCTCCAGTCCAACCCCGTGGTCCCCGAACTCGGCTTCCCGCTCGGCACCCGGCTGCAGATGACCTGGCTGGAGGAGGGCCTGCCGGGCACCCTCACCCCCGGCCGCCGCCCCCGCACCACCCTCACCCCCTCCCTCGCCCTGCGCGACGGGGTACCGGTCCTGGCGTTCGGCACGCCCGGCGGGGACCAGCAGGACCAGTGGCAGCTGCACTTCTTCCTGGCCGCCGCCCTGGGTGCCCCCGTCCGCGGCGGCCTCGACCTCCAGGGCGCCATCGACGCCCCCAACTGGCACAACGACAGCTTCCCCGGCTCCTTCCACCCGCGCCGCCGGCGCCCCGGCAGCGTCACCGTGGAGTCCCGCATGGACCCCGGTGTGATCGAGGAGCTGCGGCGGCGCGGCCACGACGTCACCGTCGGCCCCGCCTGGTCCGAGGGCCGGCTGTGCGCGGTGGCCCGGGACCCGGAGACCGGCATCCTCTCGGCGGCGGCGAACCCGCGCGGGATGCAGGGTTACGCGGTCGGCCGCTGACACCCCGGCCGCCGACGGGCCCCGGCCGTCCACCGCGCCGGCCCCGTCCACCGCGCCGGCCCCCGTCCACCGCGCCGGCCCCCGTCCACCGCGTCCGGCCCCGTGCGGCCCGTCCCGGCCCCGTGCGGCCCGTCCTCCCGGCCCCGTACGGTCCGCCCGGCGCCATACCGGGGCGCCCCTTCGGGAGACCCCCGCTGTTCACGTCGATTCCACCCCACGGGCACCCGTGGGCGGGGGCGTGTCAGTGGGACGTGGTCTGATGGGAGGCATGATCGAAGAGACGGAAACCATCGAGGAGTTTCTCGCCCGCCGCTCGGCCGACGTGGAGGAGGCGGTCCGCAAGGCCGCCGAGGCCGAGATCCTGCCCCGCTTCCGCCGCCTCGCCGCGCACGAGGTGGACCAGAAGAGCGGCCCGCACGACCTGGTCACGGACGCCGACCGGCTCGCCGAGCTACGGCTCACCGAGGACCTCGGCGCGCTGCTGCCCGGCTCCGTGGTGGTCGGCGAGGAAGCGGTGCACGCCAACCCGGTGGTCTACGAGGCGCTCCAGGGCGACACCCCGGTCTGGATCGTCGACCCGGTCGACGGCACCCGCCAGTTCGTCCACGGCGACGACGGCTTCTGCACCCTGGTGGCCCTCGCCCACCGCGGCACCGTGGTCGCCTCCTGGACCTACGCCGCCGCGCGCGACCGGTTCGCCACCGCCGTCCGCGGCCGGGGCGCCTTCCTCGACGGCGAGCGGCTGTTCGCCGGCCCGCCCGAGCCCGGCCGGGACCTGGTCGTCGCCACCTCCCACCCGGACTACACCACCGACGAGCAGAAGCGCGCGCTGCGCGCCCTGTGGACCGACGGCCTCGCCCCGCGCCCGTGCGGCTCCGCGGGCCTGGAGTACCTCGCGGTCGCCCGGGGCGAGCTGGACGCCGTCGCGTTCTCCTGGGAGGCCGCCTGGGACCACGCGGCCGGACTGCTCCTGGTCGAGGAGGCCGGCGGCACGCACCTCACCCTGACCGGCGAGCCGTTCCGCGTCACCGGCGGCAACGCCCTGCCGTTCACCGCCGCGCGGGACGCCGCCACCGCCCGCCGGGTGGCCGGGCTGCTGCGCACCGCCTCCTGACCGGCCCGGGCCACCCGGATCGGGGGAGTGCCGGCGCCCCGGCATATCCTGATCCCGAATGGCCATCGGCTGACGAAGGGGTCCGAAGGTGCCGTCGATGCTCGATGCGGTCGTGGTGGGTGCGGGGCCGAACGGACTGACCGCCGCGGTGGAGCTGGCCCGCCGCGGCTTCTCCGTGGCCCTGTTCGAGGCGAAGTCCACGGTGGGCGGCGGCGCCCGCACGGAGGAGCTGACGCTGCCCGGCTTCCGGCACGACCCGTGCTCGGCCGCGCACCCCCTCGGGGTCAACTCCCCGGCGTTCCGCTCCCTCCCCCTCGACCGGTACGGCCTTGAGTGGCTGCACGCCCCGCTGCCCATGGCCCACCCGTTCCCGGACGGCACCGCGGCCGTGCTGTCCCGTTCGGTGGCCGAGACCGCCGCCTCCTTCGGACCGCGCGACGCGGGCCCGTACCGCAGGCTGGTCGAGCCCCTGCTCGCCCGCTGGGACACCCTGGTCCAGGACTTCATGTCCCTGCCGCTGACCGCGCTGCCCCGCGACCCGGTCACCCTCGCCCGCTTCGGCCTGGCCGGGCTCCCGCCGTCCACCTGGCTGATGCGCCGCTTCAAGGACGAGCGGTTCAAGACCCTCTTCGCCGGCCTCGTCGCCCATGTGATGGCACCGCTGGGCGGCCTCGCCACCAGCGCCGTCGGCCTGGTCTTCGCCCTGTCCGCGCACGCCCGCGGCTGGCCGGTGGCCCGCGGCGGTTCCCAGGCCGTCTCCGACGCCCTCGCCGCGTATCTGAGGGATCTCGGCGGTGCGGTGCACACCGACTTCGAGGTCAAGCGCCTGGACGACCTGCCGCCCGCGCGCGCGTACGTCTTCGACACCTCGCCCGCCGCGCTCGCCCGCATCGCCGGCCTCGGCGACTACTACGCGAACTACCGCTACGGCCCCAGCGTCTTCAAGATCGACTATGCGCTGGACGGCCCGGTGCCGTGGACCGCGCCCGAGGCCCGGAGCGCCGGTACCGTCCAGATCGGCGCGAGCCGGGCCGAGATCGGCACGGCCCTGCGCGCCGCCGCCCGCGAGGGACGCGCACCCGAGCGGCCGTTCATGATCACCGTGCAGCCGAGCGTGGCCGACCCCACCCGGGCCCCCGAGGGCAAGCACGTCTTCTGGGCGTACGGCCATGTGCCGAACGGCTGGACCGGGGACCTCACCGAGGCCATAGAACGCCAGCTGGAGCGCTTCGCCCCCGGCTTCCGCGACCGGGTGCTCGCCCGCGCGACGGCCGGGCCCGCCGAGATGGCCGTCCGCAACGCCAACTACGTCGGCGGGGACATCGCCTGCGGCGCGACCTCCGGACTCCAGCTGCTGCTGCGGCCCAGACTGTCCCTGTTCCCGTACCACACCCCCCACCCGGCCGTCTTCCTCTGCTCCTCGGCCACGCCGCCGGGACCCGGCGTGCACGGCATGTCGGGCCACAATGCGGCCAAGGCGGTCTGGCGGAGACTGAGACAGGGCTGAACCGACGCGAGCCGAGACCGAGTCGCCCCGAAAGGATGAGACGGACATGACCACCATCACCCTCGTCCAGGGCGACATCACCCGGCAGCACGCCGACGCCCTCGTCAACGCGGCCAACTCCTCGCTCCTGGGCGGCGGGGGAGTGGACGGCGCGATCCACCGTCGCGGCGGCCCGGCCATCCTGGCGGAGTGCCGCGCGCTGCGCGCCTCCCGGTACGGCGAGGGCCTGCCCACCGGCCGGGCGGTCGCCACCACGGCGGGTGACCTGGACGCCCGCTGGGTGATCCACACGGTGGGTCCCGTCTGGTCGTCCACCGAGGACCGCTCGGACCTGCTGGCCTCCTGCTACCGCGAGTCCCTGCGCCTGGCAGGCGAACTCGGCGCCCGTACGGTGGCGTTCCCCGCCCTCTCCACCGGCGTCTACCGCTGGCCGATGGGGGACGCGGCCCGCATTGCCGTGGAGACGGTACGCACCACCCCGACCGCCGTCGAGGAGGTCCGTTTCGTCCTCTTCGACACCCACGCGTACGACACGTTCGCCCGGGAACTCGGCGACGCCGGTCACGCCGGTCACGCCGGTCACCCCGGTTGACCGTCCCCGGCCCGGGTGCGGGTCAGCCGTGGCGGGGCAGCCGGACCGGGGCGCTGCCGCCGCGCGGCACCAGGAGGGTGCGGAAGCGTCCCGGCGTCCTGGACATGATCACCTGGTCGGTGACGCCCTGGTAGCGGCCGCACGGGGTGCCGGCGGTGAAGGTGTCCGGGTCGAGGCAGGCGTGCGGGGAGTCCGGGTCGGGGTCCGGAGCGGTCTGCCGGGCGTGGTCCCGGTCGAAGACGCCGAGGCTGAGGAATTCTCCGCTCGGTTTCCCTCTCGGTGCGGCGGAGCGGTCAGGCGAGGTAGTCGTGGACGACCCGGGCGCGGCCCAGGGTCAGATCGGTCAGGACGTGGGCGGCGGAGACGACCTCCAGGACCGGCAGGTCCGCGAGCGGGGCCAGCGCGTGGGCGAAGAGCTGGAGCCGTGCGGGACCGCTCCAGGCGCCCTTGACCACGATGTCGGCGATCTGCGTCCGGACGAGTTCGCAGATGCGCGGCGAACCGTCGTAGTGCGGCAGCTTCTTGAGCATGAACGTCGGCCGGGTCAGCTCCTCGCGGGCCTGCTCCGTGTTCAGCGGCCGGTGCTTGTAGCCCATCGTGGCGCGGGCCACGGGCAGCGTGCCGTGGTCGAGGGTGCCGACCAGGGTGTCCTGGTCGACGTAGAGCCGGGGGCGGCCGGCCTTCTTCGGGAAGGCGCCGATCTCCCGGCCGCTCGCGATGGCGGGGAAATTGTCCACGTGGATCGAGATGCCGTACTCGCCCGGCTCGCCCTCGTACTCCACGACGGCCAGCTGACCGGCCTCGGTGTAGTCGCCCAGACCGGTGACGTCCGGCATCCGCATGACCTCGAAGCGGACCAGCGGCTCCGCCACCCGCAGCGGCTCCGGCACCACCCGGCGCAGGGCCTCGGGGTCCGTCCGGTAGGTGATGTTCAGGTACTCGCGGTCGGTGAACCGGTACGGGCCCGCCGGGAAGGCCGGGGCATCCAGCGGTGTCGACGGTGCACGGACGACGTCCTCGGCTCGCATGACTCTCGCCTGCCTCTCCTGGCCCCTTCCGGACTATCCGGAGCATAAGGGGTCGAAGTACGGCAAACATCCGCAACTTAAGCCACCGTGACGCCGGTCGCCACAGTGTTGCAAACAGCAACTCAACGGGTCTGTGTGATCATTCCTACCCGGACCGCGGGGAAGGACGGACGGACGTGACCGACGACGACACGGAGGTCCCGGGGCTCGTCCGGGAGCTGGTGACCCTCTCCCGGCGCTTTCGGGCCAACGCCGAACGGCTCCACCCCGACCTGAGTTTCGTCGACTATTCACTGCTGTCGGAGCTGGCCGAGCGCGACGGGGCCCGGGCGGGGGAGCTGGTCGGGCTGTACGGGCTGAACAAGTCCACGATCAGCCGCCAGGTCACCGCGCTGGAACGGGCCGGCCTGCTGGTGCGCGAGACCGTCCCCGGAAACCGCCGCGTCCAGCTGCTGCGCCCGAGCGACCGCGGCCGGGAACTGCTCGCCCGCGCCGACGCCCGGATGTACCGCGAGGTCGACGCCCGCACCGCCGGCTGGTCCCCGGAGGAGGTCAGGGCCCTGCGCACCCTGCTGGCCCGCTACAACGCCGCCGCCTCCGCCGTTGCCGGGGACACGTGACGGGCGTCGCCTAGGACACTTGGCGGGGTTGCCGAGGCTGCCCGGCGGGGGCGCCGAAGCTCCTGGCGGGGGCGCCCAGGATGCCTGACGGGCGTCACTGAGGGCTCACCTGCCCCGCGTCACCGAGGACACCTGACGCGGCGGTCGTCCGGCCGGGGACCCGCCGGGAACCGGCCTGGCGCCTGCCTGTCCCCTGCCGGGGACCCGCCTGCCGCTCCCTGCCGGGGACTCGCCTGCCCTGTGCCGGGGACCTGCCTGTCCCTCCCTGCCGGGGACCTGCCTGCCGCTCCCTGCCGGGGACCTGCCTGTCCCTCCCTGCCGGGGACCTGCCTGCCGCTCCCTGCCGGGGACCTGCCTGCCGCTCCCTGCCGGGGACTCGCCTGCCCTGTGCCGGGGACCTGCCTGCCGCTCCCTGCCGGGGGCCCGCCTGCCCTCTGCCGGGGGCCCGCCTGCCCTCTGCCGGGCCCCCCGCCCCCGTCGGCAACCCCCCGCCTGCCTCCACCGGCAACCCGCCGGGCAGCGCTGCGGACGGCCCGGTAGGTGCGGTGAGCGCGGGGCCCTGCCGAGCCGTGCTGAGCCGTGCCGTGCCGGGCCGAGCCGTGCCGTGCCGTGCCGGGCCGCGTCGTCGGTGAGGGCACCGGATCCCGCTCCGCCCCCGCCGTCGGCCCGGTGGTGGGCGCCCTGCCCATCGGGGCCGGCCGTCCGCGTGACATCATCGGCCGGGTCCGGGAACAGCCGTACGAAAGCCGAGACGCCCCATGAACCCCGCTCTGCTGGACGACTTCTCCCTGGAGATGACCGGCAAGGACGTGCCCCGGCTGGAGGAGGCGCGCGACGGCATCCCGCCGGGCACCCGGATCAACATCACCTTCCTGGCCGGCGAGGACACCGCCACCCGGCTCACGGCGGCCCGCGCGGTCAAGCGGCTCGGCTTCGTCCCCGTACCGCACATCTCCGCCCGCCGGCTGCCCTCCCGGCCCGCCCTGGAGGAGTTCCTCGCCGGGCTGGCGGCCCACGGCACCGCCGAGAACGTGTTCGTCGTCGGCGGCGACCCCGCCCGGCCCGAGGGCCCCTACGCGGACGCCCTGGCCGTGCTGCGCACCGGGCTGCTGCGCCGCCACGGCGTCCGGCACGTCGGCATCGCCGGCTATCCGGAAGGCCACCCCGGCATCACCGACCGGGCCCTGTGGTCGGCGCTCACGGACAAGGCGGCCGCCATCGACGCGGACCGGTTCGGCGGGGACGTGATCACCCAGTTCGGCTTCGACGCGGACCCGGTCCTCGCCTGGCTGGAGGCCCTGCGCGCCCGGGGCGTGCGCCTGCCCGTCCGGGTCGGCGTCCCCGGACCGGCCGGGGTGCGCCGGCTGCTGGGCTACGCCACCCGGTTCGGCGTCGGCACCAGCGCCTCCGTCGCCCGCAAGTACGGTTTCTCGCTGACCAACCTCATGGGCACCACCGGCCCGGACCGCTTCCTGCACGCGCTGGCCGACCGCTACGACCCCGGCCGGCACGGCGTGGTGAAGGTGCACTTCTACACCTTCGGCGGACTGCGCGCCACCGCCGAGTGGGTCGACGGATTCCGGCGGCAGCACACTCCCGCGCCCGCACCCTGAGACGGTGAAGATCCGGGCCAGGCCGGGTCGATGTCGGATTTCCGCCAGCGGACGGGGCGGGCCGTGACCGATGCTGGACGCATGCAGACAGGCACTCTCCTCGATCGGGAGCACTGCGTGCGCGCGGTGCGGTCCAAGGACGCGCGGTTCGACGGGTGGTTCTTCACGGCCGTCCTGACCACCCGGATCTACTGCCGCCCGAGCTGCCCGGCCGTACCGCCCAAGCCGGAGAACATGACGTTCCACCCGAGTGCCGCCGCCTGTCAGCAGGCCGGGTTCCGGGCCTGCAAGCGCTGCCGCCCCGACACCAGCCCCGGCTCCCCGGAGTGGAACCGGCGCGCCGACCTGGTCGCCCGCGCCATGCGGCTGATCGCCGACGGCGTCGTGGACCGCGAGGGCGTGCCCGGACTCGCCGCCCGGCTCGGCTACAGCACCCGCCAGGTGGAACGGCAACTCCTCGCCGAACTGGGCGCCGGACCCCTCGCGCTCGCCCGCGCCCAGCGCGCCCAGACCGCGCGGATGCTCATCGAGACCACCGCGCTGCCCATGGCCGACATCGCGTTCGCGGCCGGCTTCTCCTCCATACGCGGCTTCAACGACACCGTCCGCGAGATCTTCGCCCTGTCCCCGAGCGAGCTGCGCGCCCGGGTGCCCGCGACCGGCACCGGCACGCCTGGCGTCCTCTCCCTGCGGCTGCCGTTCCGCGCCCCGCTCAACCCGTCCAACCTCTTCGGCCACCTCGCCGCCACCGCCGTACCCGGCGTCGAGGAGTGGCGGGACGGCGCCTACCGGCGCACGCTGCGACTGCCCTACGGCCACGGCATCGTCGCCCTCGCCCCCCGCCCCGACCACATCGCCTGCCGGCTCACCCTGAGCGACCTGCGCGATCTGACCGTGGCCATCAGCCGCTGCCGGCGCCTGCTCGACCTGGACGCCGACCCGGTCGCCGTCGACGAGCGGCTGCGCGCCGACCCGCTGCTGGCGCCACTGGTCGGGCAGGGACCGGGCCGCCGGGTGCCGCGCACGGTCGACGAGGCCGAGTTCGCCGTCCGCGCCGTGCTCGGACAGCAGGTGTCCACGGCCGCCGCCCGCACCCACGCGGCCCGCCTGGTCACCGCGCACGGCACACCCCTGGACGACCCCGAGGGCGGCCTCACCCACCTCTTCCCCTCGCCCGAGGCGCTGGCCGCCGTGGACCCCGAGTCCCTGGCCATGCCCCGCACCCGGCGCGCCACGCTCACCACCCTGGTCCGGCTGCTCGCCGACGGCGGTGTGCGCCTGGGCGTGGACACCGACTGGGCCGAGGCCCGCGCCCGGTTGCTCGCGCTGCCCGGCTTCGGGCCGTGGACGGTGGACGTCATCGCCATGCGCGCCCTCGGCGACCCCGACGCGTTCCTCCCCACCGACCTCGGCATCCGGCGCGCCGCCCGGGAACTGGGCCTGCCGTCCACCCCGGCCGCGCTCACCGCCCGCGCGGAGAGCTGGCGGCCCTGGCGGGCGTACGCGGCCCAGTACCTGTGGGCGACCGACAGCCACCCCATCAACTTCCTGCCCGCGTGAGGCCCGCGAGGCCGACCCGAAACCGACCCGAAACCGACCCGAGGCCACCCCCGAGACCAGGGCACCGACGCCGAGCACCCTGTCCTGGACCACCCACGAGCACCCGCACAAAAACCCCGCACAAGGACCCCGCCATGAAGCAGTACACCGTCATCGACAGCCCCTACGGCCCGCTCACCCTCGTCGCCGACGACGGCGTGCTGTGCGGCCTGTACATGGCCGGCCAGCGCCACCGCCCGCCGGAGGAGACCTTCGGCACCCCCGACGACGCCCCGTTCGCCGAGGTCGCAGAACAGCTCGCGGCCTATTTCGCGGGCGAGTTGACGGAGTTCACCGTGGAACTACGGCTGCACGGCACCCCGTTCCAGCGCCGGGTCTGGGAGCAGCTGACCCGCATCCCGTACGGCGAGACCCGCTCCTACGGCCAGCTGGCCGACGCCCTCGGCAGTCCCAAGGCCTCCCGCGCGGTCGGCCTCGCCAACGGCAGGAATCCGGTGGGCATCATCGTGCCCTGCCACCGGGTGATCGGCGCGGGCGGCGGCCTCACCGGCTACGGCGGCGGCCTGGACCGCAAGCGCCGCCTGCTGGACTTCGAACGGGGCGTGGGCGCGGCCCTGTTCTGACCGCCACGCCCACGGGCCCCGGCAGCCTACGCGTCGCCCGCCGCGGCCAGCCGGGCCAGCAGGGCGGGCAGCGCGGTGCCGATCGGCTCGCGGATCACCTCGTCGGCCCGGTCGTCGTACGGCGTCGGCTCGGCGTTGACGACGACGAGCCGGGCGCCGTGGTCGGCGGCGACCCCGGCCAGCCCGGCGGCGGGGTGCACCTGGAGGCTGCTGCCGACGGCGATGAACACCTGGCAGGCCTTGGCGATGGCCGCGGCCTCGCCGAGGACCACGGGATCCAGCCGCTCGCCGAACATCACCGTCGCCGGCTTCAGGACGCCGCCGCACTCCAGGCACGGCGGGTCCGGTTCGCCCGCCTCCACCCGGGCCAGCGCGTCCTCCATCGGCCCCCGGGCGTGACACCGGGTGCAGACCACGCTGCGGGCGCTGCCGTGCAGTTCGAGGACCTTGCGGGCCGGCAGGCCGGCGAGCTGGTGCAGCCCGTCCACGTTCTGGGTGAGGACCCGGACCGGGACCCCGGACCGCTCCAGCTCGGCGACGGCCCGGTGCGCCGCGTTCGGCCGGGCCCCGAGGGCGCCGCTCTCACGCCGCATCAGCCAGGACCGGCGCCGGATCTCCGGGTCCGCCATGTAGTACTCGTACGTGACCAGCTTCTCGGCCTCCGGGTCACGCCGCCACAGCCCGTTCGGCCCGCGGTAGTCGGGGATTCCGGAGTCGGTGGAGATACCGGCCCCGCTGAGCAGGGCGACGAGAGGCTTGGCCATGCCACCGAGGGTAGGGCGCGGTCGCGGGCCGCCGCGAGCGGATAAGCCGGGGCGGGCACGGCGCGAGGAGCCCGAACCCGCCGGTGCCGGCCCGGCGCTCGCCCGGCCCCGGCGGGCGGACCGGCGCCTCGGTCAGTCCGGTGCGCGCTGTCTTTCGCGCGGGGGAGCCTCCCAGGCGGCGGTGATGTCGCGGGCGACATCGCGCAGGAGGTCGATGAGCATGTCCGCCAGCGGTGTGAGGCCGGCGTCGGCCCTGGTCACGGCGTAGAGGTGACGGTAGGGCCTGGGGTGGGCCAGTTCGCGGTGGGTGGTGCCGGGCGCATGGGTCAGGGCCAGGCGCGAGACCAGGGCCACCGCGATGCCCGTGCCGACGAGGGCCTGGGCGACGTCGTAGGACTCGGTCTCGAACCGCACGGCGGGAGTGAAGCCGGCCTCGCGGGCGGCGTCGTGGAACTGTTCGCGGGCGGCATGGCCGGCCAGGATGGAAACCCAGGACTCGTCACGCAGTTGTTCCAGGCGGAGTTCGGTGTCCGCGGGCTGCCCGGTGGCCAGGGGGTGGTCGTCGGGGAGCACCACGACCATCGGGTCCAACAGGAGCGAGTGGGCCCGTACATGCGGGGGCGGCGTGAGCGGCGTGCCCCAGGACGCGACGATGGCCACGTCCAGGCGCCCCGCGCCGATCTCGTCCGCTCCGCGTCCGGACACCACGTCCACGACCGAGACGTCGGCGTCCGGATGGCGGTGGCGCAGCGCCGTCAGGGCCGGGGGCAGCAGGTGCAGGGCGGCCGCCTGGAACGTCCCGATCCGCAGCCGGAGCGAGAGGCGGCCGAGCAGCGCGGCCAGTCCCGCCTCGGCCCTGTCCGACGCCTCCTCCACGGTCCGGCCGTGGGAGGCCAGCAGCGCGCCGGCCGCGGTGAGCGTCGCCCCGCGAGGACCGCGGAGGACCAGGGGCACCTGCCAGTCGCGCTCGGCCTTGGCCACCTGCTGGGTGACCGCCGCGGGCGTGAGCTGGAGCGCGTGCGCCGCCGCGGCCAGGGAGCCGTGCCGCTCGATCAACGCGAGAAGCCGCAACTGACCCGGATCCACCACCATTCACCGATCCTAACGCTGCACCCATGTCTTTTAACTTCCCTTAGGAGCGCGCGGGAGGAAACCTGGTCGTGCACCCATCGGCCGCGATCCCCGGAAGGGGTTCTCTTCCCATGCCCACACATGTGCCCGCCTTCATCGCCACCACCTTGCTGCTGGCGATGCTGCCAGGCGCGAGCCAGGCCCTGATGATCCGTCAGGCACTGGAGGGCGGCCAACGGACGCTCCGCGGCACGCTCGCGGGCAACGCCACCGGCTTCCTGCTGTGGTCCACGGCCGCCGCGGCCGGGCTGTCCGCCGTCCTGCTGGCCAGCCCCACCGCGTACACGGCGCTGCGGATCGCGGGCGGCGTCGTGCTGATGTTCCTCGGGCTGAAGACGCTGCGGACCGCGCTCACCACCGTCTCCGTCCGCCCGCCCGACGAGACCGGGCGCCGAACCGGCTTCGTGGGCGGCTACCTCACCGGCCTGAGCACCAACCTCGGCAACCCCAAGGCGGGCGTGTTCGCCGTCTCCGTGCTGCCCCAGTTCGTGACCGCGAACGGCCCGGTGTTCCTGTCGACCGTCGCCCTGGGAGCCCTGTGGGCGCTCGTCAGCGCCTCCTGGTACTCGGCCCTCACCTGGGCCGTCGGCCGGGGGCGCGCCCTGGTGTCGCGGCCGGCCGTCCTGCGCGGGCTCAGCGTGACCACCGGCCTCGTCCTGCTGGGGCTGGGCGCCGCGGTGGCGGCAGGTGTCTGAGCGCCGGGCCGAGGCCCGGGACCACGCGGGTACTCCGCAGGGCGGCACGGGGACGGGGAAGCCGGCGACGTACGCCACGGCCCCCGACGGAACCCGCATCGCCTACCAGCTCCAGGGCCGGGGGACGCCGCTGGTCCTGCTGGCCGGCCAGGCCAACAACCACCACTGGTGGGACGCGGTCCGCGCCGACTTCCACCCCGCTCGCAGCACCCTCACGCTCGACTACCGCGGCACCGGCGCCAGCGACAAGCCCGACACCCCCTACAGCACCGAACTGTTCGCCCGGGACGTCATCGCCGTCCTGGACGAACTCGGCATCGACCGGGCCGACGTCTACGGCACGTCCATGGGCGGACGGGTGGCCCAGCAGCTCGCTGCCCGCCACCCCGACCGGGTGGGTGCCCTGGTGCTCGGCTGCACCTCACCCGGGGGCCCGCACGGCGTCGAACGCGGCGACGACGTCCGCCGGGCCCTGGCCCGGTCCGGGCCCGGTGCCACGCGGCAGGCCCTGCTGGAGCTGATGTACACCCCCCGGTGGCTCTCCTCCCACCCCGTTCCGCACCACACCCTCGGAGACCCCGCCATGCCCGCCCACGCCCGGCGCCACCACCGCGTGGCCAGCGACCGGCACGACGCCTGGGACCTCCTGCCGGAGATCGGCGCACCCACTCTCGTCGTGCACGGAACCGACGACCTGCTCAACCCCACCGCCAACGCGCCCCTGCTCGCCGACCGCATCCCCGGCGCCCGGCTGCACCTGGTCCCCCACGCCCGGCATGCCTACTTCGAGGAGTTCCGCGCCCGGACCGGCCCCCTCGTCCTGGACTTCCTCACCACCGCGCACAAGCCGTAGGACGCGAAGGGCGCCCGGGTACCGGCCGCGCCGAGGCCCGGGCCGCCGCCCCGGGACGAGGCGCTGGGCGAGGTGGACAGGTGGACGCGCGGTCCCGCGACACGGAGGGCCGAGCCCGGTCAGGCCACCCGCCGGCCGTTCTCCAGCTCGGCCGTGCCGCCGCCCTCCGCCAGCACGTCCAGGGCGACCAGCACCCGGCGGCCCAGCACCTCGGGCAGATACGCCGTCAGGTCCTCGCGGGCGACCAGGCGCCAGGACAGCAGTTCCTCCTCCTGGAGCCGGATGGACTTCAGCTCGTCCTCGGTGAGCACACCGCCGTCGTACAGGTACGCCACCAGCGGCGGCCGGTCCGCGCCGTGCGCCCAGTCCACCGCGAGGAGCCGTCCCAGGGGGCGGTCCAGGCCGATCTCCTCCAGGGTCTCCCGGCGGGCGCCCTGGCGCGGTGTCTCCCCGGTGTCCGACTCGATGGTCCCGCCCGGCAGCGCCCAGCCCTCGCGGTAGTTGGGCTCCACGAGCAGCACACGGCCCTCGGCGTCCCGGAAGAGCGCGGCCGCCCCGGCGAGGACCCGGGGCAGACTCGCGATGTACGCGGCGAAGTCAGGAGTGGTGGTCATCGGGACAGGGTAACCAGCCGGGCCGCCCTACGAACCCGCCGTCGCCAGGCGCAGGGTGCGTTCGGCCAGCGCACCGATCCGTACGCCGTCGAAGCCGAACACCGCGCTGCGCACCGTGTCCCGCAGCGGCTCCCGCCACTGGGCCGGAATCGCCCGCGCCCCGGCGCGCACCCCGGCCACCGAGCCGGCCGTCGCCCCGTTGGAGTCGGTGTCCAGGCCGCCGCGCACGGTCAGCGCGAGGGTCCGGGTGAAGTCGCCCTCGCCGTACAGCAGCCCGGCGGTGAGGACGGCGGCGTTGGGGACGGTGTGGATCCAGCCGAGCCCGGCGGTCTCCTCGGCCACCGTGGCCAGGGTCTGGTCCCAGGGCAGCCGGGTCTCGTGCAGGCTCGCGACCCGCCGTACCGTCCGGGCCAGGCGGCTGCCCGCCGGTACGACCGTCAGCGCGGTCCGAAGGGCGTCGCGGACGGTCGGGGCGGTGAAGGAGGCCGCGATCAGCGCGGCGGCCCACATGGCGCCGTAGACGCCGTTGCCGGTGTGCGAGAGCACCGCGTCCCGGCGGGCCAGACCGGCGGCCCGGACGGGATCGCCGGGGCAGGTCCAGCCGAAGACGTCGGCACGGATCAGCGCGCCGATCCACTCCTGGTACGGATTGTCGTACGTCGCCGTCAGCGGCGGCTTCAGGCCGTTCGCCAGATTCCGGTACGCGGCCCGCTCCGCCGTGAACGTCTGCAGGTACGGCAGCCTGAGCAGCCACAGGTCGCCGACCTGCTCGGTGCTGAAGCCGAAGCCGTGGGTCTCCAGCAGGTGCAGACCGAGGATCGCGTAGTCCACGTCGTCGTCCCGGCAGCTGCCGTCGATCCGGCCGCGCACACAGCACCGCCACTCCGGGCGCAGCGCGGCGGCCTCGGCCGGGTCGGCCGGCTCGGGCAGGTAGTCGGTCAGCGGCAGGGCGGCGGCCCGGCGCAGATAGCGGTCGATCCGGTCGCGGGTCCACACCTCGCCCTGCTCGACCGGCTTGCCGAGCATGTTGCCCGCGATCCGGCCGAGCCAGCCGCCGTGCAGCCGGTCGGCGAGGTCCGGTGCGGTGCGCTGGGTGCTCATGACAGGGGGGTACCCACTCCGGCCCGCTCCGCGCGTCCTTCCAGGGTTCGGTCGGGGCATGACGGCGGGGGTGTCCTGCGGTTATCGTCACAGCGGCGCGACTGGCCCCGCCGTGCGCGGGGCCCGGAGAGCAAGGGGAAGACAAGGTGGCGGACGCTGCAGTGAACGAGACCCGCCGGGTGCTCATCGCCGCGGACAAGTTCAAGGGCTCGCTGACGGCCGTGCAGGTCGCCGAGCGGGTGACGGCCGGGCTGCGCCGGGTCGTGCCGGACCTGGCGGTGGAGGCGCTGCCCGTGGCCGACGGCGGCGACGGCACCGTGGACGCGGCGGTCGCGGCCGGCTTCGAACGGCGCGAGGTCCGGGTGACCGGGCCGCTCGGCGAGGAGGTGACGGCCGCGTTCGCGCTGCGCGACGGCACCGCGGTCGTGGAGATGGCCGAGGCCAGCGGTCTCCAGCGGCTGCCGGCCGGGGTCTTCGCGCCCCTGACGGCCTCCACGTACGGATCCGGGGAACTGCTGCGGGCCGCGCTGGACGCGGGCGCGCGGACCATCGTGTTCGGCGTCGGCGGCAGCGCCACGACGGACGGCGGGGCGGGCATGCTGTCCGCGCTGGGCGCGCGGTTCCTCACCGAGGCGGGCGAGCCGGTGTCCCCGGGCGGCGGCGGCCTGGCCGGCCTGGCCCGCGCCGACCTGTCCGGCCTTGACCCGCGGCTGTCCTCCGTCGAGCTGGTGCTGGCCAGCGACGTCGACAACCCGCTGACCGGACCGAAGGGCGCGCCCGCCGTCTACGGCCCGCAGAAGGGCGCCTCGCCGCAGGACGTGGAGACGCTGGACGCGGCGCTGGCCCACTTCGCGAAGGTGCTGGAGGCCGAGGCGGGCCCGCGGGCCGCCGAGTACGCGGCGTCCCCGGGCGCGGGCGCGGCGGGCGGCATCGGCTACGGCGCGCTGCTGCTGGGCGCCCGGTTCCGCGCCGGCATCGAGGTCATGCTGGACGTCCTGGGCTTCGCGCCCGCCCTGGAACGGGCGTCCCTGGTCATCACCGGCGAGGGTTCGCTGGACGAGCAGACGCTGCACGGGAAGGCGCCGGCGGGGGTGGCCGCGGCGGCCCGGGCCGCGGGCAAGCCGGTGGTGGCCGTCTGTGGACGGCTCGCCCTGCCGGCGGAGGCGCTGGAGCGGGCCGGTATCGAGCGGGCCTACCCGCTGACCTCGGTCGAGCCGGACGTCGACAAGTGCATCGCGGATGCCGGGCCCATCCTGGAGCGGGTCGCCGTCCGCCTGGCCGAGGCCCACTTGCGCTGACCCCCTGGGGGCTCCGCAGCCGCGCGGCCGGGGTCTGGGGGCGGAGCCCCCAGTGGCCGGGCACAGGCGAGGGGCCCCCTACCCAACCCGGGTAAGGGGCCCCTCGTCAAAGCGCCGATACGGCAACCGCGCCGCTACGGCAGCTGCGCCGCCCGTGCCTCACGGCGGTTGTCGCGGAAGTTGTTCACCCGCCGCGCCGTGGCGAACAGCGGAATCACCGCGCCCATCACCAGCTGGAGCGCGCAGCCCGTCTGCAGCAGCAGCTGACCGCTCGGCGCGTCGAAGGCCCACGCGGCCAGCAGCCCCATCGACAGCACGATCCAGCCGAGCATCGCCCCGGCCAGCCGGCCCCGCGGCTTCGGGTACTCCACCCGGCTCACCATCAGCCACGCCGTCCCCAGGATCGCCAGCAGCGTCGCCACGAACGGCAGCTCCAGCAGCACGATCGAGACGACGGTGAGCGCGCCGAACGGCGAGGGCATGCCCTGGAACGTGCCGTCCTTCAGCGTCACACAGCTGAACCGGGCCAGTCTGAGCACCACGGCCAGCAGCACCACGATCGCGCCCACCGCCGCCACCCGCTGGTGCGCGTCGTCGGCGACCATGCCGTAGACGAGCACGAAGTACGCGGGCGCGAGGCCGAAGCTGATCAGGTCCGACAGGTTGTCCAGCTCCGCGCCCATCGGCGACGAGCGCAGCTTGCGCGCCACGAGGCCGTCGAACAGGTCGAAGACCGCCGCGCAGAGCATCAGGATGACCGCCGTGGCCGCGCTGTGGCGGGCCATGCCGGACTCCTGGCTGCCGGTGAGGTGCGGGATCAGGATGCCGGTGGTGGTGAAGTACACCGCCATGAAGCCGCACGTGGCGTTGCCCAGCGTGAGCGTGTCCGCTATCGACAGACGCAGAGAGAGGGGCATCTCCTCCTCTTCGTCCACCTCGTCGGCCTCGGGCACCCAGCCCGCCTGGGTCTCCGGATCAATCACGGTCAATGCGAGTCACCCCAGCCACGGTCTTCTGTCCGACCTCGACCGCGACCTCCACGCCCTCGGGCAGGTAGAGATCGACACGCGAGCCGAAGCGGATCAGACCGATACGGTCGCCCTGCTCGACCTTCGTGCCCTCGGGGATGTAGGGCACGATGCGACGGGCCACCGCGCCGGCGATCTGGATCATCTCGATGTCGCCGAGTTCGGTGTCGAAATGCCAGACTACGCGCTCGTTGTTCTCGCTCTCCTTGTTGAAAGCCGGAACAAAGCCGCCGGGGATGTGCTCGACGGACGTCACGGTGCCCGCGAGGGGCGCGCGGTTGACGTGGACGTTGAGCGGGCTCATGAAGATCGCGACGCGGGTGCGGCCGTCCTTCCACGGCATGATGCTCTGCACCACGCCGTCGGCGGGCGAGATGACCCGGCCCTCGGCGATCTCGCGCTCGGGGTCGCGGAAGAACCACAGCATGCCCGCCGCGAGCGCGGTGGCGGGTACGGCGACGGCCCTGGCCGCGCCGGAGCGGCGGGCCCGGACCAGGCTGACGGCTGCGGTGGCGACGGTAGGGAGGAGCCACGGCGATGCTCCGCGCGCGAGGCGTGCGCCTACCAGGCTGTCGCGGTGTGCAGAGGAGTGGGGCATGGATGACCTTCGTAGCGGATGATGCCGCGCTCTGACGGGGGACGGCGGCTTTCCCGGATCGTACCGGGCGCGGCCCACAACTGGGCAAGCCAGGAAGCCGAGTCGGCGGCTGAAGAACGTCTACGGGGTGTGATCTTCTTCTCGAAGAAAACACCCCGTAACCGGACAATCAGCCCTGGAACCGATACTCTTCGAGCAGTCTGCGGCCGATGATCATTTTCTGGATCTCGGCGGTACCTTCACCGATGAGCAGCATCGGGGCCTCCCGGTACAGGCGCTCGATCTCGTACTCCTTGGAGAAGCCGTAGCCGCCGTGGATCCGGAAGGCGTCCTCCACGACCTCCTTGCAGTACTCGGAGGCCAGGTACTTCGCCATGCCGGCCTCCAGGTCGTTTCGCTCCCCGGAGTCCTTTTTGCGGGCCGCGTTGACCATCATCGCATGCGCGGCCTCGACCTTGGTGGCCATCTCGGCCAGCTTGAACTGGATGGCCTGGTGCTGGGCGATGGGCTTGCCGAAAGTGTGACGTTGCTGGGCGTACCGGACGCCCAGTTCGAAGGCGCGCTGGGCGACGCCGCAGCCGCGCGCCGCCACATTGACCCGGCCGACCTCCACGCCGTCCATCATTTGGTAAAAACCTCGGCCGGTGACCCCGCCGAGCACCCGGTCGGCCGGAACGCGCAGGCCGTCCATGATCAGCTCGGTGGTGTCGACGCCCTTGTAACCCATCTTGTCGATCTTGCCGGGGATGGTCAGGCCCGGGCGGACCTCGCCGAAGCCCGGCTCCTTCTCGACCAGGAAGGTGGTCATCGACTTGTGCGGGGCGGTGCCCTCGGGGTGTCCTTCGTCACTGCGGACCAGCACGGCCACGAGCGAGGAGGTGCCGCCGTTCGTCAGCCACATCTTCTGGCCGTTCAGGACGTACTCGTCGCCGTCCCTCACCGCCTTGGACGTGATGGCCGACACATCCGAGCCCAGGCCCGGCTCCGACATCGAGAAGGCGCCCCGGATGTCGCCGGCCGCCATCCTCGGCAGGAAGTGCTCCTTCTGCTCCCGCGTCCCGTGCTGCTTGAGCATGTACGCGACGATGAAGTGGGTGTTGATGATGCCGGACACCGACATCCAGCCCCGGGCGATCTCCTCCACGCAGAGCGCGTAGGTGAGCAGAGACTCGCCCAGGCCTCCGTACTCCTCGGGGATCATCAGACCGAACAGGCCGAGTTCCCTCAGGCCGTCGACGATCGCCTGCGGGTACTCGTCGCGGTGCTCCAGCTCGGTCGCGACCGGAATGATCTCCTTGTCGACGAAGTCCCGGACGGTGGAGAGGATCTCCTGCTGGACGTCGGTCAGACCGGCGGTCTGGGCGAGACGGGCCATCGCTTACTTCCCCTGTTCCCTCGGCTCGGGGCGGCCCGGCTGCTCGCCGCCGCGCTCCTTGATGTACGTCCCGGTGGGCACCATGACCTTGCGGCGGAAGACGCACACCAGGGTGCCGTCCTGCTTGTAGCCCTTGGTCTCGACGTGCACGATCCCGCGGTCGTCCTTCGACTTCGAGGGCCACTTGTCCAGCACGGTCGTCTCGCCGTAGATCGTGTCGCCGTGGAAGGTCGGCGCCACGTGCCTGAGCGACTCGATCTCCAGGTTGGCGATGGCCTTGCCGGAGACGTCCGGCACGGACATGCCGAGCAGCAGGGAGTACACGTAGTTCCCGACCACCACGTTCCTGCCGAAGTCGGTCGTCCGCTCGGCGTAGTTGGCGTCCATGTGGAGCGGGTGGTGGTTCATGGTCAGCAGACAGAACAGGTGGTCGTCGTACTCCGTGACCGTCTTGCCCGGCCAGTGCTTGTAGACCGCGCCGACCTCGAACTCCTCGTAGGTGCGTCCGAACTGCATCGTGCTCAGGCCTCCGGGATCTCGAACGTGCTGGTGCGCCGCATCCCGGCGGCGCGTCCCTTGCCCGCGATGACCAGGGCCATCTTGCGGCTGGCCTCGTCGATCATCTCGTCCCCGAGCATCGCGGAGCCCTTCTTGCCGCCCGCCTCGGAGGTGTAGTACTCGTAGGCGTCCAGGATCAGCTCGGCGTGGTCGTAGTCCTCCTGCGAGGGCGAGAACACCTCGTTGGCCGCGTCGACCTGGCCCGGGTGCAGCACCCACTTGCCGTCGAAGCCGAGGGCGGCGGCGCGGCCGGCCACCTCGCGGAAGCCGTCGACGTTGCGGATCTGGAGGTAGGGGCCGTCGATCGCCTGGAGGTCGTTGGCGCGGGCGGCCATCAGGATCTTCATCAGGATGTAGTGGTAGGCGTCCGCCGGGTAGCCGGGCGGCTGCTCGCCCACCACCAGCGACTTCATGTTGATCGACGCCATGAAGTCGGCGGGGCCGAAGATGATCGTCTCGATCCGCGGCGAGGCCTGCGCGATCTCGTTGACGTTGTTCAGACCGGCCGCGTTCTCGATCTGCGCCTCGATGCCGATCCGGCCGACCTCGAAGCCCATCGTCTTCTCGATCTGCGTCAGCAGCAGGTCCAGCGCCACGACCTGCTGGGCGTTCTGCACCTTGGGCAGCATGATGCAGTCCAGGTTGGGGCCGGCGCCCTCGACCACCGTGACGACGTCCCGGTAGGTCCACTCGGTCGTCCAGTCGTTGACCCGGACCACCCGGGTCTTGCCCGTCCAGTCGCCCTCGTTGAGGAACTTGACGATGGTGTGCCGCGCCTCTGGCTTGGCGAGCGGCGCGCACGCGTCCTCCAGGTCCAGGAAGACCTGGTCCGCCGGGAGGCCCTGCGCCTTCTCCAGGAAGCGCGGGTTGCTGCCCGGTACGGCCAGGCAGGAGCGCCGGGGACGAAGGCGGTTGACCGTTGTCATGCGGGGACCTCCAGGGGGTCGAGCTTGTTCGCTTTCCGGATCTCGTCCACGATGCGGCCGATGATCCCGGTGATGTCGAAGTCCTTCGGGGTGAACACCGCGGCCACTCCGGCGGCCCTGAGCTGTTCGGCGTCACCGCTGGGGATGATGCCACCCGCGATCACGGGTATATCTGTGGCACCGGCCACACGCAGCCGCCGGAGCACGTCCGGGACCAGCCGGGCGTGCGAGCCGGACAGGATCGACAGGCCGACCGCGTGGACGTCCTCGGCGAGGGCCGCGTCCACGATCTGCTCCGGGGTGAGCCGGATCCCCTGGTAGACCACCTCGAAGCCGGCGTCCCGGGCGCGCACGGCGATCTGCTCGGCGCCGTTGGAGTGCCCGTCCAGGCCGGGCTTGCCGACCAGGAAGCGCAGTGTGCCGACGCCCAGCTCGCGGGCGGTGGTCTGGACCCGGGCGCGCACGTCGGCGAGCGCCGAACCGGCCTCGGCGGGGACGGCCACCGGCGCGGAGGAGACCCCGGTGGGGGCCCGGTACTCGCCGAACACCTCGCGCAGCGCGGCGGCCCACTCGCCGGTCGTCACCCCGGAACGGGCGCACTCCAGGGTGGCCTCCATCAGGTTCTCGGTGCCCTTGGCGGCCTCCTTCAGCCGCTCCAGCGCCTTGCACGGGCGCGGGTGGTTGAACGGCGGCTGGTAGCGGGTGTCCCGCCAGTTCCGCAGCGCCTCGACGACGCGGGCCTCGACCGCCGGGTCCACCGTCTGGATCGCGGTGTCCAGGTCGGCCGTGAGCGGGTTCGGCTCGGTGCCCTCGAAGATGTTGACGCCGACGATCTTCTCCTCGCCGGACTCGATCCGGGCCCGGCGCTCGGCGTGCGCGGCGACCAGCCGCGACTTCAGATAGCCGGACTCCACGGCGGCCAGCGCGCCGCCCATCTCCTCGATGCGGCCGATCTCCGCGAGGGCGTCCTCGACCAGCCGGTCCACCTTCGCCTCGACCACCTTCGAGCCCTCGAAGATGTCGTCGTACTCCAGCAGATCGCTCTCGTAGGCGAGCACCTGCTGGATGCGCAGGCTCCACTGCTGGTCCCAGGGGCGGGGCAGGCCCAGGGCCTCGTTCCAGGCGGGCAGCTGCACGGCACGCGCGCGGGCGTCCTTCGACAGGGTCACCGCCAGCATCTCCAGCACGATCCGCTGGACGTTGTTCTCCGGCTGCGCCTCGGTCAGGCCGAGCGAGTTCACCTGGACGCCGTAGCGGAAGCGGCGCCGCTTGGGATCCTCGATGCCGTACCGCTCGCGGGTGATCTTGTCCCAGATGCGGCCGAACGCCCGCATCTTGCACATCTCCTCGATGAAGCGGACGCCCGCGTTCACGAAGAAGGAGATCCGCGCGACCACGTCGCCCATGCGGTCCGGCGGCACCTGGCCGGAGTCGCGCACGGCGTCCAGGACGGCGATCGCGGTGGACATCGCGTACGCGATCTCCTGCACCGGCGTGGCTCCCGCCTCCTGGAGGTGGTAGCTGCAGATGTTGATCGGGTTCCACTTCGGGAGGTGGGAGACCGTGTACGCGATCATGTCCGTCGTCAGCCGGAGGGAGGGCCCCGGGGGGAACACATGGGTCCCCCGGGACAGGTACTCCTTGACGATGTCGTTCTGGGTCGTGCCCTGGAGCTTGGTGATGTCGGCGCCCTGCTCCTCGGCGACGACCTGGTAGAGCGCCAGCAGCCACATGGCGGTGGCGTTGATCGTCATCGAGGTGTTCATCTGCTCCAGCGGGATGTCCTGGAACAGCCGGCGCATGTCGCCCAGGTGCGCGACGGGCACACCGACCCGGCCGACCTCGCCGCGGGCGAGGATGTGGTCGGGGTCGTAGCCGGTCTGGGTCGGCAGGTCGAACGCCACCGACAGACCGGTCTGGCCCTTGGCGAGATTGCGCCGGTACAGCTCGTTGGACGCCTCCGCCGTGGAGTGGCCGGCGTAGGTCCGCATGAGCCACGGACGGTCCTTCTGACGCTCTGTCATCTGCGGCTCTCAGACGTTGCGGAAACGGTTGATGGCGTCGATGTGCTGCGCGCGCATTTCCTGGTCGCGCACGCCGAGGCCCTCCTCGGGCGCCAGGCACAGCACGCCGACCTTGCCCTGGTGCAGGTTGCGGTGGACGTCGTAGGCGGCCTGGCCGGTCTCCTCAAGGGAGTACGTCTTCGACAGCGTCGGGTGGATCTTGCCCTTGGCGATCAGGCGGTTGGCCTCGTACGCCTCGCGGTAGTTGGCGAAGTGCGAGCCGATGATCCGCTTCAGCGACATCCACAGGTAGCGGTTGTCGTACTCGTGCATGTAGCCCGAGGTCGAGGCGCAGGTGGTGATGGTGCCGCCCTTGCGGGTGACGTAGACGGAGGCGCCGAAGGTCTCGCGGCCGGGGTGCTCGAAGACGATGTCGATGTCCTCGCCGCCGGTGAGTTCGCGGATGCGCTTGCCGAACCGCTTCCACTCCTTGGGGTCCTGGGTGTGCTCGTCCTTCCAGAACTTGTAACCCTCGGCGGTGCGGTCGATGATCGCCTCGGCGCCCATCGAGCGGCAGATCTCCGCCTTCTGCGGCGAGGAGACGACACAGATCGGGTTGGCGCCGCCCGCGAGCGCGAACTGCGTGGCGTAGGAGCCGAGTCCGCCGCTCGCGCCCCAGATCAGGACGTTGTCGCCCTGCTTCATCGCGGCACCGTTGCGGGAGACCAGCTGGCGGTAGGCGGTGGAGTTCACCAGGCCCGGGGCCGCGGCCTCCTCCCAGGTGAGGTGCCTCGGCTTCGGCATCAGCTGGTTCGTCTTGACCAGCGCGATCTCCGCGAGGCCGCCGAAGTTGGTCTCGAAGCCCCAGATGCGCTGTTCGGGGTCGAGCATGGTGTCGTCGTGGCCGTCGGGCGACTCCAGCTCGACGCTCAGGCAGTGCGCGACGACCTCGTCACCGGGCTGCCAGGCGTTGACGCCGGGGCCGGTGCGCAGCACCACGCCGGCGAGGTCGGAGCCGATGATGTGGTACGGCAGGTCGTGGCGCTTGGTCAGCGGTGACAGCCTGCCGTAGCGCTCCAGGAAGGCGAACGTCGACACCGGCTCGAAGATCGAGGTCCACACCGAGTTGTAGTTGACCGAGGAGGCCATGACGGCCACCAGGGCCTCGCCGGGGCCCAGTTCGGGCACCGGCACCTCGTCCAGGTGGATCGACTTGCGCGGGTCCTTGTCGCGGGTCTGAAGACCCGCGAACATCTCCGTCTCGTCCTTGTGGACGGTGATCGCGCGGTACGACTCGGGGAGCGGCAGGGCGGCGATGTCGGCGGGCGTGGCGTCCTGCGACTGGATCGCGTCCAGGATGTCCTTCACGGTCACGGTGTTGCCTCCGGCGGTGAGCGCCCTGAGGGAGGGGCGCCTGAGGGTTCGTCGGTGCTGGGGTGCGTGCTGCTGAGGGTGGGAAAGGGGTGCCGTCGGTTCGGCGGGGTGGTGCTTCGGCAGCGCTTTGTGGCGCGGGAGGGTGCCTGTGACGCAGGCGTCCGGGCGCGCGGGCCGAAGGCCCTACGGGGACAGCCGGCGGGCGAGCGATCGCTGCTCGCCGGCCGCCCGGACGCCCTCAACGTATGACACGGCGTGTCAGGTGGCAAGGCACTGAGTGCCAGAAATTGCTCTCAGATGAAATCTTTACGAACAGATGAGCGATGATCGATCAACGCTCGGCAAACGAAACGGGCAGTGGGCGGCACTCGGTGCCACCCACTGCCCGTCTGTCGCGGTCCGGCCGGTTACGGCCGTACCGTCACGACCGTTCCTTCAGCGCCTGTTCGATGGTGCGCATCACCTCGTCGAGCGGGGCGTCGGTGCGGGCCACCGTCACCAGGACCTCGCCCTGGGCGCCCGCGGTGGCCGCCGGGGTGCGCGGCGCGCTCTCCCGGCCGGCCCCGATGCCGGTGCCGAAGGTCCTGCGCACGATCGCGAAGGCGTGGTCGAGCTGCGCCTCCACGTCTCCCTGGCCGCCCGCCCGCAGCCAGCGTCTGAGGACGTGGTTGTGGGCGGTGACCACGGCCGAGGCGGCGACCTCGGCCAGCAGCGGGTCGTCGTTGGCGTCGTCGGCGTGCGCGTGCTCGTCGAAGTGGCCGAGCAGATAGCGGGTGAACAGGCGCTCGTATCGGGCCACGGAGGCGATCTCGGCCTCGCGCAGGGTGGGCACCTCGCGCGTCAGCTTGTAACGGGCCACCGAGATCTCCGGCGCGGCGGCGTACATCCTCATGACCTCTTTGATGCCGCGGCACACGGTGTCGAGCGGGTGCTCGTGCGCGGGGGCGGCGTTGAGGACCGCCTCGGCGCGGACCAGCGTGTCGTCGTGGTCCGGGAAGATCGCCTCTTCCTTGGAGCGGAAGTGGCGGAAGAAGGTGCGCCGGGCGACCCCTGCTGCGGCGGCGATCTCGTCGACGGTGGTGGCCTCGTACCCCTTGGTCGCGAACAGCTCCATGGCTGCTGCCGCCAGTTCCCGGCGCATTTTGAGCCGCTGGGCGGCGGCGCGACTGCCTGCGGCACTTTCCGGCGCGTCGGGCGTAGCTGGTGTACGTGAGGACTTGGCGGGCTGGGACATGACCCGAACGTACTGCATGGGCGCAGGTTGATGCGCAGGTCCGGGGCGTCCCCCGCCCGCCGGGGGCGGGGGAGCGGCGGCCGGGTCGAGCAGCCCGCCCCAGTCCGGCTCCGTCCGGAACCAGTCGCCGGCGCCGTCAGCGGCGGGCATACTCGCGGAAGCCGCGGCCGGTCTTGCGGCCGAGGCAGCCCGCGGCCACCAGATGCTCCAGCAGCGGCGCCGGGGCGAGGCCGGGGTCGCGGAACTCGCGGTGCAGCACCTTCTCGATGGCCAGCGAGACGTCCAGGCCGACCACGTCCAGCAGTTCGAACGGGCCCATCGGGTAGCCGCCGCCCAGCTTCATCGCCGCGTCGATGTCGTCCAGGGACGCGTAGTGCTCCTCCACCATCTTGATCGCGTTGTTGAGGTACGGGAAGAGCAGCGCGTTGACGATGAACCCGGCCCGGTCGCCGCAGTCCACCGCGTGCTTCTTGATCCGGCCGCAGACCTCGCGCACGGTCGCGTGGACGTCGTCGGCCGTCAGCACCGTGCGGACCACCTCGACCAGCTTCATGGCCGGCGCCGGGTTGAAGAAGTGCATGCCGATCACGTCCTGCGGGCGCGAGGTGGCGCGGGCGCAGGCGACCACGGGCAGCGAGGAGGTGGTGGTGGCCAGGACCGCGCCCGGCTTGCACACCTTGTCCAGCGCCGCGAACAGCTGCCGCTTGACGTCCAGGTCCTCCGCGACCGCCTCCACCGCGAGGTCCACCTCGGCGAAGGCGTCGTAGGAGCCCGCCGGGACGATCCGCTCCAGAATCTGGGCGGCGGCCTCGGCGGCCAGCCGGCCCTTGTCGACGGAGCGCGCCAGGGACGTGCCGATGCGGGCCTTGGCCGCCCGCGCCTTCTCCTCGCCGCGGGCGGCGAGCACCACGTCGTAGCCGGCCTTGGCGAAGACCTCGGCGATGCCGGACGCCATGGTGCCCGAGCCGGCGACGCCGACGCGGCGCACCGGACGGCCCGCGCCCCGGGTGTCCCCGGCGGCCGGGGTCAGCGCGTCCGGGACGACCGTGGCGCTGCCCGGCGCCGCGTAGGTGTAGAAGCCGCGCCCGGCCTTGCGGCCGGTCAGGCCCGCCTCGCCGAGCTGCTTCAGGATCGGGGCGGGCGCGTGCAGCCGGTCCCGGGACTCGGCGTACATGGCCTCCAGGACCGTCCGCGCGGTGTCGATGCCGATCAGGTCCAGCAGGGCGAGCGGGCCCATCGGCAGACCACAGCCGAGCCGCATGGCGGCGTCGATGTCCTCCCGGGAGGCGTACTTCGCCTCGTACATCGCCGCGGCCTGGTTGAGATAGCCGAACAGCAGCCCGTCCGCGACGAAACCGGGGCGGTCGCCGACCGCGACCGGCTCCTTGCCCAGCTCGATCGCCAGCCCGGTGACGGCGGCGACGGCCTGCGGCGCGGTGAGCACCGAGGAGACCACCTCCACCAGCTTCATGGCCGGCGCCGGGTTGAAGAAGTGCATGCCGAGCACGCGCTCGGGGCGGGCCGAGCCGGCCGCCAGCCGGGTCACCGACAGCGCGTTGGTGCCGGTCGCCAGGATCGTGTCGGGGCGGACGATGCCGTCCAGCTCGCACAGGATCCGCTGCTTGATCTCGTACGACTCCGGGGCCACCTCGATGACCAGGTCCGCGTCGGCCGCCGCGGTGAGGTCGGTGGCGGTGCGCACCCGGGCCAGCATCCCGGCGCGCTCCTCGGCGGTGAGCCGGCCGCGCTCCACGGCACGGGCGGTGGCGGTCTCCAGGGCGGCGAACGCCCGGGCCGTCCGGTCCTCGCCGACATCGATGCCGATCACCTCGCGGCCGGCCTTCGCCAGGATCTCGGCGATGCCGGTGCCCATGGTGCCGAGGCCGACGACGGCGACCTTCTTCAGCGGGGACGACGGGGACAGGGGGGTGTCGGACAGGGGAGCGGCCATCGCGGGACTCCAGGAATGAGGGTGACGACGGGGGCGCGCCGGGCGCGCCGGAGGGCGCACCACGGTGCGGAAGGGGCGCGCCGGGTGCGCGGGAGCACACCACGGCGCGAAGGGATGCGGGTGTTTCCGGGCCACGAGCGCACACGCCCGGTGAACGCCGCCGGGCCACGGGCGCGTACACGCCCGCGCACGGCGGGGGATCCGACCGGCTCTGTCCCGGAGCCGGGTCGTACCGCGGTACCTACGGCGTACCGAACCGACAGACGCTCGCTCGCGACGGCCGCGTCACCAGACCGTCGCCAGCGGAGTGCGAGGGGTACTCGCTCGTCTGAGCTTAACCGGCGGGTAACGAGCGCGCCAGTCCCTCGAAGCAATCCTTCCGTGTGAGGTACCTCCCCCGTCCGCCGCCGCCCGCCTACGCTGGACCCGTGGACGAAGAGGTGCGCTCGCTCACGGAACGCTTACGGCAGGAATCGGGCGGCTCGGCCGCGTTCGATCGCCTGCTCGCCACCGAGGACCACGACGAACTCGCCGAGGTGCTCACCGCGCCGGGACAGCCCCTGTGGGCCAGGGAACTGGCCGCGTTCCGGCTCGGCCGGGCGGGCGACCGGCGCGCCTTCGAGGCCCTGGTGCTGCTGCTGAACCACCGCGATCCGCCGCGCTGCGCCTCCGCCGCGCACGCCCTGGCCCGCCTCGGCGACCCCCGCACCGCCCGGGCCGCCGCCGCCCTCGCCACCAACGAACTGCGCGTCGCCTACGCCCTGCACCCGGTACGGCTCCTGGTCGCCCTGCGCGCCCCGGAGTCCGTGCCCGCGCTGATCACCACCCTGGAGCGGCGGCTCAGCCCGCACGACCCCTACCGGCGGGTCGCCCTCGCCTGTGTGGAGGGCCTCGGCGCGCTCGGCGACGGCCGTGCCCGGCGGGTGCTGAACGAGGCGCTGGCGCACCCCGCGCTCGCCGAGGCGGCGGTGCGGGCGCTGGCCCGGATCCCGCAGCAGCAGCCCACCTGACGCCCGGTCAGCCGGCCGGGGCGCGCACGTACCGCACCTCGGGCACGGGCACGCCGTCCGCCTCGAAGGGCTCCTGCGCCCCGTCGGCCCGGAACCCGGCGCGCTCGTAGAAGCGGCGCGCGGGCGCGTTGCCCTTGAACACCCACAGCAGCAGGCGCGCGTCCGCGGGGCACCGGCCGGCCGCCGCGGCCAGCAGCGCCCGTCCGATCCCGCCGCCCAGGTGCGCCGGATCGACGTAGATCGCGTACAGCTCCGCGTCCACGGTGTACGTCTCCCCGTCCCGGTACGGCCCGACCGCCGCCCATCCGAGCACCCGGCCGTCCCGCTCGGCGACCAGGTTCACCACCGGACCGCTGCCGCGCGCGAACCGCTCCCGGCGCCGCTCGGCGTCCGCCGCGACGTCGAGCCGGTCCAGATACGGCTGCGGCAGGAGCCCCCGGTAGGCGTGCTGCCAGCCGCGCACACGGATCGCCGAGACGCGGTCGCAGTCGGCGAGGGTCATCGGGCGGATGCGCGGGAGCTGCTCGTCCATGACGGGAGCCTAGGCGCGGACGCCGGGCGGGGGCCGGGAATTACCCAAGGGCCGCCCCGCGCCGCCGGCCGGCCCTCCCGCGCTACCGGCGGAAACCCAGCAGGCGGTGCAGGGTCTCACCGCGCGAGGCCGCCGCCGACTTCGCCGACAGTGGCTCCGGCTCCGGCGACCGGGCACAGACCGCGTCGGCCGGACCGGCGCCGCGCGGCACCGTGCCGTCGGCCAGATACGCGGCCAGATACCGGTCCAGGCACGCGTTGCCGCTCAGCGTGATGCCGTGGTTGCCGCCGCCCTGCTCGACCACCAGGCTGGAGCGGGCCAGCAGCCGGTGCACCGCCACCCCGCCGGCGTAGGGGGTGGCCGCGTCGCCGGTCGCCTGGAAGAGCAGCGCCGGCGGCAGCGCGTCCCCCGCGATGTCCACCGGCCGCAGCGGGGCCGTCGGCCAGAACGCGCACGGTGCGTTGTACCAGGTGTTGTGCCATGCCATCACGGGCGCCTTCGCGTGCACCGCCCAGGTGTCCGCCCGCCACCGGTCCCAGTCGCGCGGCCAGGGGGCGTCACGGCACTGCACCGCCGTGTAGACGCTGTAGCCGTTGTCGCCCTCGGCGTCCACGGCGGCGAGCCGCTCGTACGCCGCCAGCAGCGGCCCGGTGTCCCCCCGGTGGACATAGGCCGCGAACGCCTCGGCGAGGCGGGGCCAGTAGCCGTCGTAGTAGCCGCCGGGCGTGAAGGTGTCCTCCAGCTCGGCGGCGCCCACCCGGCCCCCGGCGGGCCCGCGCGCCAGCGCCGCCCGCATCGCGTACCAGCGGTCCTCGATCCGCGCGGGGTCCGTGCCGAGCCGGTAGACCGCGTCGTGCCGGGCGATCCAGGCCATCAGCGCGCGGTGGCGGTCGTCGAAGGCGTAGTCCTGGGCGAGGTTGTGCCGGTACCAGACACCGGACGGGTCGACGATCGAGTCCAGCACCAGCCGGTGCACCCGCCCGGGGTACAGCTTCGCGTACACCGCGCCCAGATAGGTGCCGTAGGAGTAGCCGAAGTAGCTGATCCGGGGCGCGCCGAGGGCCCGGCGGACCACGTCCAGGTCCCGGGCCGCGCTGACGGTGTCCAGGTACGGCAGGACGTCCGCGTACGCGTGCCCGCAGGCCTCGGCGAAGGAGCGCGCGCGGTCCAGGTTGGCCCGCTCCAGCGCGGGACCGGCCGGGACGGAATCCGGGCGGGGGGCCGCGAAATGGCCGGGCGCGCAGGTCAGGGCGGGCGTGCTGCGGCCGACCCCGCGCGGGTCGAAGCCGATGACGTCGTAGCGGGCCGCCACGCTGCGCGGCAGCGCCGAGGCGACGTACCCGGCCAGCTCCAGCCCGCTTCCGCCGGGGCCGCCGGGGTTGACCAGCAGCGGGCCCTCGGAGGTCCGCGCGGTGTGCGGGACGCGGGACAGGGCCAGCGTGATCTGCCGGCCCGCCGGGTCGGCGTGGTCCAGCGGCACCCGCACCGAGGCGCACTGGAGGGTGGGGTGGTCGTGGGTGGCGCACGCCGTCCAGACGGGCGCGGGGGCGGCGGCCGCCCGGACCGGGGCGGCGGTGAGCGAGCCCGCCACCACCACGGCGGCGACCGCGCCCAGCGCGGCTGCGCGTGTTCTCATACGGGTCCTCCCGGGACGCGGGGACGCGGCGAACCGTGCGGCACGGTTCCGCCCGGATCGTCCCGGCGCCGGCGCCCCGGAGAACCCGTCGTCGCGATACTTGACCCGATCGGGCCGCGGGATGGCCCCAACGCGCCCCGGCGGGCTCACATCAGGCTGAGCTGAACCGGTTCCCCCGGGCCGGGGGCCGGCGCGGGCGCGGCCGGGCGGATCCGGCGGGCCTGTCCGGAGCGGGCGGGCCCGATGCCGTACTCCTCGGCCAGCTCGTGCACCTGACGGGTGATCCGGCGCTGGTACCACCTCGGCGCGTAGGCGCCCTCCGCGTACAGCCGCCGGTAGCGGGGCACCAGGTGCGGGTGGTGGTGGCCGAGCCAGGTCATGAACCACTCCCGGGCGCCCGGGCGCAGATGCAGCACCAGCGGGGTGACGGAGACCGCGCCGGCCGCCGCGATCGCCCGCACGGTCTCCCGCAGCCGCTCCGGGTCGTCGCTCAGGAACGGGATCACCGGCGCCATCAGCACCCCGCAGCCGATGCCGTGCTCCCCGAAGGCGCGGACGACCTCCAGCCGGCGTTCGGGTGCGGGCGTGCCCGGTTCCACCGTGCGCCACAGCGCGGCGTCCAGGAAGCCGACGGAGACCGACACGCCCACGTCCGTCACCTCGGCCGCGCGGACCAGCAGCGGGAGGTCGCGCAGGATCAGGGTGCCCTTGGTGAGGATCGAGAACGGGTTGGCGTGGTCGGTGAGCGCGGAGATGATGCCCGGCATCAGCCGGTAGCGGCCCTCGGCGCGCTGGTAGCAGTCGACGTTCGTGCCCATCGCCACGTGCTCGCCCTGCCAGCGGCGCGAGCCGAGCTGGCGGCGCAGCACCTCCGGGGCGTTGACCTTGACCACGATCTGGGTGTCGAAGCCGATGCCCGTGTCCAGGTCCAGGTAGCCGTGGGTGGCGCGGGCGAAGCAGTACACGCACGCGTGCGAGCAGCCCCGGTAGGGGTTGACCGTCCACTCGAACGGCATGCGCGAGGCGCCCGGCACCCGGTTGAGCACCGAGCGCGCCCGCACCTCGTGGAAGGTGATCCCGCGGAACTCGGGGGTGTCGAACGTCCGGGTGGTCACGGCGTCCGCGCCGAACAGCGCGGCGTCGGCGGCCCGGCCGTGGTCGCCGTCGTCGGCGAGGTTGTCCCAGCGCATGACGCCTCCTCGGTAGCACTGGGCCCAGAATAGAACATGTGTTCCCATGATCGCGCGGACCCCGATTTGGGCCGCCGGGCGCCGGAGTGGTTGGCTTGCCCCGTCCCGAAAGTCAGGTCCTGGAGGAACGCAATGGCGCAGGTCGAGGCCACTACCGAGCGGGTCGTCGCGGCGGACGCGGAGAAGGTGTTCGACGCCCTCGCCGACTACCGCGGCACCCGGCAGAAGCTGCTGCCCGAGCACTTCAGCGAGTACGAGGTGCGCGAGGGCGGCGACGGCGAGGGCACCCTCGTCCACTGGAAGCTTCAGGCCACCAGCAAGCGGGTGCGCGACTGCCTGCTCGAGGTGACCGAGCCCACCGACGGCGAGCTGGTCGAGAAGGACCGCAACTCCTCCATGGTCACCACCTGGCGCGTCACCCCGGCCGGCGAGGGCGCCTCCCGCGTGGTCGTCACCACCACCTGGCAGGGCGCCGGCGGCATCGGCGGCTTCTTCGAGCGGACCTTCGCGCCCAAGGGCCTCGGCCGGATCTACGACGCCCTGCTCGCCAACCTCGCCGCCGAGGTCGAGAAGTAGCCCAACTGCGCACCGGTGCAAGGGCTTTGACCTCTGGTTGACCCTTTCACCGGTTCGAGTGGATCTCCGCCCCGGGCCGGGCGGAGCCGTAACGCCAGGCAACCGTTCGCCGTTGTCGCCTCACGCGGGAAACGCGTGAGGCGCAACGAGGGGAGCGGTCCGTGGGCGGGACGACACTGGCGCAGCAGGAGCCGGCCGTGGCACCGGCGGCCGGTGCGGCGTCCGCCCGGTTGCCCCCCGCGCCCGCCGTGCCGCTCACGCCCCGCCGGGTACGGCTGGTGTTCGCCGGGCTGATGCTGGCGCTGCTGCTGGCCGCCCTGGACCAGATGATCGTCGCCACCGCCCTGCCCAAGGTCGTCGGCGAACTGCACGGCCTGGACAAGATGTCCTGGGCCATCACCGCCTACCTGCTCACCTCCACCATCGGCCTGCCCCTGTACGGCAAGCTGGGCGACCTCGTCGGCCGCAAGGGCGTCTTCCAGTTCGCCATCGCCGTCTTCGTCGTCGGCTCCGCGCTCGCCGGCCGGGCCGGCAGCATGGACCAGCTGGTCCTCTACCGCGCCCTCCAGGGCGTCGGCGCGGGCGGTCTCATGATCGGCGTGCAGGCCATCATCGCCGACATCGTGCCGCCCCGGGAACGCGGCCGGTACATGGGACTGATCGGCGCCGCCTTCGGCCTCGCCTCCGTCGCCGGCCCGCTGCTCGGCGGCTACTTCACCGACCACCTCACCTGGCGCTGGTGCTTCTACATCAACGTCCCCTTCGGCCTGGTCACCTTCGCCGTCGTCACCGCCGTCCTGAAACTGCCCAGGCCGCCCGTGCGGGCCCGGCTCGACGTGCCCGGCGCGATCCTGCTCGCCGCCGCCTCCACCTGCCTGGTGCTGCTCACCAGCTGGGGCGGCACCGAGTACGCCTGGGACTCCCGGCCCATCCTCTTCCTCGGCGCCGGCGCCCTCGTCACCACCGTCCTCTTCCTGCTCGCCGAGCGCTTCGCCGCCGAACCCCTCATCCCGCTCAGGCTGTTCCGCGACTCGGTGTTCACCATCAGCGGCCTGGTCGGCCTGGTCATCGGCGTCGCCCTGTTCGGCGCCGCCGGCTATCTGCCGACCTACCTGCAGATGGTCGACGGGGCCAGCGCCGCCGAGTCCGGGCTGCTCATGCTGCCCATGATGGCCGGGGTCGTCGGCGCCTCCATCATCGGCGGCCACCTCATCAGCCACACCGGCCGCTACCGGATCTACCCCGTGCTCGGCAGCGCCGTCTCCGTGGTGGGCATGTGGCTGCTGTCCCGGCTCCAGACCGACACGCCCCGGCTGCACTACAGCATCTGGATGGCCGTCCTCGGCACCGGCATCGGCCTGGTGATGCCCGTCCTGATCCTCGCCGTGCAGAACTCCGTGCGCCCCGCCGACCTCGGCAGCGCCACCAGCGCCAACAACTACTTCCGGCAGATCGGCGGCAGCGTCGGCGCCGCCGTCTTCGGCACCCTCTTCGCCGAGCGGCTCACCTCCTCGCTCCGCGCCGAACCGCCCCCGGGCGCCGGCACCCGCCTGCCCGCCGCCGACTCGATCACCCCGCAACTCGTCCACGCGCTGCCCCCGGCCCTGCGCGACGCCTACATCCGCGCCTACGCCGACGCGATGCCCCGGATCTTCCTCTACCTCGTCCCGGTGCTCGCCCTCGGCCTGCTCATCGCCTGCTTCCTCAAGGAGAAACCGCTGGTGTCCCACCACGCCCCCGCCACCGACCAGGAGACCGCGCCGGTGAACGTCCCGCTCCCGCACGCCCGTTCGCCGTTCACGGCCGGCATCCCCGTGTGCGGCACGGTGCAGCACCCCGACGGCACCGTGGTGCCCCGCGCGGCGCTCACCCTCATCGACATCGCCGGGCAGCAGGTCGGCCGGGGCGCCAGCGGCGAGGACGGGCGGTACGCGCTCGGCACGCCCGGCCCCGGCTCCTACGTGCTGATCGCCGCCGCCGGCGGACACCAGCCACAGGCCGTCTCCGTCACCGTCGGCGAACGCCCCGTCGAACTCGACGTCGTCCTCGGCGGCGCCGGACGCCTGGCCGGCAGCGTGCTCACCGCCGACGGCAGTCACGTCCGGGACGCCACCGTCACCCTCACCAACGTGCACGGCGAGGTCGTCGCCACCACCCGCAGCGGACGCGAGGGCGGCTACGTCATCACCGAGTTGGTGGCCGGCGAGTACACCCTGGCCGCCAGCGCCCCCGCCTTCCGGCCCGCCGCGCTCCCGGTCACCGTGCAGGCCTCCCGGGAGACCCGGCAGGACGTCGAGCTCGCGGGCGGCGCCGTGCTGCGGGGCACCGTCCGGGCCGGCGGCGGCCGCCCCGTGGAGGAGGCCCGGGTGACCCTGCTCGACGCCGCCGGCAACGTGGTCGACACCCTCACCACCGGCGCCGACGGCACGTTCCGGTTCGTGGACCTCTCCTCCGGCGAGTACACCGTCATCGCCGCGGGCTACCCGCCGGTCGCCACCGTGCTCCAGGTCGCGGGGGGCGGACGCACCGAGCGCGACCTCCAGTTGGGGCACGAGGACTGACCGGGGGGCGCACGCAGCGCGCCGGGCCGTGCGCCGGTGCATCCGGTGCACCCAATTCCAGGATTGCCACACATCGCGACCGGCGGCCGCCTTACCGTAGTGGCGGACGGCACAGATCGTTTTGCGGACAGCCGTGGGGAGAAAGGGCCTGGGCCATGGACCGTGGCAGCGAGCGGGACGCGCCCGCCGGGCGCGGGGCCGACGACACCGCGGCGGGCCGCGTCCCGCTGGCCGTGGTCGTCGTCGACCGCGACGGCCTCGTGTCCCACTGGAGCAGCGGTGCGCGGCGCCTGTTCGGCGTCGGCCGGGAGGAGGCCGTCGGCCGGCCCGCGGCCGACCTGCTGCCCGTCTCCGGCGCCCTCCACGACGAAAGGGACGACCGGCGCGGCGGGACCCCGTACGACGAGTCCGGCCCCGCCCTGGAGGCCGCGCTCGACGGGCAGAGCGGCTTCCCCCTGGCCGGCTGCGCCCGGCTCGACCGCGAGGGGACCGCCGCCGAGGACCGGATCGACGTGCTGTGGTGGGCCTACCCGCTGGTCGGCCCGGACCCCTCCCGGCTGCTGGTGCTCGTCGCCGACGCCACCCGGCTGCGCGCCGAACGCGGCCACGCCGACGCGACCGCCGAAGACGTCACGCCCGGCTTCGCCCGCCACACCGAACTGCCCGCCGCCGAGGACCTCGAACGGCGCCTGCCCGACATCCTGCCCAACATGGGCCCGCAACTCAGCGCCCGCATCGTCTCCCAGGTCCTCGAACTCGGCTACCCGATTCTGGAGTTCAGCCGGTACGAACGGGTGCCCGTGACCCCGTACTGGGGCGTGCCCCGCCGCCCCGGCCGTATCGCCGATGCCGTCCCCGGACCCGCGGCCGTGGCCGCCGGCTCACGGCCCGTGGCCGCCGCGGTCCCGGCCGGCGCCGAACAGGACCTGGAGTACGCCGCCGTCCGCGAGCGGCTGGAGTTCCTGAACGAGGTCAGCTCCCGCATCGGCTCCTCCCTGGACCTCGGCGAGACCATCCGCGAGGTCACCAGCGCCGCCGTACCCCGGTTCGCGGACTTCGCCGGCACCCACCTGCGCGCCGCGGTGCTGGCCGGCGAGGGCTTCCCGGACGGCCCGCCGGACGCCAGCACCGTGATGTTCCGCGTCTGGGTCGAGCACGACGACGAACCCGGCCGCTGGGACGACACCGTGCCCGTCGGCGAGGCTTTCGCCTTCCCCGAGCACACCCCGTTCTACAAGTGCATGGTCACCGGCGAGCCCGTCCTCGTCCCCCGGGTCACCGACGAGCTGTCCGAGCGGATCTCCGGCGAGTTCGAGAAGCGCGACCTCCGGCCGCTCATCGGCGGCCGGTCGCTGCTGATCGTCCCGCTCAAGGCGCGCAACGTCGTCCTCGGCTTCATGGTGCTGATGCGCCGCCCCGACCGGCCGCAGTTCGACGACATGGACCGCACCACCGGCGCCGAACTCGCCGCCCGCGCCGGCCTCGTGCTCGACAACGCGCGCATGTACACGTACCAGGAGAACGTCGCCGACACCCTCCAGGACAGCATGCTGCCGCGGATCACCCCGCGGATGGCCGGTTGTGACATCGCCACCCGCTATCTGCCCGGCACCCGGCTCGGCCGGATCGGCGGCGACTGGTTCGACACCATCAAACTGCCCGGCTCCCGCACCGCCCTGGTCGTCGGCGACGTCATGGGCCACGGACTGAACTCGGCCGCGATGATGGGCCAGCTGCGCACCGCCGTCCAGACCATGGCCGCCATGGAGACCCCGCCCGCCCAACTCCTGCGCAACCTCGACGACCTGGCCCGCCGGCTCGGCGACACCTACCTCGCCACCTGCCTGTACGCGGTCTACGACCCGATCCGCGGCGAGCTGACCCTGGCCAACGCCGGCCACATCCCGCCCGTGCTGGTGCGCGCCGAGGACGGCGGCAGCCGGCTCCTCGACCTGCCCACCGGAGCCCCGATCGGCGTCGGCGGCGTCCCGTTCGAAGCCGTCCGGATCCGGGTGGCGCCCGGCGACCGGCTGGTGCTGTGCACGGACGGCCTGGTCGAGGTGCGCGGCTCCGACATCGGCGAAGGCCTGGCCGCGCTCTGCGAGTCCGCCGCCCACCCCGCGGCCTCGATGGACGACGCCTGCGACACCATCATCCGGGCGCTGAACACCCACGGCGGCCGCAAGGACGACGTCGCCCTGCTCATGGCACGCCTCAACGGCATCCCCGACGACCATGTCGCCGAGTGGCGGCTGGACTCCGCGCCCGGCGAGGTGCCCCGGGCCCGCCGGCTGGTGCGCGAACGGCTGCTGGAGTGGGGCCTGCCGCAGGCGGTGGAGACCGCCGAACTGCTGGTCAGCGAGGTCGTCACCAACGCCGTGCTGCACGCGGCGAGCGACCGGATCGGGCTGCGGATCGTGCGCACCGACGCGTTGCTGTTCGAGGTCACCGACGACGAACCCGCCCTGCCCGCCCTGCTGAGCACCGCCCCCGACGACGAGTTCGGCCGCGGCCTGCGGGTGGTCAGCCGGCTGGCCCGGGAGTGGGGCGCGAGCGCCACCGGGCACCGCAAGACCGTCTGGTTCGAACAGGCCCTCACCACCGGTCGCTGAGCCGCCGGGACGCGTCAGCCCCGGAACATGACCGCGCGACCCTTGCCCCGCGCCGGTCCGCCGCGATATCCCGATCACGGAACCGACCCGTGGGGAGACCGCATGAACATCTCGGACACCTATCGTGACGCGTGGGAGAGTTACTGGCGGGAGACCTCCGGCGCCCGGGGGGAGGCGATATGGGACTCCGACCCCTCGCTGAGCGCCGCACCGCACAGCGAACTGCTCCTGGCACACGCCGACCCGGGCCGTACGATCGTCGACCTCGGCTGCGGCAACGGCACCCAGACCCGCTATCTGGCCACCCGGTTCGCCCGTGCCGTCGGCGTCGACCTCTCGCACGCGGCCGTCGCGCACGCCCGCCGCGCCGCGGGCGCCGCCCCCGTCGAGTTCCAGCAGCTCGACCTCACCGACACCGACGCCGTCCGCGCCCTGCACCGGCGGCTCGGCGACAGCCACGTCTATATGCGGGCCGTCATCCACCAGAGCGAACCGGCCGCGCGCCCCGCGGTCGCCGCCGCCGTCGCCGAGATCATCGGCAGCGAGGGCCGTGCCTTCGTGGTCGAGCTGACCTCCGGCTCCCGGGAGGTCCTCGGCCGCGCCGTCGCCGAACCGGCGGGCCCACCGCCCAAGCTCCGCCGCGTCTTCCACCACGGCCTCAAGCCCGCCGCCGCCCCCGACGAAGAGATCCCGCGCCTGCTCGCCGGGGCCGGCCTCACCGTCCTGGCCGACGGCGAGACCGTCCTGCCCCAGACCGAGTACCTCGCCGACGGCACCCGCATCGACCTGCCGGCCCACTGGTTCGTCCTCGCCCGGGGCTGACCGGAGTCAGGCACCGCTTCCCCCCCGCCGGGGTCGTGGCCAGGGGGCGGCCCGGCGCGTAACGTGACACGGCATGAAGATCCTCATCAGTGCCGACATGGAGGGGGCCACGGGCGTCACCTGGCCCGCCGACGTGCTGCCGGGGACGCCGCAGTGGGAGCGGTGCCGGTCGATGTTCACCTCCGACGTGAACGCCGCCGCGGAGGGCTTCTTCGACGGCGGCGCCGACCGGGTGCTGGTCAACGAGGCCCACTGGACCATGCGCAACCTGCTGCTGGAACGGCTCGACGAGCGGGTGGAGATGCTCACCGGCCGGCACAAGACGCTGTCGATGGTGGAGGGCGTCCAGCACGGCGACGTCGACGGCATCGCCTTCGTCGGCTACCACGCCGGCGCCGGCATGGAGGGCGTCCTCGCCCACACCTACCTCGCCAACCAGATCACCGGGGTGTGGCTGAACGGCGTCCGCGCCAGCGAGGGTCTGCTCAACGCCCACGTCGTCGCCGAGTACGGCGTCCCGGTCGTCCTCGTCACCGGCGACGACGTGGCCTGCGAGGACGCCCTCGGCTACGCGCCCGAGGCACCGAAGGTGGCCGTCAAGGACCATGTGTCCCGGTACGCGGCCGTGTGCCGGACCCCGGCCCGGACCGCCGCCGACATCCGCGCCGCCGCCAAGGAGGCCGCCCGGCTGGCGGTCCGTCACCAGCCCGCCGAGGCCGGGCCGTTCACGGTCGCCGTCGAGTTCGACGCCGAGCACCTCGCCCAGGCCGCCACCGTCGTCCCCGGCGTGGCGCGGACCGGCGAGCGGAAGGTGGCGTACACCAGCGCCACCATGTACGAGGGCATCAGGACGTTCAAGGCGGTCACCACGATCGCCTCCGCCGCCGTGGAGGAGCAGTATGGCTGACCCGCAGGCCCTGGACGAGGTCGTGGAGTTCACCTCCGGCCTGATCCGCATCGACACCACCAACCGGGGCGGCGGCGACTGCCGGGAGCGGCCGGCCGCCGAGTACGCCGCCGAACGGCTCGCCGGGGCCGGCCTGGAGCCCCTGCTGCTGGAGCGCACCCCGGGCCGCACCAATGTGGTCGCCCGGATCGAGGGCACCGACCCGTCCGCCGACGCGCTGCTGGTCCACGGCCACCTGGACGTCGTACCCGCCGAGGCCGCCGACTGGAGCGTGCCGCCGTTCTCCGGGGAGGTCCGGGACGGGATGGTGTGGGGGCGGGGCGCCGTCGACATGAAGAACATGGACGCGATGGTCCTCGCGGTCCTCCGCTCCTGGGCCCGGCAGGGCGTACGGCCCCGCCGTGACCTGGTCATCGCCTTCACCGCCGACGAGGAGGCCAGCGCCGAGGACGGCTCCGGCTTCCTCGCCGACCGGCACCCCGAACTCTTCGAGGGCTGCACGGAAGGCGTCGGCGAGTCGGGGGGCTTCACCTTCCACGACGGCTCCGGCCGGGAGATCTACCCGATCGCGGCGGGGGAGCGGGGCACCGCCTGGCTGAAGCTCACCGCGCACGGCCGGGCCGGGCACGGCTCCAAGGTCAACCGGGAGAACGCGGTGACCCGGCTGGCCGCCGCCGTCACCCGCATCGGCGAACACGAATGGCCGCCGCGCCTCACCCCCACCGTCCGGGCCGCCCTGGACGGGCTCGCCGCGCTGTACGGCATCGAGGCCGGACGCACCGACGTGGACCGGTTGCTGGAGAAGCTCGGCCCCGCCGCCGGGCTGGTCGAGGCGACGGTGCGCAACAGCGCCAACCCGACCATGCTGGAGGCCGGTTACAAGCTCAACGTCATCCCCGGTGAGGCGGTCGCCTATGTCGACGGGCGCTATCTGCCCGGCACCGAGGAGGAGTTCGCCGCCACCCTGGACCGGCTCACCGGCCCCGACGTCCACTGGGAGTTCGCCCATCGTGAAGTGGCCCTCCAGGCACCGGTGGACACCCCGCTGTTCGCCCGGATGCGAGCCGCCGTCGAGGAGTTCGCGCCCGCCGGGCACGTGGTGCCGTACTGCATGGCCGGCGGTACGGACGCCAAGCAGTTCTCCCGGCTCGGCATCACCGGCTACGGATTCGCCCCGCTGAAGCTGCCCGTCGGCCTCGACTACCAGGCGCTGTTCCACGGCGTGGACGAGCGGGTGCCCGTCGAGGCGCTGCACTTCGGCGTCCGCGTCCTGGACCGCTTCCTGAGGGCGGCCTAGACGATGGGGGAGCAGATGCGCACCGCGCCGTACGGATCCTGGCCCTCGCCCGTCACCGCCGCCCTCGCCGCCGCGCACGACGGCCGCCCCGACTGGGTGGGGTTCGTCGGTGACGAGATCTGGTGGACCGAGCCCCGGCCGGCCGAGGGCGGCCGGCGGGCCCTGGTCCGGCGGCGCGCGGACGGCGCCGAGGAGACCGTGCTGCCCGCGCCGTGGAACGTCCGCAGCCGGGTCGTCGAGTACGGCGGCCGGCCCTGGGCCGGGGCGGTGTCCGGCGGCCGGCCGCTGATCGTGTTCGCGCACTTCGCCGACCAGCGGCTGTACCGGTACGAGCCCGGCGGCGAGCCCGTCCCGCTCACCCCCGTCTCCCCGGCGGGCGGCGGCCTGCGCTGGGCGGAGCCCCGCGTGGACCCGGCCCGCGGCGAGGTGTGGTGCGTGCTGGAGGAGCACACCGGGGACGGACCGGACGACGTACGGCGGGTCCTGGCCGCCGTACCGCTGGACGGCTCGGCCGCCGCCGACCGCGCCGCCGTCCGTGAACTCGCCGGGCCCCGGCACCGGTTCGTCACCGGCGCCCGGCTCTCACCGGACGGTCGGCGGGCCGCCTGGCTCGGCTGGGACCACCCGCGGATGCCCTGGGAGGGCACCGAACTGCTGGTCGCCGACGTGACCGGCGACGGCCGGCTGACCGGCGTCCGCACGGTCGCCGGGGGCCCGGACGAGTCCGTCTGCCAGGTCGAGTGGGCCCCGGACGGCCGGCTGCTGTACGCGAGCGACCGCGGCGGCTGGTGGAACCTCTACCGCGACGGCACCCCCCTGTGCCCCCGCGAGGAGGAGTTCGGCGGGCCCCTGTGGCAGCTCGGGCTGCGCTGGTTCGCGCCGCTGGACAACGGCCTGCTCGCGGTCCTGCACGGACGCGGACCGGCCGCGCTCGGGATACTGGACCCGGAGTCCGGCGAGCTCGTCGACGCCGTCGGCCCCTGGATCGAGTGCGCCCCCACCCTCGCCGTACACGGCCAGCGCGTCGTCACCGTCGGCGCCGGCCCGCACACCGGGTACGAGGTGGTCGAGCTGGACAACGTCACCGGCCGCGCCCGGGTGGCCGGCGCCCGCCACCGCGACCCCGTCGACCCCGCCTACTACCCGCGGCCCGAGGTGCGCACCTTCCCCGGGCCCGACGGCCGCGAGGTGCACGCCCACGTGTACCCGCCGCACCACCCGGCGCGGACCGCGCCCGACGGCGAACGCCCGCCGTACGTGATCCGGGCGCACGGCGGCCCCACCAGCCGCAGCCCGCTCGTCCTGGACCTGACCATCGCCTACTTCACCTCCCGGGGCATCGGCGTCGCCGAGGTGGACTACGGCGGCTCCACCGGATACGGCCGGGCCTACCGGGAGCGGCTGCGCGAGCGGTGGGGCGTGGTGGACGTCGAGGACTGCGCGGCCGTCGCCCGAGCCCTGGCCGCCGAGGGCGCCGCCGACCCCGCCCGGCTGGCGATCCGGGGCGGCAGCGCCGGCGGCTGGACCGCCGCCGTCTCCCTGACCACCACCGACGTCTACGCCTGCGGCACCATCCTCTATCCCGTGCTGGACCTCGTCGGCTGGGGCCCCGGCGGGACCCACGACTTCGAGTCCCGCTACCTGGAGTCGCTCATCGGCCCGCGCGCCGAGGTCCCCGCCCGGTACGCCGAACGCTCCCCGACCGCCCACGCCGACCGGCTCACCGTGCCGTTCCTGCTGCTCCAGGGCCTGGACGACGTCATCTGCCCGCCCGCGCAGTGCGAACGCCTCCTCGCCCGGATCGCCGGCCGGGGCGTACCGCACACCTACCTCACGTTCGAGGGCGAGGGCCACGGCTTCCGGCGCGCCGATACCGTGATCCGCGCCCTGGAGGCGGAACTGTCGCTGTACACCCAGGTGTTCGGGCTGGACCCGAACCCGCCCGCACCGAAGCCGGAGCTGTCCCCGTGAAGGAACTCGTCCGCCCGCACCGGCTGGCCCCGGGCGCCCGGGTCGCCGTCGTCGCCCCCAGCGGGCCGGTGCCCGAGGAACGGCTCCAGGCGGGCCTGGACGTGCTGCGCGGCTGGGACCTCGACCCGGTGGCCGGCCCCCATGTCCTGGACCGGCACCCCGGGCTCGGCTATCTCGCCGGCACCGACGCCGACCGCGCCGCCGACTTCCAGAACGCCTGGTGCGACCCGGCGGTGGACGCGGTGCTGTGCGCCCGCGGCGGCTACGGCGCCCAGCGCCTGATCGACCTGCTCGACTGGGACGCCCTGCGCGCGGCCGGGCCCAAGCTGTTCATCGGCTTCAGCGACATCACCGCGCTGCACGAGGCCATCGCCACCCGGCTGGGACTGGTCACCCTGCACGGGCCGATGGCGGCCGGTGCCGACTTCGTCAAGAACCAACGGGCCCAGGAGCACCTGCGGGCCACGCTGTTCGCGCCCGAGACCGTCCGCACCCTCGCCTTCGGCGGCACCGCCCTCGTCCCCGGCCGGGCCCGGGGCGTCACCCTCGGCGGCTGCCTGTCCCTGCTCGCCGCGGAACTCGGCACCCCGCACGCCCGGCCCTCGGCACGCGGCGGACTGCTCTGCCTGGAGGACGTGGGCGAGCCGGCCTACCGGCTGGACCGGTATCTCACCCAACTCCTGCGCGCCGGCCTGCTGGACGGGGTGCGCGGTGTGCTGCTGGGCTCCTGGGAGGACTGCGCCGGCCGGGAGGAGCTGCGGGCCCTGTTCGCCGACCGGCTCGGCGGACTCGGGGTCCCGGTCGCAGAGAACGTCGGATTCGGGCATTGCGAGGGAGCGTTGACCGTTCCGCTGGGGGTGGCCGCCGCCCTCGACGCGGAGGCGGGCACGCTCACCCTGGACGAGCCGGCCCTGCGCTGACGCCGTAGGCTGGGCGGATGCCGCACGTCCCGTCCCCGTACCTCGCCGAAGGCCCTCGCGTGGGCATCCGGCACTTCACTCTCGAAGACGGCCCCGAGTTCACCGCCCGGGCCCGGGAGAGCAGGGACCTGCACCGGCCCTGGCTGTTCCCGCCGGACACCGACGAGGCGTACGCCGACTACGCGGGCCGGCTGATCGACGACCCGGCCCGGGCCGGCTTCCTGGTGTGCGAGCGCGACGGCGGGGACATCGCCGGGTTCATCAACATCAACAACATCGTGCGGGGCGGCTTCCAGTGCGGCGCGCTCGGCTACGGCGCCTTCGCACACGCGGCGGGGCGGGGCCTGATGCGCGAGGGCCTGGAGCTGGTGGTCGGGTACGCGTTCGGGCCGCTGGGCCTGCACCGGCTGGAGATCAACGTCCAGCCGGGCAACGCCGCCTCCATCGGCCTCGCCCGGGGCGCCGGGTTCCGCCTGGAGGGCTTCTCACCCGCCATGATCTACGTCGACGGCGCCTGGCGCGACCACGAACGCTGGGCCCTGACCACCGAGATGCGCGGCTGACAGGCTCAGCCGCGCTGGTCCACGTACTCGAACACCGACCCGTCCGGGTGCACCGCCAGCAGATTGCGGCCCGCCGGCGTCGGCACCGGGCCCGCGACGATCCGCGCGCCCAGCTCGCTCAGCAGCCGGTGGGCCTCGTCCACGTCCTTCACCGCGATCGTCGCCGCCACTTTGCGCAGGATCTCCAGCTCCTCTTGCGGACCGCTCATCAGCAGGAACGAACCGATCGCGGCGACCTCGACGCCACCGCGTGCGAAGCGCAGCGCGCTGCCGCCGGTCAGCCGTTCGTAGAAGGGGACGGCGGTATCGAGGTCGTCGACGCAGATGCGCAGCGAAGCGCCCAGAATCTCCATGCGCAGGAGCCTAGTTGGGGCCGCCCGAGGCGTGCACGGTCCCCGCGTTACCCGCTGTGGGGGACGGGTACCCGCAGGGTATGAACAACCGTTCGGAAAACCTGGAACATCAGCTGGACCGGCACCTGGTCGAGGAGCTGGCCCAGGTGGCACGCGAGACGGTACGGGAGGAACTGCGCGAACAGTCCCGCAAGCAGCGCCGCACCGCCATGCTCTACGCCGCCTCGGGCGCCGTCGCCCTGTACGCGGGCGGCGCGGTGGCCCTCGCGGTGGGCCTGGCCCTGGCGTCCGGCCTGCCCGGCTGGGCCGCGGCCCTGCTCACGGCGGCGCTGCTGGGCGTGGCGGCGTACGGCCTGCGGGGCGCGGCCCACGGCCGGCACACCCCGCACACCCCGCACGCTCCGCACCGGGTCGTGGGCGGTACCGCCCCGGCGGCCCCGCCGTCGGGCCTGGGCATGCCGTACCCGCCGATGCCCGAGACCCCGCCGGAGGTCCCGCACCACAGGGCCTGACGCTCACCCGGTGAGCTGTGGCAGCACCTTCGTCCGGTAGAAGTCGAAGAACCCCCGCTGATCCGGCCCGATCTGGTTCACGTACACCCGGTCGAACCCGGCGTCGGCGAACGCCCGCAACGTGCTCACGTGCTGCTCGGCGTCGTCCCCGCACACGACCTTCTGGCGCACCATGTCCTCGGTGACCAGCTCGTGCAACTGCTCGAAGTGCCGGGGCGAGGGCAGCACCTGTCCCATCTCGCCGGGCAGCAGCTCATTGTACCAGAGGCGGTGCACGGTACGGACGCACTCGTCCCGGTCGGTGCCGTAGCACACCTTCGTGCCGCCGCTGACCGGCTTCGTCCCGCCGCCGTCCTCGCGGAACCGGGTGACCATCTCCCGGTCCGGCGTCATCGTGATGAAGCCGTCGCCCACCCGGGAGGCCAGCGAGAGCGCCTTGGGGCCGAAAGCGGAGATGTCGATCGGGACGGGCTCGTCCGGGACGGTGTAGAGGCGGGCGTTCTCCACGGTGTAGTGCTTTCCGTGGTGGCTGACCTCCTCGCCGGTGAACAGCCGGCGCATCACCTCGACGGCTTCCTCCAGCATCTCCAGCCGCACCCGCACCGGGGGCCAGTGGTCGCCGAGGATGTGCTCGTTCAACGCCTCGCCGGTGCCCACGCCGAGCCGGAAGCGGCCCTGGGCCATCACCGCGCTGGTCGCCGCGGCCTGCGCCAGCACCGCCGGGTGGATCCGCACGGTCGGACAGGTCACGGCGGTCTCGATGGGCAGCGACACCGCCTGGGACAGCGCCCCGATCACCGACCAGACGAACGGGCTCTGCCCCTGCGCGTCGTTCCACGGGTGGTAGTGGTCGGAGATCCACAGCGTCTGGAACCCGGCCTGCTCGGCCATCCGGGCCTGCTCGACGAGGGCCGCGGGGTCGTGTTCCTCGGCCGCCAGGAAATAGCCGTATTCGGGCATGGGAAACCTCCGCGTGGCTGATGCCGGTCGTGATGCGGTCCGGGCCGGGCGCGTGGCCCGGGCTTGACACGGTGGCCCGGACCGGACGTTGGCGGTCGATGCCGGACGTGGTGGCCCGGACCGGACGTGACGGTCCGTGCCGGACACGGTAGTCCGGCCGGACGCCGTGTGACCCGGGGTGCGTGGCCCGGACCGGCCCCGGGTAACCGGGCGCGCCCGCGCGAAACGCCGCCGGGGCGCGCCCGGCGCGCCTCCCCCGGACGGCGCAACGATGGCCCGCCCGGCGTTTGGCCGCCCCGGCCCCGGTTACGCGGAAGACCTCGGACGAGCCACACCGCCGGAGGCGCACCGTGAGCCGACCTCGCGTCGTGATCGTCGGCGCCGGTTTCGCCGGTGCGGCACCGTGCCGCCGCGCCGGGTGCGGCCGGTACACGGCGGGGCGGACGGCCGCCCCGCCCCCGCGCGCCGCCCGCGCGCCGACGGCCCGGGCCCGGCCGGCCGAACCCGCGGGACCCGCGGTCAACGCACGAGCCGACCCTCGACCACACCCGTAAGGAGACCGAGGAAACCCATGAACACCGACGAACTCGCCGAACTCGGCCAGCAGTTGCGCGTGGACAGCGTGCGGGCGTCCGCCGCCGCCGGATCGGGGCACCCCACGTCCTCGATGTCCGCCGCCGATCTGCTGGCCGTCCTGCTCGCCAACCACCTCCGCTACGACTTCGAGCGCCCCGAACACCCCGCCAACGACCGCTTCGTGCTGTCCAAGGGCCACGCCTCCCCGCTGCTGTACGCCGCCTACAAGGCGGCCGGCGCGATCGAGGACGGCGAACTGGTCACCTTCCGCAAGCTCGGCAGCCGGCTGGAGGGCCACCCCACGCCCCGCAGGCTGCCCTGGGTGGAGACGGCCACCGGCTCGCTCGGCCAGGGCCTGCCGGTCGGCGTCGGCATCGCGCTCGCCGGGAAGCGGCTGGACCGCACCGGCTACCGGGTGTGGGTGCTGTGCGGCGACAGCGAGCTGGCGGAGGGCTCGGTGTGGGAGGCCGCCGAACACGCGGGCCACGAGAACCTGGACAACCTGGTCGTCATCGTGGACGTCAACCGGCTCGGCCAGCGCGGCCCCACCCGGCACGGACACGACCTGGACGCCTACGCCCGCCGCTTCCAGGCCTTCGACTGGCACACCATCGAGATCGACGGGCACGACATCGACAAGATCGACCGGGCCTACGGGGAGGCGCTGTCCACCGCCGGGCAGCCCACCGTGATCCTCGCCCGCACCCTCAAGGGCAAGGGCGTCGCCGCCGTGGAGGACCGCGAGGGACTGCACGGCAAGCCGCTGCCCGAGGCGGAGGAGGCCATCGCCGAACTCGGCGGGCAGCGCGACCTGCGGATCCGGGTGAGCGAACCGCAGGTCGCCGCCGCGCTGCGCTCCCTCACCACCGAGGCGGTCCGGCTGCCGCGGTTCGAGGTGGGCGAGGAGGCCGCCACCCGGGACGCCTTCGGCAAGGCCCTGGCCGCGCTCGGCACCGCCCGCGGCGACGTCGTCGCGCTGGACGGCGAGGTCGGCGACTCCACCCGCACCGAGGAGTTCGCCAAGGAACACCCCGACCGCTACTTCGAGTGCTACATCGCCGAGCAGCAGCTCGTCGCCAGCGCGGTCGGCATGGCCACGCGGGGCTGGGTGCCGTACGCCGCCACGTTCGCCGCGTTCCTCACCCGCGCCCACGATTTCGTGCGCATGGCGTCCATCAGCGGCTCCGGGATCAACCTGGTCGGCTCGCACGCCGGTGTCGCCATCGGCCAGGACGGGCCCTCGCAGATGGGCCTGGAGGACCTCGCGATGTTCCGGTCCGTGTACGGCTCCACGGTGCTCTACCCGTGCGACGCCAACCAGACGGCCCACCTGGTCGCGGCCATGGCCGGGCTGGACGGCATCCGCTATCTGCGCACCTCCCGAGGCAAGACACCGGTGATCTACGGCCCGGACGAGGAGTTCCCGGTCGGCGGCAGCAAGACGCTGCGCTCCGGTGACGGCGACCGGCTGACGATCGTCGCGGCCGGGGCGACCGTGCCCGAGGCGCTGACGGCGGCCGACCGGCTCGCCGAGGAGGGCATCGACGTGCGGGTCGTCGACCTGTACTCGGTCAAGCCCGTCGACGCCGCCACCCTGCACCGGGCCGCCGAGGAGACCGGCTGCCTGCTCACGGTGGAGGACCACCACCCGGAGGGCGGCCTCGGGGACGCCGTCGCGGAGGTGTTCGGCGACGGCCGGCCGGCGCCCCGGCTGGTCCGGCTGGCGGTGCGCACCATGCCGGGTTCGGCCGCCCCGGACGAGCAGCTGCACGCGGCCGGCATCGACTCCGCGGGCATCGCGGCGGCGGCCCGGCTGCTGGTCGAGGAGGCGGTCGTGCGATGAGCCACGGCGCCGCGCGGACGATCCGTGCGGGCCGGCGGACGGTGGAGATCCAGCGGCCGGGGAAGGTCCTCTTCCCCGGCCGCGGCGGCGTGCCCGAGTACACCAAGGGCGACCTCGCCGAGTACTACCGGTCCGTCGCGCCGTATCTGCTGCCGCACCTGCGGGGCCGTCCGCTGATGCTGGAGTGCTGTCCGGACGGTCTGGACGGCGAGCGGTTCATGCAGAAGAACGTCCCCCGGCACTACCCGGACTGGATCACCCGCGCCGAGGTCGCCAAGGAGGGCGGCACGGTCACCCACGTGGTCTGCGACGACACCGCGACCCTCCTGTACCTCGCCGGCCAGGCCTGTATCACCCTGCACCGCTGGCTCGCGCGCACCGACCGGGCGGGCGGACCGGACCACCCGGACCGGCTGGTCTTCGACCTCGACCCGCCCGGGGAGGACTTCGCCGCCGTCCGGGAGACCGCCGGATGGCTGCGGGAGTTGCTGACGGAGCTGGGCCTGCCCGCCGCACCGATGACCACCGGCTCGCGCGGTCTGCACCTCGTCGTCCCACTGGACGGCCGGCACGCCGCCGACGAGGTGCTGCGGTTCGCCCGGGACGTCGCCGGACTGGCCGCCGCCCGGCACCCGGACCGGCTCACCACGGCCGCCCGCAGGAAGGACCGCGCCGGCCGTCTCTACCTCGACGTCCAGCGCAACGCCTACGCCCAGACCGCCGTCGCCCCCTATACCGTCCGGGCCAGCCCGGGCGCTCCGGTCGCCGTCCCCCTAGCTTGGAAGCAGGTGGACGATCCCGCGCTCGACGCCCGCAGGTGGACCCTCGCCGACGCGGTCGAGCAGGCCCGCTCCGAACCGTGGGCCGGCCTGCCGCGGCGGGGCCGCTCGCTGGGCCCGGCCCGACGCCGCCTCGATGACATGCGCCCCTGAGGTTTGGCCAAGGGAGGAAACGGCCACACGCAGGGGAGAGGTGGCCATGTCGAACACAAACAGCACACCGAATACACAGAGTTCACAGGAATCCCAGGATTCACACGACTCACACGACTCACACGACACGAACGAGCACGACACGCACGAGCACGACACGCACGAGCACGACACGGACGACGACGCACACGACAACGCACGGAACGAGGCGGCCGGCCGCCGGCCGACCCCCATGGAGGTGCTGCGCCAGGCGCGCACCCAGCTCACCGAACTCACCGGACTCGTCCCCGAGACCGTCTCCTCCTTCGAGCAGACCGAGGACGGCTGGTCCATCGAAGTCGAGGTGCTGGAGCTCGCCCGGGTGCCCGACACCATGAGCCTGATGGCGAGCTACCAGGTCGAGCTGGACCCCGAGGGGCAGCTGACCGGTTACCGACGTGTCCGCCGTTACGAACGGGGCAGGGCCGATGCGCGCGGCGGCCGCTGAGCCCACCGCGCGCCCCGGCCGCCCGGACCGTGCACCTACTAGGCACGAGGAGGAATCGCCGGCATGACTGTTGTTCCGGCACAGCAGAGCGGAGGCGGAGGCGGCAGCAGCGGCCTCTACGACGTGCTCGAACTCGTCCTCGACAGGGGACTGGTGATCGACGCGTTCGTCCGCGTCTCTCTGGTCGGTATCGAGATTCTGAAGATCGACGTACGAGTCGTCGTGGCCAGCGTCGACACCTATTTGCGCTTCGCCGAGGCGTGCAACCGCCTGGACCTGGAGGCGGGTCCGCGCAAGAGCCCCGGCCTGCCCGAGGTCGTCGGCGAGATCACCGAGAAGGGCGCCCGGGGCAAGTCCAAGGGCGCGCTGTCCGGTGCGGCCCAGACCATATCCGACGCCTTCAACCAGGCCCGCCAGGAAGGGGAGACCGAGTCCCGGCCGCGCGCCCGCAAGGCTCCGGCGCGCAGTAAGGAGGAGCAGGAGTGAGTACCTATGTCTACGGGATCACCGCCCGGTCGCACCCGGCGCTGCCCGAGGGCATGACCGGCGTCGGCGAGCCACCCCGCCCCGTGCGCGTCCTGACGGCCGGTGACCTGGCCGCCCTGGTCAGCGACGCCCCCGAGGACCTGCGCCCCAAGCGCCGGGACCTGCTCGCCCACCAGAACGTGCTCGCCGAGGCCGGGGCCGGCGGGTGCGTGCTGCCCATGCGGTTCGGCAGCGTCGCCACGGACGACGACGCGGTCGTCCAGGTGCTCACCGAACGGGCCGACCACTACGCGGAACGCCTGCGGGAGCTGGACGGCAAGGTCGAGTACAACGTCAAGGCCACCCATGTCGAGGAGGCCGTGCTGCATCTGGTGATGGCCGAGAACACCGAGGCGCGCGCCCTCGCCGAGGCCAACCGCCGCTCCGGCGGAGGCAGCTACGAGGACAAGATCCGCCTCGGCGAGCTGGTCGCCAGTCTGGTCAAGGCCAGGGAAGCCGACGACGCCGATCAGGTGCGGGGCCTGCTGGCACCGGCCGCGTCCGCGGTCAGCGTGGGCCCCGAGTCCACCGGCTGGCTGCTGAACGTGTCGTACCTCGTGCCACGGGATACGGCCGACCGCTTCCTGGCCGCCGTGGAGGAGGTCCGCCAGAGCCACCCCCACCTCGATCTGCGGGTCCACGGGCCGCTGCCGCCGTACAGCTTCGTCGAACCCGGCCCGGCCCAGCCCGCCGGCAGTACGCCCGGCGCGGACGCCGGGGCGCGCTAGCGCTCCCCGGCCCGACGGAAGGAGAACACCATGGGGCTGATCGGCGAAGTACTGATGCTGCCGCTCGCGCCCGTGCGCGGCAGCGCGTGGGCCGTCAGGCAGGTGCTCCGCGAGGCGGAACGGATCTACTACGACCCCGCCACCGTACGGGCCGAGCTCGCCCGCCTCGAAGAGCAGCTGGAGGCGGGCGAGATCACCGAGGAGGAGTTCGACCGGCGCGAGGACGAACTGCTCGACAGGCTGGAGACCGCCCTGCACTCCGGCGACACGACAGGCAACGGGACGGGACGATGAACCGAACGGCACTGGGCCTCGCCGTAGGGGCCGGATATCTGCTCGGCCGCACGAAGAAGCTGAAGATGGCACTGGCGGTCGGTTCCCTGGTGGCCGGGAAGAAACTGAACCTCAGCCCGAAGACGCTCGCGGACCTGGTGAACCAGCAGCTGAAGAGCAACCCGCAGGTCAAGGAGATCGGGGACCAGCTGCGCGAGGATCTGCGGGGGGTCGGCAAGGCGGCCACCGGCGCGATGGTCGAGCGGCGGATGAGTTCGCTCGCCGACCGGCTGCACAGCCGCACCGACCGGGTGCGCGACCAGCTGTCCGGTGCCGTCCCGTCCGGCTCCGACGAGGAGCCGGACGAGCGCGGGGAGCCCGGCGGCGACGAGGACGCCGGGACGAAGGGCCGCGCCCGGGACGAGGCACCCGGCGGGCGAAGCGGGAAGAAGGCCCCCGAGCGGAGGGCCCCCGAGCGGAGGGCCCCCGAGAGGAAGGAACCCGAGAAGAAGGAACCCGAGAAGAAGGCTTCCGAGGCTTCGGGCCGGAAGACGGCCCGGAAGCCGCTGTCCGCCGCGGCGAAGGGAGCGGGCAGGAAGACCGGCGCGGCCGGCAAGTCGGCGGCGAAGCGGACGACCGCGGCCGGCGGGTCCGCCCGCGGCGCCGCCTCCCGGCAGTCGAAGGGCGGCGATGACCGATGACCGACACCCTGCGCTCCACGGCCTCCGGGGCCTCGGGCGGCAACCCGGCGGGCCCGCTGGCCGGCCTCGCCCGCAGCGAGGCCGCCGACCGGCTCAAGGAGGAGGCCCGCGCGTACATGATGGCGCAGGCCGAGCGGCTGCTGGCCGGTGTCGGCCGCAAGCTCGGCGAGACCACCGTACGGCTCAACGACATCGCCGAGGGCAACAGCCCGGGCTTCGCCAAGCTGGCACTGGAGGGCGGCCGCAAGCTGGCCGAGGGCAAGGGCCCGCTGCGCTCCGCGCTGGAGCTGGGCGCCTCCCGCGCCAAGGAGAACGTGATGGACGCGGTCAGAAACCTGGGGGGCGGCAAGGGAAAGAAGGGCGGCGCGGGCAGGAAACCCACCGTCATCATGGAGTCCGTCGACGTCGGTGTGCCGCTGCGCACCGCGTACGACCAGTGGACGCAGTACCAGAGCTTCAGCACCTTCGCCAAGGGCGTCAAGAGCGCGAGCCGCTCCGACGACACCCACTCCGACTGGCAGGCGAAGATCTTCTGGTCGTCCCGCAGCTGGAAGGCGCAGACGACCGAGCAGATACCCGACTACCGCATCCAGTGGTCGTCGGAGGGCGCCAAGGGCACCACCAAGGGCGTGGTCTCCTTCCACCGGCTGGAGGAGAACCTCACCCGGGTGCTGCTGGTCATCGAGTACTACCCGACCGGCCTGTTCGAGAAGACCGGCAACATCTGGCGCGCCCAGGGCCGCCGGGCCAGGCTGGACCTGAAGAACTTCGCCCGTTTCATCACTCTCAAGGGAGAGGCGGAGGACGCCTGGCGCGGCGAGATCCGCGACGGCGAGGTGGTCCGCAGCCACGAGGACGCCGTGGCCGAGGAGGAGCGGGAACGGGAGCCCGAGGCGCGCTCCTCCGGGGAAGAGGACCGGGAGCCGGACGACGCCGAGGAGCCCGGGGACGAGGACGAGGAGCCCGAGGAGCCCGAGGCGGACGAGGAGCCCGAGGAGCCCGAGGAGTACGAAGAGGGGTACGAGGACGAGGAGGCGGAGGAGCCCGAAGAGGCTGAAGAGCCCGAAGAGGACGAGGCGGAGGGCGCCTACGACGAGTACGAGGAGGACGAGGAAGAGGAACCCGAGTACACCGGGCGTGGGAGCGGTCGATGACGACACCGAGCCGCCTGCCCGAGCCCTACGGGCAGGCATCGGGGGCCAATCTCGCCGACATCCTCGAACGGGTGCTCGACAAAGGTGTCGTCATCGCGGGCGACATCAGGATCAACCTGCTCGACATCGAACTGCTCACCGTCAAGCTGCGTCTGATCGTCGCCTCGGTGGACAAGGCCAAGGAGATGGGCATCGACTGGTGGGAGAGCGATCCCGCCCTCTCCTCCCGGGCCCGCCGCGACGAGCTGGCCCGGGAGAACGCCGAGCTGCGCGAACGGCTCGCCCGGCTGGAGGAACTTGAGCCGGGCCGTGCCCCGAAGGAGGCCCCATGACCGGACTGCGCTACGTGTACGCCGTCTGCCGTCCCTTCGTGACGCCTTTGCAGGCCGAGCTGACGGGCGTCGCGGGCGCCCCGGCCGGCCTGCTCCACCACCACGGGCTGGTCGCCGTGGTCAGTACGGTCCCGGAGGCCGACTTCGGTGAGGAGGCGCTGAAGGCCCATCTGGAGGACCTGGACTGGCTCGCCGCGACCGCCCGGGCCCACCAGGGCGTGGTCGACGCGCTCACCACGGTCACCACCCCTCTGCCGCTGCGGCTCGCCACCGTCTTCCGTGACGACAGCGCCGTACGCGTCATGATCGAGGCCCGTGAGGACCACTTCCGGGCCCTGCTCGACCGGCTCGACGGCCGGGTGGAATGGGGCGTGAAGGTGTACGCCGAGGAGACCGCCGAGCCGGCCGGGGCGGAGCCCGCCGCCGCGGCGAAGCCCGCGAGCGGCCGGGACTATCTGCGCCTGCGGCGGGCGCGCGGCCAGGCGAAGGAGGAGACCTGGCAGCGTGCCGAGCGGTTCGCCCACGCGCTGCACGAGCGCCTCGCCGGGCACGCCGAGGATTTCCGGCTGCACCCTCCGCAGAATTCCGCGCTCTCCAAAGCGTCGGGACTGAACGTGCTGAACGCCGCTTATCTGGTGCCCCGGGCCCATTCCGAGGAATTCGTGGAATTGGTGGACCGGACGAAGGACGAGGCGCCCGGGTTCCGGGTGGAACTGACCGGCCCGTGGGCCGCCTATTCGTTCACGGGAGACACCGGGGATACCGGGAATGCCGGGGCCGCCGGGGATGCGGGTACGGCGCAGGCGGCGGAGGGAGTGTCGTGACCGTCGTGGAACGGCGCGAGATCGCGCTCGTCGACCTGCTCGACCGGCTGCTGGCCGGCGGAGTCGTGATCACCGGGGACATCACCCTGCGGATCGCGGACGTCGACCTGGTCCGCATCGACCTGAACGCGCTGATCAGCTCCGTCAACGCGGCCGTGCCCTCGCCCTTCGAGCCGAGGCTCCTGCCCGCCGAGCCCGCCGAGCCGTCCGAGGAGGCCCTGTGACCCAGCCCAAGCGGCTCGACCTGGAACCCGACACGGTAGAGCGCGACCTGGTGAAACTGGTGCTGACCGTGGTGGAACTGCTGCGCCAGCTGATGGAGCGGCAGGCCGTGCGCCGCTTCGACACCGGCGAGCTCACCGAGGAGCAGGAGGAGCGGATCGGACTCACCCTGATGCTCCTGGAGGAGCGCATGGCCGAGCTGCGCGACCGCTACGGGCTGCGGCCCGAGGACCTGAACCTGGACCTCGGGCCGCTCGGACCGCTGCTGCCCCGCGACTAGGGAGCCGCCCGGGGCGTCATCTCACCACCGGTACCAGCGCCCCCTGCCCCCGCCGGCCGTCGTGCCGCGGACCAGGAAACCCAGCAGCCAGACGACAAGCACCGCCAGGGCGATCCACCAGAGAATCTTCAAGGCGAATCCGGCGCCGAAAAGAACGAGAGCCAGAAGCAGTACCAGCAGAATGGGAACCATAGTGTGAAACCTCCTGCTGACCGTGTTACCGGAAATCCGCGAATCAGGCTTCTTTACGGCACAGAATCTCCCCGTGCAGCACGGCGAACCAGCCGTCCTCGCACCGGCCCCACTCCCGCCACGCCTCGGACACCGCCCGCAGCCGCTTCGGGGTGGCATGGCCGCCCTGGACCGCCCGGTCGGCATACGCGGAGGCCAGGGTGCGGTCCGCCCACAGGCCGCTCCACCAGGCCCGCTCCTCGGCGGTGGCGAACGTCCAGGTGCCGGTGGTGGCGGTGATGTCGGTCAGTCCGGCGGCCAGCGCCCACGCCTTCAGCCGGCGCCCGGCGTCGGGTTCGCCGCCGCCCGCGCGGGCCACCCGCTCGTACAGGTCCCGCCAGTCGTCCAGCCCCGGCACCGCCGGATACCAGGTCATCGCCGCGTAGTCCGCGTCGCGCACGGCGATGAACCCGCCCGGCTTCGTCACCCGGCGCATCTCGCGGAGCGCCCGCACCGGGTCGCCCACGTGCTGGAGCACCTGGTGGGCGTGGACCACGCAGAAGGTGTCGTCCGGGTAGTCCAGGCCGTGTACGTCGGCCACCGCGAAGTCGACGTTGGCCAGCCCCCGGCCGGCGGCGGTGGCCCGGGCCCGCTCCAGCACGCCGGGCGCCCGGTCGACGCCGGTGACATGGCCGTCGGGGACCAGTTCCGCGAGGTCGGCGGTGATGGTGCCCGGCCCGCAGCCGATGTCCAGGATCCTCATGTGGGGCTTCAGGGAGCCGAGCAGATAGGCCGCGGAGTTGGCGGCGGTCCGCCAGGTGTGCGAGCGCAGCACCGACTCGTGGTGCCCGTGCGTGTAGACGGCGGTCTCCTGTGCCTTCGGCATGGCCGTACCCCTTCACCCCTCGTGGCGGACGGGCCGTACCCGCCCGCCGGTACGTGCTCACCGTACGCGCGCGTGCCGGATCGTGAGACCCTGATATCAGAATACGGACGAGAGGGGGCGGGTCAGCCGGTGACGCCCACCGGGCGGTAGACCGTCAGCGCCTCCGGCAGCTTCTCCAGCGTCACCTCGCCCGACACCGACGTGACCTCGCCGTCGTAGGCGAGCGGGGTGCCCGGGGCGACACCGGTCAGCCGCAGCCGGTTCACCTGCACCGCCGAGTGCGCCGGCGACCGGGTCAGCGGGCCCGCCACGGCCGCCGCGAGCAGCCGCAGCGCGGGCCTGCGGCCCCCGTGCACCACCCGCACGTCCAGCAGCCCGTCCGCCAGATCGGTCCGGCGGCCCGGCGTGAGACCCATCCGGTGGTAGACGCCGTTGCCCACGAACAGCAGCCACAGCGGCCGCGGCTCACCGCCCACCTCCACCTCCAGCGGGTGCTCGCCGGCCCGCAGCACGCGCAGCGCGCCGAGCACCCCGGCCGGCCAGCCGCCGATCCGGTGCGACCAGCGCTCCCTGACCCGCACCAGCTCCGGGTACACCCCGAGGCTCAGCGTGTTCAGGAACAGGCCCTCCCGGTTCCCGGCGACGAACCGGCCCGCGTCCACCCGGACCGCCTCGCCGTGCCGGACCGCGCGGGCCAGCAGGCGCTCGTCCGCCACGCCCAGGTCGGCGGCGAAGTGGTTGAGGGTGCCCCCCGGCAGCACCGCCAGCGGCAGCCCGTGCCGCAGCGCCACCCGGGCCGCCGCGTTCACCGTGCCGTCGCCGCCGCACACCCCGAGCACCCGGGCCCGCGCCGCCGCCTTCTCCAGCTCGTCCGCGACATCCTCCGGCGCGCACTCGACGACCTCCGCCCCCGGCAGCGCGTCGTGCAGCGCGCCGACCCGGTCCGCCGTCCCCGCGGCCCGGTTGGCGACCAGCACCAGCCCCTCGCCCTCGGGCAGCGCGGGCACCTCGGCCCGGGACCGGGCGGGCAGCCGCACCTGGGCGCGCGGCGGTACCAGCCGCCGTACCAGGAAGGCGGCGCCCACCCCGAGCGCCGCCCCGGCCAGCACGTCGCTCGGGAAGTGCACCCCGGTGTAGACCCGGGACATCGCCACCGAGAACGCCGCCGGCGCCACCGCCGCGCCCCACGCCGGCGACTCCAGCGCCACCCCGGTCGCGAAGGCCGCCGCCGAGGCCGCGTGCCCGGACGGGAACGAGGTGGTGATCGGCTGCCGCTTCAGCCGCCGCACCAGCGGCACCGGGTCCAGCACCGGCCGGGCCCGGCGCACCGAGCGCTTGCCGAGCGTGTTGATCGTCAGCGAGGCCAGGCCGAGCGAGGCCAGGCCCCGGGCCGCCGCCCGGCGGGAGCGGGGCGTACGGCTCGCGGCCAGGGCTGCGGCCGACGCGAACCACAGCACGCCGTGGTTCGCGGCCCGGCTCAGCCGGGGCAGCACCCTCTCGGCGCCGGGCCAGTGCCAGGCGGCGGCGGTTTCGAACAGCCGGCCGTCGAGGTCGAGCAGCGCCCGCAGAGGGGCGCGGGCGGCGGACGGCGCGGGGGCGGTCAGGTCCAGGTCGGGTCTCATGGCATGCGGATACCCTGAAGGGTCCGTTTCCTGTGTACCGCGGGAGGTGAACCCCGGATGCGGCTGCTGCTCGTCCGGCACGGCCAGACCCCGTCCAACGTGGACGGCCTGCTGGACACCGCCGTGCCCGGCCCGGGGCTCACCCCGCTCGGCGAGGCGCAGGCCGCCGCGCTGCCCGGCGCGCTCGCCGAGGAGGACATCGACGCCCTCTACGCCTCCACGCTGGTGCGCACCCAGCGGACGGCCGCCCCGCTGGCCGCCGCCCGCGGCCTGGAGGTGCGGGTCCGGGACGGCATCCGCGAGCTGTCCGCCGGCGACCTGGAACTGCTGCCCGGGCACACCCCGGAGGGCCGCCGGTACCTGCGCACCGCGTTCGCGTGGGCGTCCGGGGACACCGCGCTGCGGATGCCCGGCGGGGAGAGCGGCGCCCAGGCACTGGGCCGGTACGACGCCGTGGTGGCCGAGGCCGCCGCGAGCGGGGCCCGGACCGTCGCCATGATCAGCCACGGCGCCGCGATCCGGGTCTGGACCGCCGCCCGCGCCGCCAACGTCGACGTGGCCTTCGCCGCGGCCCGCCCCCTGAGCAACACCGGCGTGATCATCCTGGAGGGCACCCCGTCCGACGGCTGGAAGGCCCTGTCCTGGGAGGGCGCCGTGGTGGCACCGGCCGGCGAGGGCGGCCCGGCCGGGGAGGCCCTGGGAACGGCACCGTAGCGGCCGGGACACCCGCGGCCCCGGCCGATACCCGTTTGCCCCCGCACCCGGGGGCCGCGCAGAATGCCTCCCCATGGGACATCTGGAAGCCGCGCACCTGGAGTACTACCTCCCCGACGGGAGGGCGCTGCTGGGCGATGTCTCCTTCCGGGTCGGCGAGGGCGCCGTCGTCGCCCTCGTCGGGCCGAACGGCGCCGGCAAGACCACGCTGCTGCGGCTGATCTCCGGCGAGCTGAAACCGCACGGCGGCACCGTCACCGCCGCCGGCGGCCTCGGCGTGATGCGCCAGTTCGTCGGCTCCGTACGGGACGAGACGACCGTACGGGACCTGCTGGTCTCCGTCGCCCCGCCCCGGATCCGGGAGGCCGCGCAGGCCGTCGACGCCGCCGAGCACGCCCTGATGACCGTCGACGACGAGGCCGCCCAGCTCGGCTACGCCCAGGCCCTCGCCGACTGGGCCGAGGCGCGCGGCTACGAGGCGGAGACCCTGTGGGACATGTGCACCACCGCGGCCCTCGGCGTCCCCTACGAGCGTGCCCAGTGGCGCGAGGTGCGCACCCTCTCCGGCGGCGAGCAGAAGCGGCTGGTGCTGGAGGCGCTGCTGCGCGGCACCGACGAGGTGCTGCTGCTGGACGAGCCGGACAACTACCTCGACGTGCCCGGCAAGCGGTGGCTGGAGCAGCAGCTCAAGGAGACCCGCAAGACCGTCCTGTTCGTCTCCCACGACCGTGAACTCCTCGCCCGCGCCGCCGAGAAGATCGTCTCCGTGGAGCCGGGCCCGGCCGGCGCCGACGCCTGGGTGCACGGCGGCGGCTTCGCCACCTACCACGAGGCCCGCCGCGAACGCTTCGCCCGCTTCGAGGAGCTGCGCCGCCGCTGGGACGAGAAACACGCCCAGCTGAAGAAGCTGGTCCTGACCCTGCGTCAGGCCGCCGCCGTCAGCCACGAGATGGCCTCCCGGTACGCCGCCGCCCAGACCCGCCTGCGCAAGTTCGAGGAGGCCGGGCCGCCGCCGGAGCCGCCCCGCGAGCAGGACATCACCATGCGCCTGAAGGGCGGCCGGACCGGCGTACGGGCCGTCACCTGCAAGGGGCTCGAACTGACCGGGCTGATGCGGCCGTTCGACCTGGAGGTCTTCTACGGCGAACGGGTCGCGGTCCTCGGCTCCAACGGCTCTGGCAAGTCCCACTTCCTGCGGCTGCTGGCCGGCGAGGACGTCGCGCACACGGGGGAGTGGAGACTGGGCGCCCGGGTCGTCCCCGGCCACTTCGCGCAGACCCACGCCCAGCCCCAACTGGAGGGCCGCACCCTGGTGGACATCCTCTGGAAGGACCACGCCCAGGACCGGGGGGCGGCCATGTCCCGGCTGCGCCGCTACGAACTCACCCGGCAGGCCGAGCAGAGCTTCGACCGGCTCTCCGGCGGACAGCAGGCCCGCTTCCAGATCCTGCTGCTGGAACTCGCCGGCGCCACCGCGCTGTTGCTGGACGAGCCCACCGACAACCTCGACCTGGAGTCCGCCGAGGCCCTCCAGGAGGGACTGGAGGCGTTCGAGGGCACGGTCCTCGCGGTCACCCACGACCGCTGGTTCGCCCGCTCCTTCGACCGCTTCCTGGTCTTCGGCGCCGACGGCCGGGTCCGCGAGACCCCGGAACCGGTCTGGGACGAGCGCCGCGTCGAGCGGGCCCGGTAAAGGCGGGCCCGCCCCGGGCCGTCACCGCCAGCGCAGCAGCGCGCCCATGCCGCCCGCCGGGACCTCCTCGCCGCTCTCGGCCAGCACCGGCGTCAGCGAGAACACCGGCGCGTCGGTCACCACGGCCGCCCGCACCAGCGCGTCGTCGGCCCGGGCCGGCCAGGCCTGCCGTTCGCCGATGTCCCTCAGCTCCGTCAGGCGCTCCGCCAGCTGGGCCGGGTCCTCGCCGATCCACACCTCGCGCCGGGTGTCCGGCCCGTCCGGCAGGATCAGCAGCTCGGCCAGCCGGTGCTCGCGGGCCGCCTCGATCAGCCCGGGCACCCCCTCGACGGCCGCCGCCCGATGTTCCTCGTCGGGCGTCCGGGCGGAGCGGTACCGGTCCACCTCCGCCAGGATCCGTTCCCGCACGTGCCGGGCCCGGATCTCCTCCACCTCGCGCGGCAGCAGCCGGCTGCCCACGCCGTGCGCGGTCTCCACGGCCCGGTCCCGCACCCGGCCGGGCAACTGCTCGTGCACCGACCGGCACTCGCGTTGCTCCCCGCACAGGATCAGCAGATCGGCGCCGGTCTCGGCCTGGCAGGCCGCGAGCGCATCGGCGATCTCCCGCGCGTTGTGCTCCCAGGTGTCCTCCACCTTCAGCTGGAAGTGCCGCTCGGACCAGTCGGAGGCCTTCGCCCGGTGCATCGGCCACTGCCGGCTGCCCGTCACATGCCCGGCCTCCTCCCGAAGCACCGCGCTGCGCAGCTCTACGTCGGCCCCCGTGCGGTCGATGTACGCCACCAGCGCCACCGGGTCCTCACCGGCCAGGTCCAGCAGCGGGGTGACGTGCGGCAGCGTGCCCCAGCGCACCAGGCCCTGCGGCGGGGCCTGGGTCAGCGGCACCTGGAGCACCACCTCGCCGTCCCGCGCGAAGAGGGCCCGCCCGTACGGCTCGGTGCTGCGTTCCAGGGCCGCCACCGCGTCGTGCACCGCCCGGCAGGTGGCCTCGTCGGCGCCCTGCTCCCGCAGCTGCCGGGCCACCGCCTCGGCCGTCAGCCGGCGCTGGGTGTGCATGTCCTCCTCGTGCCGGGACAGGTCGACGTATGCGGAGGCCCAGCACCCCGGATGTTCGTACAGTGGATTGAGGAACGCGAGCTCCATGGATTCCTCCCGGAAATCACTCGGGGGCAGTGCATGCCGGGCGGGTACCCGTACCCCATGAACGAACACGACGAGCGGGGCACCACCATGACCGGAGTCGACCCCAGCCGGCTGGACGACCAGCAGCTCATGAAGGAGCTGGAGACGATCCACCGCACGCGCCACGACACCCTGCTGTACGGCTCGAACGACGCACTGCGGGCCCATAACGAGCGGATGGCGCAGCTGGAGGGCGAGTATCTGCGGCGCAACCCCCGCCGCCTGGTGAGCGCGGGCCGCACCCGCGAGGGCGCCCGGGAGCGCGGCTGCGGCGAGTCGGCGACCCCGGAGGCGTCCGGCACCTGAGGCACTGCAAACCCCCGCGCTGCAAACTCCCACAGCGCAGACGACGGGGCCGGCCCGCCGAGCGGGCCGGCCCCGTGGCACACGGGCGGACGGCGGTCAGCCGGCCGCACCGGCGAAGACGTGCGTGAAGGCGTCGCAGAACGCCTTCAGATCATCCGGCTTACGGCTGGTCACCAGCTGGTTGGAGCCGTGGTCGCAGATCTTGACCTGCTCGTCCACCCAGGTGCCGCCCGCGTTGCGGATGTCGGTCCGCAGGCTCGGCCAGGACGTCAGCACCCGGCCGCGCACCACGTCGGCCTCCACCAGTGTCCACGGCGCGTGGCAGATCGCGGCGACCGGCCGGCCCTGGTCGAAGAAGTCCTTCACGAAGGCGACGGCCTTCTCGTCCATCCGCAGGAAGTCCGGGTTGGCGACCCCGCCCGGCAGCACCAGACCGCCGAACGAACCGGCCGACGTCTGCTCCACCACCTCGTCCACGGGGAACGTGTCCGCCTTGTCCAGATGGTTGAACGCCTGGATCTTCCCCGGCTGCGTCGACACCAGCACCGGCTCGTGCCCGGCGTCCGAGGCCGCCTTCCACGGCTCGGTCAGCTCGACCTGCTCGACGCCCTCGGGTGCCACCAGAAACGCGATACGCATGATGTGTCAGGCTCCTTTCAGTTTCCGCAGCGCCGCCCGGTGGGCCCGGGCGCGCCGCTTCCTTGCCCTGGCCGCCCGCCGGCAGCGCAGCAGCTCCTCGCCGTACGGCAGCAGCACGCACGCGCCGATCGCCACCCCGATGCCCGCCAGATAGCCCGGCGACAGCGGGCGGCGGCGCGGCACCAGCCGCCAGGCGTCCGGATCCCCGCGCCCGCCCCGCAGCAGGGACCGCACCTGGTCGGAGTGCAGGCACATCAGGGAGACCAGCCCGCCGAACGGCAGCGACTCCAGGAAGCTGTGGATGTGCTGCTCGATCGGCTTGACCTCGCGGTCGCTGTCCTCCGCGGTCCGTACGTCCCACAGCGCGGTCGCCTCGTGCACCGCCGCCGCGCCCAACTGCACGGCCAGCAGCAGGGGGTTGACCTCGTAGCGCAGGGTGAGCGCGATGGGGACGCCCACCTCCGCCATCATCAGGGAATGGATCAGGGACTCCTTCGTCCCCGACGTGTCCTCGATCCCGGTGCGCCGGTGCATCGCCCAGTCGGCGAGTCCCGGCACGAACCAGCCGGGCAGCAGCCCGTACAGCAGGAAACGCGTCGTGACCTCGCCGACGTCGACGGTCGCGCCCCGCGCGATCTCGGCCGCCTGGTCCGCACCGCGAAGACCCGGTACCGGTGCCCTCATGCGCCCCCCACCAGCGCCTCGGCCAGCTGCTGAAGGTTGTCGTACCGCTCCTGGTGGGGCAGACCGGCGACGGAGTCGATCAGCGCACCGGGCGCGTTGCTCCGGCGCAGCGCCCGGGCCAGCTCGCCCGGCTTCGCGGGGAAGGCGTGCCGGCTCAGGTGCCGGGCCAGCTCCAGCCGGGTCCGCTCCAGTGACGCCGGGGACCCCAGGCCGCCCACCGGGCCGCTCCAGACCTCCGGGTCGTCGTCCGCGGCCGGCTCCGGGTCGTGCCACTCCTCCACGCGCGTGGGATGGCCGGACCGCAGCAGCCCCTTCAGCTCGTGCTTCATCTCGTCGTCCCGGTGGACGTTCAGCCGGTCACTGCCTCGCTGCATATCTCCCTCCAAGGGTCGAAGGTCCGCACCGCGTACCCGGTACCGCACGTCCGACACGGGCTCCCGCGTCCGGAACGGGACTCGTCCCGCACGGTCACTGCTTGGCCCGGCCGGGCAGGAACTCCTGCACCTTCGCCTTCAGGCCCTGCTTGATCACCGAACCCCGGTCGGCGTCGCCCTTCAGGATGGAGGCGGCCGTCGCCTCCATCTGTTCCCAGCTGGCGTGCGGCGGGATCGGCGGTACGGCGGGGTCGGTGAGGAACTCGAGCACCGCCGGCCCGTCCGCCTCCAGCCCGGCCCGCCAGGCCGCCTCCACGTCCTCCGGCTTCTCCACCCGGATGCCGGTCAGCCCGAGCGAACGGGCGAACGCCGCGTAGTGCACATCCGGGATCGACTGCGACGGCAGGAACGAAGGGGCGCCCTCCATGGCCCGCATCTCCCAGGTCACCTGGTTGAGGTCCTGGTTGTTCCACACCGCCACCACCAGCCGCGGATCCGACCAGCGGTCCCGGTACTTGGCCGCCGTGATCATCTCCGCCAGCCCGTTCATCTGCATCGCGCCATCGCCGACCAGCGCGAACACCGGCCGGTCCGGGTGCGCGAACTTCGCCCCGATCGCGTACGGCACCCCCGGGCCCATCGTGGCCAGCGTCCCGGACAGCGAACCGCGCATGCCCGGCCGCATCGTGATGTGCCGCGCGTACCAGTTGGCGACCGAACCGGAGTCGGAGGTCAGGATCGCGTTGTCCGGCAGCAGCGCGTCCAGCGACCGGGCCACGTACTCGGGGTTGATCGGGTCGGCCGACACCGCGGCCCGCCGTTCCATCGTGGCGTGCCACCGCTTCACGTTCGCGCACACCGTGTCGTGCCACTCGCGCCCGCGTCCGTCCGCCTTCAGCAGCGGGATCAGCCGGCGCAGCGTGGCCTGCGCGTCGCCGACCAGGTTCACCTCGTACGGGTAGCGCATGCCGATCATGTGCGCGTCGATGTCGATCTGCACCGCGCGCGCCTTGCCGAACTCCGGCATGAACTGGGTGTACGGGAACGACGAGCCGATGGTCAGCAGCGTGTCGCAGTCCCGCATCAGCTCGTACGACGGCCGGCTGCCGAGCAGCCCGATCGGGCCCGTCACATACGGCAGCTCGTCACTGAGCACGTCCTTGCCGAGCAGCGCCTTCGCCACCCCCGCGCCGAGCAGCTCGGCGACCTCCCGTACCTCCGCGACCGCCCCCGCCGCGCCCTGACCGACCAGGATGGCCACCTTCTCGCCCGCGTTGAGCACGTCCGCCGCCCGGCGCAGCGCCTCGTCGGTCGGGGTCGCCGTGAACTCGCTCATCCCCAGGCTGGACGGCACCATCTTGAACGCGTGCGTGGGCGGCGAGTAGTCCAGCTCCTGCACATCGCCCGGGATGATCAGCGCGGTCGGGCAGCGCCGGGCGTACGCCGTACGGATCGCCCGGTCCAGCACGTTCGGCAGCTGCTCGGGCACCGTCACGGTCTCGACGAACTCCGAGGCGACGTCCTTGTACAGCGAGTGCAGGTCGACTTCCTGCTGGTAGGAGCCGCCCATCGCGGTCCGGTTGGTCTGGCCGACGATGGCCAGCACGGGTACGTGGTCCAGCTTCGCGTCGTACAGGCCGTTGAGCAGGTGGATGGCGCCGGGTCCGGAGGTCGCCGCGCACACCCCGATGCGCCCGCTGAACTTCGCGTACCCGACCGCCTCGAAGGCGGACATCTCCTCGTGCCGGGACTGGATGAACCGCGGCCGGTCCTCGGCGCGGCCCCAGGCGGCGAGCAGTCCGTTGATGCCGTCGCCCGGATAGCCGAAGACCTCCTCCACGCCCCATGCGCGCAGGCGTTCGAGGATGTGGTCCGAGACCTTGGTGCTCATGGACAGACCTCCCGGTGGAGAGCGAAGCGGACGATCCGGTCAGCCCGTACCGAGTGACCTGCGCGGCAGACGGAAAACCTCCGGTGCGGGCGGGACCACGCACGGCAAGGGCCGTACGGCAAGGGCCCCTGCGTCACCCGGGCGGCCCCGCGTGTCGCGCGAATGGGCTCCGGCCGCGCGCGGTGCGGCCCCGCGCGGGCTGTCATGGCAGCGAGGGCACACCGACCGTGCCCCCGTGGCCGGGGCGCCGTGCGGCGTCGCCGCGGTACGACCGTCCCCGCGGGGCCGGGTGCCGCACGCGTCGCCGTGGTGCCGGTGCGTCGGCTACGGCCGTCCGACCGCCCGCCGCACCCCGCGAGGAGCCCCGCCCATGCGCCGCACCGCCCGCGCCGCCCTGTCCGCCGCCTTCGCCGCCGGTGCCGTGCTCGCCCTGTCCGGGCCCGCCGCGTCCGCCGCCCCGGTCCCGCTCCCGGCGTCCTGCGACCCCCTTGCCGGGCCCCTGCCCCTACCCCTGCCCGTGCCGGTACCGGGAGCCCCGGGCGCCGCGCCCATAACCCCCGGCGACGGGACCGCGGGCGGCCCGGGGTGCGAGGACCCCTCGCTCGCGGCCGGCGGGCGCGAGCCGGCCGGGCCGGACGGGGGCGGCGTCCCGGACGCCGGAGCCGTGGGGGGCGCGGGGAAGGAGGCGGCCGGGCCGGACGGCACGGGGTGGGACGGCTTGGCACAGGAGGGCACCGGACAGGTCGGCGGGGGACCGGACGGCTCGGGGTGGGACGGGTCCGGTCCGGCCGGCCAAGGACAGGACGGCGGCGGACGGGACGGGGCCGGCGAGGTCGGCGGGGGCGAGGTCGGCGGAGGGCAGGTCGGTGGGGGGCAGGGCACCGGGGGGCGGGACGGCGGGAGCCCGGAGGGCGGCGGGTGGGACGCGGGCGGTGGTGGCCCTGGCGGTGGCGGGCGGGAGTGCGGGGAGTCCCGCGACGCGGCCTGCTCCGACGGCGGCTCCGCCTGCCGTGCGGCCCCCGACGCCGACGGCTGCCGGCCGGCCGGCGTCCAGCACGGCGTGGACGCCGGAGCGGGCGGTACCTTCGAGGACTCGGTCCCCGCACTCCTCGCCGGCGCAGCCCTGATCGCCGCCGCCTGCGCGGGCGCAGGCTACCGGCTGTACGGCCGCGCGCGCCTCGCGACGGAGCGGGCCACCGGGATGTGACCCCGGCGACACCGGCCGCCGCCCATGGAGCGCCGTCCGCCGGGTACACGCCGTCCCGAGGGCACCGGCAGGGCCCCGCCGGCACCATCCGCCCCGCGACCACCGGACCCGGGACGCACGGCCACGGCACGCACGGCCCGGAACCACGGACCGGCGACCCCGGCCGGACACCAGGCGGTACGACGGCCACGCGGAACGCCCGGCCCGGGCGGGACGGTACGACGGCACCACGGACTCGCGGAGGCGGACATGCGGCGGAGGGACCCCGGGCGGGACCGCCGGGACGGCCTCGGCGCCGCCCGCCGCCGGGACGAGGTGGGCCCGGACCGCCGCCCGCAGGACCACGGCCCCGTCCGGTACGGTCCGCCGCTCCCCGCCGACGGCCTGCCCGTGCTGCCCGAACTCTCCGCCGTACTCGCCGCCGCCGCGGGCCGCGCCGACGCCCAGCCCGTCGGCGGCGCCCCCGCCCTGCTGGAGGCGGCCTGCGGCTACTGGACCCGCCGCGGACTGTCCTGCGTCCCCGACCGGATCGCCGCGGGTCCCGGCGCCCCCGCCCTGCTGCTCGCCATCACCGCCGCGCTGGCCGGCGACGGCGCCGACATCCTCGTACCCCGCCCCTGCGCCGCCTGGTGGGCACCGTACGCCCGGCTCCTCGGCCGGCCCGTCTTCCATGTGCCGACCCCCGCCGAGAGCGGCGGCGTCCCCGACCCGTACGCCCTGCTGGAGACCGTGCGCCGGGTCCGTGCCGAGGGCGGCGACCCGCGGCTGCTGGTGCTGTCCGTCGCCGACGACCCCACGGCCACCGTCGCCCCGCCCGAGCTGCTGCACGAGACCGTCGAGGCCGCCACCGCCGAGGGCCTGCACCTGGTCAGCGACGAGACCTGGCGCGACACCCTGCACGCACCGCACGAGACCGTCCTGCTCAGCCCGGCCGAGATGTGGCCCGACGAGGTCACCGTCGTCACCGACCTGGCCGGCGCCCTGCTGCCCGCCGGCTGGCCCGCCGCCGTCGCGCGCTTCCCGGCCACCGCGGCCGGACGGCAGCTGCACGCGCGCGTGCTCGACGTCCTCACCGCCCTCGGCGCGCGGCTCGCCGCACCCGTCGCCGCGGCGGCCTGCTACGCCCTCGACGAGCCGCCGCCCGTCACCGGACGCCGGGAGGCCGCCGTCCGGCTGCACGCGCGCGTGGCCGCGGCCGCCCACGCCGCCGTGGTCGCCGCCGGCGCGCTCGCCCGGCCCCCGCAGGCCGGCCGCCACCTGTACGCCGACCTCGGGCCACTGCGCGAACCGCTGGCCGCCCAAGGGGTCGGGGACGCCCAGGAACTGGAGGACTTCCTCACCGCCCGGCTCGGCATGCCCGCGCCCGGCGGCCACCGCTTCGGCGACGACCTCGGGGCACTGCGCGTACGGCTCGCCACCGGGCCCCTGCTGGGCGGCACGGACGAGGAGCGCACGGAATGCCTCGTGACCCCCGCGCCGCTGGAACTGCCGCAGGTGCACGGCGCGTTGGTGTCCCTGAGGTCGGCCTTCGACGATCTCCGCGACGACGCTCAGCGATGGGAGCCTCCTCGATGACGCAGCAGACGCACGAGCCCGGCCCGGCCACGGCACCCGGCGCGCCCGGCACGCCGGCCCCCCTCGCCGCCCCCTTCCCCCCGCTGGCAGAGCCCCGCCCGCTGGGCGAGCACCGGGTGTGGCCGCGCACCTTCCACGACCGGCTGACCGCGCCGCTGCCCGGTCTGAAGGCCCTCGCCCGGTTCGCCCGCGAAGGCGCCGTGCGCCCCGGCCCCGACGGCCTCGCCGACATGTCCCGGGTGCCCTGCGAGCCGGGCCCGCTGCCCCGTGTCGACACCCGCACCCTCGCCGTCACCTGGGCGGGACACGCCAGCTGGATCGTCCGGATCGGCGGACTGACCGTCCTCACCGACCCGGTCTGGTCCCGCCGTATCCTCGGCACCCCGGCCCGCATCACCCCCGTGGGCGTGCCCTGGGAGGCCCTGCCACCCGTCGACGCGGTCGTCATCAGCCACAACCACTACGACCACCTGGACGCCCCCACCCTGTGCAGACTCCCGCGCGACACCCCGGTGTTCGCGCCCGCGGGCCTCGGCCGCTGGTTCCGCCGCCGCCGGTTCACCCGCGTCACCGAGCTGGACTGGTGGGAGGGCGCCGAACTGTCCGGCACCCGCTTCGACTTCGTCCCCGCCCACCACTGGTCCAAGCGCACCCTCACCGACACCTGCCGCAGCCTGTGGGGCGGCTGGGTCCTCACCGCCCCGGACGGACAGCGCCTGTACTTCGCCGGCGACACCGGTTACGGCCACTGGTTCTCCCGCATCGGCCGCCGCTACCCCGGCATCGACCTGGCCCTGATGCCCATCGGCGCCTACGACCCCCGCTGGTGGCTCAGCGACGTCCACTGCGACCCCGAGGAGGCGGTCCAGGCCACCCTGGACCTCGGCGCCCGCCGCATGGCCCCCATGCACTGGGGCACGTTCATCCTCTCGGCGGAACCGGTCCTGGAACCGCTCACCCGGGTACGGGCCGCCTGGGAGAAGGCGGGGCTGGAGCGCGAAGACCTGTGGGACCTCCCGGTCGGCGCTTCGCGGGTGCTGGGCTGAACAGCGGCTCCGCGAGCGACCCCCGCGCCGCGCCCCGAGCCCTCACCCGGCAGCCCGGACCCGCCGCCAGACGCCGGGCGCCGCGCTGATCACGACGGTCAGCGCCACCGCCAGCACGACCCCCTCCCACGGCTCCGCGAACAACGAACCCCCCACGATCCCGATCACCTGGTACGTGGCCGCCCAGGCCAGGCACGCCGGCAGATTGCCCCGCGCGAACCTCCGCAGCGGCCACTGGGCCATCAGGCACGCCAGCATCACCGGTATCCGCCCCGCGGGGACCAGCCGGGACAGCACCAGCACGGCGGTCCCGTGCTCGGCCAGCTTTTCCCGCGCCCCCGCCAGCCGCTCCTCCGGCGCCCGGGCCCGGATCGCCGCCAGCCACCGCGACCCGCTCCTGGACCGCAGCCCGCGCCGGCCCAGCCAGTACAGCGCCGCGTCCCCCAGGAACGCGGCCAGCGACGCCGTCACGAACACCAGCGCCGGCGCGTACGGCGCCCGCTGGTGGAACGCGACCACCGCCGCCGAACTCACCAGCGCGCCCGTCGGCACCACCGGCACCAGCGCGCCGATCAGCACCAGCAGGAACAACGACGGATAGCCCGCCGCCTGCTGTGTGGTCTCGGGGGCCACGGCGGCCGACGCGGCGGCGAGCCAGGTCACCGCGCGACCTCCAGCCGCACACTCTCGCCGTGCGCCAGCTTGTGCACCGCCACCTGCGGCGCGGCCACCGCCGCCAGCCGTACGAACTCGTCACCCGGCGTATGGAACTCGTGCGGGCGCACGGCGTCCATGCCGATCGGCCAGTACGTCCCGTAGTGCACCGGCACCGCGAGCCGCGGCGCCAGCCGGGCCAGCGCCCGCGCCGCCCGCCCCGCGTCGAGGTGCCCTTCCCCGAGATACGGCCCCCAGCCGCCCACCGGCAGCAGCGCCGCGTCCACCGGGCCGACCCGCTCGGCCATCTCGTCGAACAGCCCGGTGTCGCCGGCGAAGTAGGTCCGCGCCTCGCCCTCCACGACGTACCCCAGCGCGGGGGAGCGGCGCGGGCCCACCGGCAGCCGCCGCCCGTCGTGCAGCGCCGGCACCACCCGGATCAGCACCTCGCCCACCCGTACCTCGTCGCCGGGCACCACCTCGGTGACCCGCAGCTGCCGTAGCCGGCGCAGTCCGGGCACCGCCCGTGGTGCGCCCCGGGGCACGAGCAGGCGCGTGCCCGGGGCGAGGCAGGCCAGTGAAGGCAGGTGCAGATGGTCGGCGTGCAGATGCGAGACCAGCGCCAGGTCGGCGCGGCGGGCTTCGGCGGGCGGCACGGCACCCCGGCGGCGGCGCAGGTGCGCCAGCCGGCGGGCGAACAGGGGATCGGTGAGCACCCGGATGTTCGTATCCTCCACCACGCAGGTGGCGTGACCCCACCAGGTGATCTCCACCGGCACCTTCTTTCGCCTCCTTCGCGCGACTCCCCGAAGCCTACGGGCAGGAGTAGGGTCGGCGGCGAAAACGGGAGGTGAGGGGACGCCATGAGACAGCCGCGAGGGGTTTTCGGCACGCTCGCGCCGGTGCGGGTCACCGCCATCGCGAGCCTGACGCCCCTGGAGGAGCTGGAGGCCGACCCCTTCCTGGTGGACTCCCGGAGCCAGCACGCGATGTGCGCCCGCTGGGCCGCCGAGCGCGGCTACGTCATCGCCCGGGAACTCCTCGTCGGCGGTCTGCGTTTCGATCACTGCGCGCTGTGGGAGGGGGTGCGCCCCGGGGTGGACGTGTTCGTCGCGCCGAGCCTCAGGGTGCTGCGCCGGGCCCTGTCGTCGGTGGAGGAGTTCACCGCCGAGTGCGCGCGCCGGGGCGTGCGCGTGGAGACGGTGGGGCGCGCCGAGCCGGCGTACGACGCGCAGATGAAGGCCCGGGTGCACCGCCGCCTGTCCATGCCGACGGCCGGTTACGACGGCCGGTGACCCCGTGACCCCGTGACCCCGTGACCTCGGTGACCCCGGCGCCCCGTGTGACAAGGTGGAGCCGGGCCCGACCGGCCCACCGGAGTGAGAGGAGGGCCCTCCCGGCCCGAGGGGCGGGAAGGGCCCGGTTGTGAGGTGTACGGCGTGCGGGGCATGCGGTGGCGGCGGACCGCCAGTCAGGTCGGACGAAGCGTCGCCGTGTGGGCGGTCTCCACCGTCACCATGCTGGTCCTCGCCGGGCTCCTGCCCGACTTCCGGCTCCAGTCCGCCGACGGCGGCAGCGTCACCCGAAACGCCCTGGCCGCCGCCTGCGGTGCCGGCGCCTTCGGCATCCTGTCGGCCGTGGTCTGGCCGCTGCTGGTCCGTCTGCTGCTGCTGGTGCCGGCGTTCGTCCTCGGCCTGCTGGTCTTCTTCCTCAACGGTTCCCTGCTGCTGCTCGCCCTGCGCGTCAACCCCTCCGGCCGGGGCGAGGCCGCGCCCGAGACCGCGGTCATCGTGGCTGCGGTGATGTCCGCCGTCGCCTCCGCGACCGGCGCGGCCCTCGCCGTGCGCGACGACGAGGCCTACCGCCGCCGGCTGCACCGCCTCGCCACCCGCGGCCGTCGCGCCCACCCGCCCTGCCCCACCACCCCCGGCCTGGTCTGCGTCCAGCTCGACGGCGTCGGCCACGACGTCCTCACGGACGCGGTCCACAAGGGCCTGATGCCGACGGTCGCCCGCTGGCTGTCCCCGGCCGGCGAGCCCGTCGAACCCACCACACAGGGCATACGCCCACCGACCGGCGGGACGCGCCCGGGCACGGCCGGCACACGGCCGGTGGGCGGGGCCGCCGGGGGCACGGGTGAGGACAGTGCGCGTCCGGCGGCCGGTGGGGTGCGTCCGGGGACGGAGGGCGCACGGCCGGTGGGCGGGGCCGCGGGGGGCACGGGTGAGGACAGTGCGCGTTCGGTGGCCGGTGGGGTGCGTCCGGGCAGGGATGGCACACGGCCGGCCCGTGGCGGCTCGGGGCCGGAAGCCGACGGCATACGGCCGGCCCGCGTCGGCTCCCGCCCGGCAGCCGACGCGATGAGACCGACCGAAGACGGCCCGCACCCGGCAGCCGCTCCCGGCCACCCCACTCACGGACCGACCGCCGCCTGCTCCGCCCACGGGGCCACCACCGCCTGCTCGGCCCAGGAGCCCATCGCCGCCCCCGAGGCCACAGCCCCTCGCTCCGCCCACGGGGCCACTGTCGCCCAGGAGGCCACAGCCCCCCGCCCGGCCCAGGGCCCCACCGTCGCCCCCGAGGCCACAGCCGCCCGCTCCCCCCACGAGACCGGCGCCCCCCTCCCCGCCCCCGCGCCGCCCGCCTACCGCCTCACCCCCTGGCGTACCGACTGGTCCAGTCAGACCGGTGCCAGTCAGCTCGGGATTCTGCACGGCAGCACCTTCGACGTGCCGGCCTTCCGCTGGTACGAGAAGGACCGCGGCGAGGTGATGGTCAGCAACCGTCCGACCAGCGCGGCCGAGCTCCAGCGCCGCGCCGCCCTGCGCACCGGTCACGACGGACTGCTCGCCGTCGACGGCGCCAGCCGCGGCAACCTCTTCAGCGGCGGCGCCGGCGAACAGGCCCTGGTGCTGTCCATCGCCACCCGCCGCCGCGGCCGCGACAACCGCTCCCGGGCCGGCTACTTCGCCTACTTCTCCGACCCCGCGAACGCCGTCCGCACCGCCCTGTCCTTCGTCGCCGAGGTGGCCCGCGAGATCGGCCAGTCCACCCGGGCCCGGCTGCGCCGGCAGCGCCCGCGGGTCGGCCGGGGCGGCCTCTACCCGCTGATCCGGGCCTTCGCCACCGTCGTCGAACGGGACGTCGTCGTCGCCGCGGTCATGGGCGACATGCTCGCCGGCCGCACCGCCGTCTACGCCGACCTCGTCGCCTACGACGAGGTCGCCCACCACTCCGGCCCGCGCAGCCGCGACGCCGAGAAGGTCCTCCAGCGCCTCGACCGCTGCCTGGCCCTGCTGGAGCGCGTAGCCGAGCACGCCCCGCGCCCGTACCGGATCGTCGTGCTGTCCGACCACGGGCAGAGCCCCGGAGAAACGTTCCGCTCCCGCTATGGCCTCACCCTCGGCGACCTGGTCCGGGCCGGCTGCGGCCTGCCCGTGCCGCGCCGGGCCGAGCAGACGCACAGCGGTGCCGAGGCCCGCGCCGCCGTCCGCGCCGCGCTGCGCCGCCCGGTGGAGGAGAAGGGCGAGGACCACCGCCCGGGCCGCCGTCGCGAGCCCGTCGTACTGGCCTCCGGCAACCTCGGCCTGGTCTCCTTCCCGGACGTCCCGCACCGGATGACCAAGGAGGAGATCGACGCCCGCCACCCCGCCCTGCTCACCACCCTCGCCAACCACCCCGGCATCGGCTTTTTGCTGGTGCGCAGCGAGCGGCACGGCGGCGTGGTGCTCGGCGCGTACGGCGCGGAGATCCCGCTGGACCGGCTGGACGAGGAGCCGGGCCCGCTGGCCCGCTTCGGCCCCGGTGCCGCCGACGCCGTCCGCCGCACCCACTCCTTCCCGCACACCGCCGACATCATGGTCAACTCCGCCTACGACCCCGCCGACGGCGAGGTCCTCGCCTTCGAGGAGCAGATCGGCTCGCACGGCGGTCTCGGCGGCGCCCAGTCCCGGCCGTTCCTGCTCGCTCCGGCGGAGTTGTCCCCGCCGGCCGCCGACGGGACGGAACCGGTCGGCGCCGAGCAGATCCACCGCATACTGCGCCGCTGGCTGGACGAGCTGAACGGCCCCCAGGTACCGCTGGCCCCCGCCCCCGCCGCCGCCGAGGAGGAGGAAGAGGAGGCGGGGAAGGCCGCCTGACGACGGTTCGACGCCCGAGGCGGAGCGGACTTCCGCCTTTGGCCCCCGGCCCCCGGCCCCCCGGCGCACGGCGGACCGCGAGCCGGGTTCGCTCCCGGCGGGTGGCAGGCCGCGAGCCGGCTTCCGCTCCCGGTACGCGGCGAACCTCGGTGCGACCGGTCCGCACGGCCCGGCACAACAAGCGCGACCGGCGCGCACGGCCCGGCGCGACCGGCGCGCACGGTCTGCGGGTCCCATCGGCGATCCGGCCACGCCCCACCGCCCCCCGGCGCGTTCTCGGCTAGGCCGTATGTGCGAGAGCGCGATCGCATGACAGACTGCTGCCCGCGTTCATCGGCACGTAGGGGAGGGCGTGGCTGTGAGTGAGCGGCGGGCTGCGCCCACCGTGGGCCAGGTGGTGCTCGGCAAGCGGTTGCAGGAGCTGCGGGAGACCGCGGGCCTCAGCCGCGACGAGGCCGCCCGGGTCCTGAGGGTGGCGTCGGCGACCGTGCGGCGGATGGAGACGGCCGAGGTCGCGCTGAAGATCCCCTACGTACAGGTGCTGCTGACCACCTACGGGGTGCCGGACGAGGAGGCGGAGGCTTTCGTCCGGCTGGTGGAGGAGGCGAACCAGCCCGGCTGGTGGCAACGGTTCCACGACGTGCTGCCGGACTGGTTCAGCCTGTACGTCAGCCTGGAGGGCGCGGCCCGGATCATCCGCTCCTACGAGCCGCACTTCGTCCCCGGCCTGCTCCAGACCGAGGACTACGCGCGGGCGGTGATGGAGGCGGGCACCGTCGGGCAGACCTCCCCGGAGACGGTCGACCGGCATGTGTCGCTGCGCATGGAACGGCAGCGGCTGCTGGACCGCGCCGACCCGCCCCACCTGTGGGTGATCATGGACGAGACGGTGCTCAGGCGCCCGGTGAGCACGAACCCGAAGGTGCTGCGGGACCAGCTGGACCGGCTGCTGGAGTACGCCGAGCGGGACCGGGTGACGCTCCAGATCGCCGAGTTCGCGGCGGGCCCGCACCCGGGGACGTACGCGCCGTTCACGCTGTTCCGGTTCGCCGAGCCGGAGTTGCCGGACATGGTGTTCACCGAGTACCTGACCGGCGCGCTGTATCTGGACGCGCGCCGCGAGGTGGCCGCGCACCTGGAGGTGCTGGACCACATGACGGCCCGCGCCGCGTCCGCCCGGCGCACCCTGAAGCTGCTGCGGGAGTACCGCGAGCACCTGTGACCCGGAGCCCCCGCCCGGCGTGACCCGTACGGGTCTCCGGACAGGTGGCCTTCCGGGGCAGCCCCTAGGTTCTGAGGTACGGGGTGAACCGAGGGAGCGCACGTGACCGATACGCGGAGACCGCCCAGGGAGCCCGGCGCGGCCCTGCTGTCCGCCGGCCGCTTCTTCCGGCCCGGCACGCCCGCGCCCGACCTGCACAGCGTCACCCTGACCGGCGGCCGGCAGGCGGACGCCTTCTACCGGGACCGGTGGAGCCACGACAAGGTGGTGCACTCCACCCACGGCGTGAACTGCACCGGCTCCTGCCGGTGGAAGGTGTACGTCAAGGACGGGATCATCACCTGGGAGACCCAGGAGACGGACTACCCCTCCGTGGGCCCGGACCGGCCCGAGTACGAGCCGCGCGGCTGCCCGCGCGGCGCCGCGTTCTCCTGGTACACCTACTCGCCCACCCGCATCCGCTACCCCTACGTCCGGGGCGTGCTGCTCCGGATGTACCGGGAGGCGAAGCACCGGCTGGGTGACCCGGTGCTGGCCTGGGCGGACATCCAGAACGACCCCGAGCGGCGCCGCCGTTACCAGCGGGCGCGCGGCAAGGGCGGCCTGGTGCGGGCGCGCTGGGAGGAGGCGGTGGAACTGGTCGCCGCCGCGCAGGTGCACACCATCAGGACCCACGGCCCCGACCGGATCGCCGGGTTCTCCCCGATCCCGGCGATGTCGATGGTGTCGCACGCGGCCGGCGCCCGCTACCACTCGCTGATCGGCGCCTCCATGCTGTCGTTCTACGACTGGTACGCCGACCTCCCGGTGGCCTCCCCGCAGGTCTTCGGCGACCAGACGGACGTACCGGAGTCCGGCGACTGGTGGGACGCCGCCTATCTGATCATGTGGGGCTCCAACGTGCCGGTGACCCGCACCCCGGACGCGCACTGGATGGCGGAGGCGCGTTACCGGGGACAGAAGGTGGTGGTGGTCTCACCGGACTACGCGGACGCCACGAAGTTCGCCGACACCTGGCTGCACCCGCACCCGGGCACGGACGGCGCGCTGGCCCTGGCGATGGGCCAGGTGATCCTCAAGGAGTTCTTCGTCGACCGGGAGACACCGTTCTTCACCGACTACGTACGGAAGTTCACCGACCTGCCGTTCCTGGTGACGCTCGCCGAGCGGGACGGGGCGTGGGTACCGGCCAAGTTCCTGCGCGCCACCGACATCGGCCGGGGCGGGGAGGGCGCGGAGTGGAAGACGGTCGTCCTGGACGAGACGACCGGCCGCGCGGTGGTGCCGAACGGCTCCCTGGGCTTTCGCTGGACCGAGTCCGGCGAGGGCCGGTGGAACCTGGAACTGGGCGACATCCGGCCCCGGTTGAGCCTGTACGGCAGCGAGGTCGCGGTGCCGGTGGAGGTGCTGCTGCCCCGGTTCGACACCGAGGGCGGGGCGCACGGGCAGGGGCGGGGCGAGGTGCTGCGGCGCAGCGTGCCGGCCACCCGGCTGGGCGGCGCGGACGGCCCGCTGGTGACGACCGTCTACGATCTGCTGCTGGCCCAGTACGGGGTGGCCCGGCCTGGGATGCCCGGCGACTGGCCCGCCTCCTACGACGACGCCCGCACCCCGGCCACCCCCGCCTGGCAGGAGACGCACACCTCCGTCCCGGCCGCCCAATGCGTGCGGATCGCCCGGGAGTTCGCGCGGACCGCCGAGCGCTCCCGGGGCCGCTGCATGATCATCATGGGGGCGGGCACCAACCACTGGTTCCACTCGGAGACGATCTACCGCGCCTTCCTCGCCCTGCTCCAGCTCACCGGCTGCCAGGGCCGCAACGGCGGCGGCTGGGCGCACTACGTGGGCCAGGAGAAGTGCCGCCCGGTGACCGGCTGGGCGACGCTGGCCGCCGCCTCCGACTGGTCGCGCCCGCCCCGGCAGGCGATCGGCACCGGATACTGGTACCTGCACACCGACCAGTGGCGCTACGACCGGTTCGGCGCCGATGTGCTCGCCTCACCGCTCGGGGAGGGCCGGTTCGCCGGGATGACCGCCGCGGACTGCCTGGCGCTGTCCGCCCGCGCCGGCTGGATGCCGTCGTACCCCACCTTCGACCGCAACCCGCTCGACCTGGGCGAGGTAAGCGGCGACCCGGTGGCGAAGGCGGTGGCCGCACTGCGCGCGGGCACCCTGAGGTTCGCCTGCGAGGACCCGGACGCCCCGGAGAACTGGCCGCGCGTGCTGACCCTGTGGCGGGCCAACCTGCTGGGCTCCTCGGCCAAGGGCGCCGAGTACTTCACCCGGCACCTGCTGGGCACCCACTCCTCGCTGCGCGCCGATCAGGCCGCGCCCGGCGAACGGCCCAGGGACGTGACCTGGCGGGAGCGGGCCCCGGAGGGAAAACTCGACCTGCTGCTGTCGCTGGACTTCCGGCACACCTCCTCCACGCTGCTGTCGGACGTGGTGCTGCCGGCCGCGACCTGGTACGAGAAGCACGATCTGTCCTCCACCGACATGCACCCCTTCGTGCACGCCTTCACCCCGGCGGTGGACCCGCCCTGGCAGGCCCGCACCGACTTCGACACCTTCAAGGCGCTCGCGGAGAAGCTCAGCGAGCTGGCCGTGGACCATCTCGGTGTCCGCAAGGACCTGGTGGCGAGCCCGCTCCAGCACGACACCCCGGCCGAGACCGCCCAGCCGGGCGGGGTGGTACGGGACTGGAAGCGCGGGGAGTGCGAGCCCGTGCCCGGCAGGACCCTGCCGAACCTGACCGTCGTGGAGCGCGACTACACCGCGATCGCCGCCAAGTTCGCCGCGCTCGGCCCGCTGGTGGAACAACTGGGCCTCGCCACCAAGGGGATCGTCCTGCGCCCGGACGCGGAGGTCGCACAGCTGCGGAGGTCGAACGGCACCGGGTTTTTGGGGCGGCCGTCGCTCGACACGGCCGTGAAGGCGGCCAACACCATCCTCGCCCTGTCCGGCACCACCAACGGGCGCCTGGCCACCGAGGGTTTCCGCACGCTTCAGCGGCGCACCGGGCGGCCGATGGCCCACCTCGCCGCCGAGCACGAGGGCAAACGGGTCACCTACGCCGACACCCAGGCGGCGCCCGTGCCGGTGATCACCTCGCCGGAGTGGTCGGGCAGCGAGAGTGGCGGCCGGCGCTATACGGCCTTCACGCTCAACACCGAGCACGGCAAACCCTGGCACACCCTCACCGGACGCCAGCACCTCTTCCTCGACCACGACTGGATGCACGAACTCGGCGAGGCGCTGCCGGTGTACCGGCCGCCGCTGGACATGCACCGGCTGTTCGGCGAGCCGCGCCTCGGTGCCGACGGACAACGGGAAGTGACGGTGCGTTACCTCACCCCGCACAACAAGTGGTCGATCCACTCCGAGTACCAGGACAACCTGTTCATGCTGGCCCTCTCCCGGGGCGGGCAGACCATCTGGATGTCCCCCGAGGACGCCGACGCGATCGGGGCGCGGGACAACGACTGGGTGGAGGCGGTCAACCGCAACGGCGTGGTCGTGGCCCGCGCGATCGTCTCGCACCGCATGCCCCCCGGCACCGTCTACATGCACCACGCGCAGGAGCGCACGGTGAGCGTGCCGAAGACGGAGACCACCCGGATGCGCGGCGGCATCCACAACTCCCTGACCCGGCTGCTGCTCAAGCCGTCCCATCTGATCGGCGGCTACGCCCAGTTGTCCTGGGCGTTCAACTACCTGGGCCCGACGGGGAACCAGCGCGACGAGGTGACCGTGATCCGCCGCCGCGGCCAGGAGGTCGAGTACTGATGCGTCCGATGGCCCAGATCGCGATGGTGATGAACCTCGACAAGTGCATCGGCTGTCACACCTGTTCGGTCACCTGCAAACAGGCGTGGACCAACCGGCGCGGCATGGAGTACGTCTGGTTCAACAACGTGGAGACCCGCCCCGGGCAGGGCTACCCGCGCCGCTACGAGGACCAGGAGAAGTGGCGCGGCGGCTGGGAGCTGAACCGGCGGGGCGCGCTCACCCTCAAGGCCGGCGGCCGGTTCAGGAAGCTCGCCGGGATCTTCTCCAACCCCCGGCTGCCGGAGATCAAGGACTACTACGAACCCTGGACGTACGAGTACCGCAACCTCACCGACGCCCCGCTCGGCGACGACTACCCGGTGGCCCGCCCGGTGTCGTCGATCACCGGGGACCCGATCAAGATCGAGTGGTCCTCGAACTGGGACGACAACCTCGGCGGCGCCCCGGCCTACGGCGACCTGGACCCGGTGGTCGAGCGCCTGCGCCAGGAGGCCTCCGAGAAGGTGCGGTTCGCCTACGAGCAGACGTTCATGTTCTATCTGCCGCGGATCTGCGAGCACTGCCTGAACCCCTCGTGCGTGGCCTCCTGCCCGTCCGGGGCGATGTACAAGCGGGCCGAGGACGGCATCGTCCTGGTCGACCAGGACCACTGCCGGGGCTGGCGGATGTGCGTGACCGGCTGCCCGTACAAGAAGGTGTACTTCAACCACGCCACCGGCAAGGCCGAGAAGTGCACCCTGTGCTATCCGCGCATCGAGGTGGGCCTGCCGACGGTGTGCTCGGAGACCTGCGTGGGCCGGCTGCGCTACCTCGGCGTCCTGCTGTACGACGCCGACAAGGTGACCGCCGCCGCCTCCGTACCGGACGACAAGGACCTGTACGAGGCCCAGTTGGGGGTGTTCCTCGACCCGGACGACCCCGGGGTGCTGCGCGCCTGCGAGGACGCGGGCATCCCGCGCGAGTGGACCGAGGCCGCCCGCCGCTCGCCCGTGCACGCGCTGGTCAGCCGGTACCGGGTGGCGCTGCCGCTGCACCCCGAGTACCGGACGATGCCGATGGTCTGGTACATCCCGCCGCTGTCGCCGGTGGTGGACGCGCTGTCCGCCACCGGGCACGACGGGGAGGACGCCGGCAACCTGTTCGGCGCCATCGACACCCTGCGCATCCCGCTGGAGTACCTGGCGGAGGTGTTCACGGCGGGCGACACCGGACCGGTGCGGGCCTCGCTGGGGAAACTCGCCGCGATGCGCTCCCACATGCGGGCCCTCAACCTCGGCGAGACACCGGACCCGGAGATCGCCGCGGCGGCCGGTATGCGCCCGGCCGACATCGAGGCCCTGTACCGGCTGCTGGCGATCGCCAAGTACGAGGAGCGGTACGTCATCCCGACCGCCGCCCTCGGCGACGCCCGCCGGCTGGAGGAGACGGCGGTGCCCGACGAGTGCAGCCTCGACCACGCGGGCGGCCCCGGCATGGGCGGCGACGGGCCGTTCGGCCGGGACTCCGGCCGCAGACGGCTGCCGCTGGTGTCGGTGGAGAACTTCCACCTGCTGCGCAGACGGCAGACCTCCGACGACGCGGAGGAGGCCTGATGCCCTCGGACGCGGTGCTCTACCAGGCGGCGGCCCTGTGCCTGACCTACCCGGACGACGACCTGATCACCCGGCTGCCGCTGCTGCGCGAAGCAGCCCCGCAGCTGCGGGAGTTCACCGACCACGCGGCCGTCACCCCGCTGTTGGACCTGGCCGCCCACTACGTGGAGGTCTTCGACCTCAAGAACCGGCACAGCCTGTACCTGAGCTGGTGGCACGACGGCGACACCCGGCGGCGCGGAATGTCCCTGGTGCGCTTCAAGGACGTCTACCGCCGGCACGGCCTGGAGTTCAGCGGCGAGGAACTGCCGGACTTCCTGCCGGCCGTGCTCGAGTTCACCGCGCGGACCGGCGACACCGGCCTGCTGACCGAACACCGCGCCGGCCTGGAGCAGTTGCGCACCCGGCTGACCGCCTGCGGCACACCGTACGCGGGCGTCCTGGACGCGGTCTGCGCCGCCCTGCCCGCCTCCCACCCCGGGGAACGCCGATGACCGTCCTGCTGTGGGGCGCCCTGCCCTACATCGCCTTCGCCCTGCTGGTGGCCGGCCTCGTCTGGCGCTACCGCTACGACAAGTACGGCTGGACCACCCGCTCCTCCCAGGTGTACGAGTCACGGCTGCTGAACATCGCCTCCCCGGTCTTCCACTACGGCATCCTGTTCGTGCTGGCGGGGCACCTGGTGGGTTTGTTCGTGCCGGTGTCCTGGACGGAGACGTTCGGCGTGGACGAGCACGCCTACCACCTGCTGTCGCTGTACGGCGGGACGGCGGCCGGGGCGCTGACGGTCGCCGGCATCGGGCTGCTCGTCTACCGCCGCCGCACCCGAGCCCCCGTCTTCAAGGCCACCACGGCCAACGACAAGGCGATGTACCTGCTGCTGCTCGGCGCGATCGGGCTCGGCATGGCCGCCAAGCTGGCGCACGCCGGCGGCGACGGATACGACTACCGGCGCACCATCGCCCCCTGGGCGCGCGGCCTGTTCACGCTCCAGCCGGACACGGCACTGATGACGGGTGTGCCGGTGCTGTACCAGGTGCACGCGGTGGTCGGCATGGTGCTGATCGCGTTCGTGCCCTACAGCCGGCTGGTGCACATGTTCAGCGCGCCGGTGCCGTACCTGTTCCGGCCGTACGTGGTCTACCGGACCCGGGACCCACGGCAGCTCGGCCCGCGTCCGGAGCGGCGCGGCTGGGAGCGCCTGGGCGGGTGAGTGCCCGACGACGGCGCCGGCCGCGCCCCCGGAGCGAGGGCGCGGCCCGCGAGCAGCGGAGCGAGGGTCAGGCCAGCTCGGCCGTCAGGGTGATCGTCGTACCGGCCAGGGCCTGGCTGACCGGGCAGTTCTTCTTGGCGTTCTCGGCGGCCGCGGCGAAGCCGTCCGCGTCCAGGCCGGGCACCTCGCCGCGCACGGTGAGGTGGATGCCGGTGATGCCCTCACCCGGCTGGAAGGTGACGTCGGCCTTGGTCTCCAGCCGGGTGGGCGGGGTGCCGGCACCGGTCAGGCCGTGCGAGAGGGCCATGGAGAAGCAGCTGGAGTGGGCGGCGGCGATCAGCTCCTCGGGGCTGGTCTTGCCATTGGCCTGCTCGGCGCGCGAGGGCCACGACACCGGCTGCTCGCCGATGCCGGAGGAGTCGAAGGTGACGGTGCCGCTGCCCTTGAGCAGCTCGCCTTCCCAGACGGTGTGCGCGGTGCGCGTGGTTGCCACGGTGGTTCCTTTCGCGAGGGTCGCGGTCTTTCCGGGGTTCCCGGTTCCCCCTATCCGATCACATCCCGGCCCGGCGCACTTCGAAGACCGGCCCACGCGGAGTGAACGGCAGGTGATGTCCCGGCGCCGGGGGCCGGTCAGCCGGCGAGCGCGCGCAGGTGGTCGGCGGTGGCCCGGTCCGCCGGCAGGAAGGTCTCGATGGCGAGTTCGGCGACCGTGATGTCCATCGGTGTGTTGAACGTGGAGATCGAGGACACGAACGACAGGATCCGCCCGGCGTGCTCCACGCGCAGCGGCAGCGCGAAGTACGGCACCGGTTCGGCCGGTTCGGCGCCGGGTTCCTCCCCGGGCACCGGATAGGCCGCCACCTCCTCGTACAGCGCGCGCAGCCGGTCCGAGCGGTGCAGGGCGATCTCCCGCTCCATCTGGGCCAGCAGGTGCCCGCGCCACTCCCGCAGATTACGGATGCGCGGCGCCAGCCCCTCCGGGTGCAGCGTCAGCCGCATCGCGTTCGGCGCCGGTGCCATCAGTTTCTCCGGCACCCCCTCCAGCAGCATGGTGATGCCCCGGTTCGCGGCGACGACCGTGTACCCGGCGTCGACCACCAGCGCGGGGTAGGGCTCATAGCCCCGGATGAGCCGCTCCAGCCCGTCCCGCAGCCCGTCCAGCGCCGGATCGTCCAGCGGGGTCTCCGGAAAGCGCGGGGCGTAACCGGCCGCCAGCAGCAGGGCGTTGCGCTCGCGCACCGGCACCTGGAGCCGCTCGGCCAGCCGCAGCACCATCTCCTCGCTCGGCCGGGACCGGCCGGTCTCGATGAAGCTGATGTGCCGCGCCGAGGAATCGGCGCGCAGGGCCAGCTCCAGCTGGGAGATCCGGCGCCGCTCGCGCCAGGCGCGCAGCAACGGGCCGACACCGGGGCCGGCGACGGGGGAGACGGTGCGGGCGGAGGCGGCAACGGTCATACGTGCGACCCTAGTCGAGGCCCCCTACGGCGACGAGCCCGTCCGAGAACCGGTACGCGTCGGTCCGCCGCCCGCACTCCGGGCGTGGCAGGCTGAGTGGCACACCCCCGGCAGGGAAGGGAGCGAACGACATGGCCGTAGCACCGCTGTCGCAGCAGGAGATCGAGGACCGCCTGGCCGGCTTGCCCGGCTGGTCGGTGCGCGACGGGCGACTCACCCGGACCTACCGGCTCGGCTCGCACTTCGCGGCCACCGCCCTGGTGGTGCACATCGCCGGCGTCCAGGACGAACTGGACCACCACTCCGACCTGACCCTCGGCTACGACTCCGTCTCCCTCGGCGTGCACACCCACAGCGCGGGCGGCGCCCTCACCGCCAAGGACTTCGAACTGGCCCGCAGGGTGGAGGACATCGCCCCAGGCCACGGGGCACACTGAGCGATGTGCTCGATTACGACAAAGAAGCCGAGTGCTACGACGCCTCGCGCGGCGGCGAGGCCCGGGCCGAGACGGCCGCACACACCGTCCTCGGTCTGATACCCCCCGGGCCCGGACGCCTCCTCGACGTCGCCTGCGGCACCGGGATCGTCACCCGGCGGCTCGCCGCCGCGCGCCCCGGACTGCGGGTGACCGGCGCCGACCTCACCCCCGCCATGCTCCACCGGGCGGCGGCCCGGCTGCCCGGCGCGGTCGTCCGGGCCGACAGCCGCCGACTGCCCTTCCCCGACGGCGCGTTCGACGCCGTCACCACCATCTGGCTGCTGCACCTGCTGGACGACCCGGAGGACCTGCGCGCGGTCGTCGCCGAGTGCGCCCGGGTGCTGCGCCCCGGCGGAATCTATGTCACCACCGTCGACAAGGCCGCCGCGCACAACGTCGGCAGCGACATCGACGCGGTCCTCGCCGACCGCCCGCGCCGGGCCGCGCCCGACGCCACCGCCACCGTCGTCGCCGAGGCCGCCCGGCACGGACTGCGGCCCGCCGGGCAGGGCTCCTTCCGCAGCCCCGGGCAGGGCCGCAGCCCCCGCCGCACCATCGCCGACCTGCGCCGGGGCTGGTTCACCCAGCTGCCGCCCGGCGAGCCGCGCACCGAGGAGTTCGCCGCCCGGCTGGCCGCACTGCCCGACCAGGAACGCCCGCGCGCCGACCCGGTGTTCCGCGTGCGCGCGTTCCGGAAACCGGCGCCGGCCTCGCCCTGAGCCGGTGTCGCACCGCGACCGGACCCCCGGACACGATTCCATCACGGAGTTTTCACATTCCGCTTCGAGAGGGGATCATGCGGAGATCACACGGCACGTCCCAGGGGGGCCCATGAGCAACGACTTCACACCACCGCCCATGCCGGGGTATGGGCCGCCGGTCCCTCCGCCCCCGCCGCCCGCACCGCCGGGGAAATCCCGTACCGCACTCGTCGCGGTGGCGGCGGCCGTGGTCGCCGCCGCGGTCTCGGCCCTGGTCACGGTCGGGGTGAGCGGGGACGCCGAGGCCGAGCCGGCGCCCACCGTGACCGTCACCGAGACCGCCGCCGCCGACGGCGCCCGGGCCGACGGCACGGCACCGGCCGCCGACGGCGAGGAGAGCGGGGACGGCAAAGACGGCGCGGACGGCGGGAGCGACGAGGACGGGGTCTACGCCCTGGACGACACCGCCGTCTACGAGCCGGCCACCGAGGTCGCCCTGTCCGGGCTCAAGCGGGCCGTGACCGGCGAGTACGCCGCGCCGGAGAACACGGCGTACCTCAAGTTCACCGTCAAGGTGAAGAACGGCGGCGAGAAGGCCCTCGACGTCACCCAGCTCACCGTCAACTGCTCCTACGGCAAGGACGGCAAGAGCAGCGAATCGGTCTTCGACTCCGACGCCGGCCTGGAGGGCGGCCCGGAGACCAAGCTGCTGCCGGGCCGTTCCCTGAACGTGCCGTGGGGCTGCGAACTGCCCAAGGGGGAGAAGCTCATCCAGATCGAGGTCAGCCCCGACTTCGAATCCGACGCGGCGATCTTCACCGGAACCGTCGCGTAGGGAACCCGGCGGGGATGCCGCTCGTGGACGGCACCCCCGCCGGGCCGGCTGATCAAGTCGGTCACGGGGGGTGGAGGCGCCTGAGGGCCGGGCGGCCCGCCCTGAGCGGTCGGGAGGGGGCCGCCCGGCCCGGGTGGCCCCGCCGTCCTGTGGCGGGGCCGGGTACGCGGAGCGCCGGCGGGGACTATTCGAGCAACTCCGCGTACGAGCCCATGGCCAGGGCGATGTCCGCCTCGGCCCAGAACCGGTGGTACGTGAACACGGGCGCCGCGCCGCCCTTGAGGTAGGCCTCGATCTTCGACCAGTTCGGGTCGCTCTTGTAGAAGGACCGCAGCGAGGAGAACGTGGACGAGGAGTTGATCGCGTCGCCGTTGGGCATGGTGCCGGTCCAGCCGCTCGGCACGTACACCTTCTCGTTGAACCGGCTGTAGTCGGTCCGGGTCTCGGGCACGGCGATGCCGAGGCTGTCCTGGTAGTTGCTCCACATGCCGTCCAGCAGCGCCTTCGCCGTGGACTTGGCCGCCGCGTCACCGGACTTGGCGGCGTAGTACGTCAGCGTCTTGGCGTAGGCGGCGGCCACGCCGACGTCGTCGGTGTAGTCGGCGACGGTGACGTGCAGCCCGCTGTTGGAGCCGGGGCTGGCGGCGTTCCAGGTGTCGGGCTGGCCCGACCACTGGAGGGTGGAGGGGATGCGGTAGGTGCCGTCCGGGTTGACCGTGGTCTTGGACAGCGCCCACTTCACCCACTTGTCGAGAATCGCCTTGGCCTGGGCGTTCCCGGTCTGCTGGTAGTACTCGGCGACCCGCTCCATCGACCACGCCTGGAAGCCGAACCACTGGTTGGACGGCGGGTCGTGGTAGACGGGCGCCGGGTCGTAGTACATGCCGTAGAAGGTGGAGGTGCCGGCGGGCGGGCTGGAGTAGCGGCCGGCCCAGCTGTTGGTGGCACCGCCCGCGATGCCGCCCTCGGAGGACTGCAGCCACTGGTAGAACTCCAGTTGCCGCTGGAGCGACTTGCCCCAGTCGCTCGCACCGGTGGCCGACTTGGGCTTCAGGTCGGCGACGGAGCTGAGCGCGTAGGCGGCCAGGGGGTTCTGGTAGCCGCCGTGGACATGGCTGGAGCCGATCCGCCAGGCCCAGCCGGCGGAGGTGTCGGTGGCACCGCCCCAGGCGTAGTACCAGGACAGCAGGTAGTGCGAGGCGTCCTTGCCGGTGCCGGCCGGGCAGGACGTGCTCGTGCAGTTGCCGATCTTCTTGAAGTACTTGTCGTACATCGCGTAGCGCAGGTAGTCGCCCATCTTGGCGGCCTTGGCGACCGTCGCGGAGACGTCACCGCCCTTGCCCTGCTGCTTGGCCCACACATCCGCCCAGTAGGCGGCCTGCACCGCGCGGGAGTCGGCGTCCGGGGCGTTGGTGAACTTCCACTGCTTGGCGTAGGAGCTGTCCCCGGTGAACAGGTCCAAATACCCGTTGCGGCCGCCGTACTTGAAGGCGTCACAGGTCGGCTGCGGGACCGTCTCCCAGACCGACTCCTGCGAGCCGCGCTGGAAGGTGTTGATGTACGACGGTCCGGTGGCCGTCGGGCCGGCCTCGCACTTGCCGGGCTCGTTGCCGTAGCCGTAGACGTTGTCCACGTCCTGGATCCAGTGCATGCCGTAGACGTCGTCCGTGTTGTACGCGCTCTTCAGTTCGCCGGCGATCGGGTCCGAGCCTACCGAGACCGAGGTGTCCAGCTTCGCCGGGTACTCGTTCGGGGTGTCCAGCTCGGGCGCGTAGGTGGCCGGCTTGGCGGCGTTGTAGAAGGAGTTCGTCGGCTGGTCGGCGTGCGTGGGGATCATGTACTTCTCCATGATCTCCCAGGCGCCGTTGAACTTCGACCAGTCGCCGGTGACCTTGCCGTACATCGCCTGGAGCCACAGCAGATAGCTGTACGCCTCGGACGTGGTCTCGTGACCGTGGTCCGGGGCCTCGACGATCAGCGTCTCCACCGAGTGGTACGGGACGCCCTCGGGGGAGAAGTAGCCGTTCGCCGGGTTGGTGATCTTCCCGTACAGATCCAGGAAGCGGGCGTCGTACGCCTTGGCCGCGGGCAGCTCGGTGACCGTGACCGTCGCCTTGGCGTGGCCGGTGGCGGACGCGGTGAAGGTCGCGCTGCCGGTGCCGGAGGAGTCGGCCGTGATGGTCACCGTCTGCGCGGTGTTCCAGTTCGCCGGGGTGAAGGTCAGCGAGGAACCACCGGTGACGGACAGGCCGGTGTTGCCGTCCGTGCGGGCCGTGCTCACCGTGACGTTCGCGCTCGGCTGCGTGGACAGCTTCACCGAGAACGTGCCCGACTTGCCCTGCTGGACACCCAGTTGGGTCGGCGAGGCGACCACGGCGGGGCCGGAGGCCACCGTGATGCCCACCGGGGTGGAGGTGCCGGACGCGCCCAGGCTGTCGTACGCCTTCGCCACCAGCGAATGACTGCCCACGGTCAGGCTGGAGACCGAGAGCGCGTACGGCGCGGTGGTGTCCGTGCCCAGCAGCGTGGTGTCGTCGTAGAACTCCACCTTGCCGATGGTCGCGTTGTCGGCCGCCGCCGCGGTCGCCGCGAGCGGGACGGCGGCCCCCTGGGTGTAGACCGCGCCCGCGCTCGGGCTGGTCAGCACGGTCACCGGGGGCTGGTGGGCGCCGGCACAGGTGGTGCCGTTGACGGCGAAGGAGGTGGGAGCGGTGTTGGCGCCGCTGTAGGTGAACTGGGCGCCGGTGGAGACGGCGGCGCCCGCGGCGATGGAGCCGTTGTACGAGGCGTTCTTCACGGTCACCGACTGGCCGGACTGGGACCAGGTCCCGTTCCAGCCGCCGGTCAGCTTCTGGTTGCCCGCGTAGGCGTACGTCAGCGTCCATCCGTTGATGGCGTCCGTACCGCGGTTGGTGATCGTGAGGTCGGCGGTGAAGCCCGAGCCCCAGTCGTTGGTCTTGTAGTCGACGCTGCACTGCACGGCGGCCGCGTGGGCGGTCTCCGCGCCGGTGGCGAGCATCGACAGCGGCAGGGCTAACGCGGCGGCCGCCGCGGTCCACAACCGACGCACGGCTCTGCGTCTGCGTCCGGGATCCATGTGCTGGTTCCTCCTTGCGGCTGCGGCTCGGGGAGAAGTCAAGGCTTGAACCAGTGGGAGCGCTCCCATAGTGAAGACGAGGTAACGCACGGTCAAGACCTGGACATGGCGAAAAGATTCGAGGGGCCCGATCGTAAAAAAGTAAAGCGAACCCCCTGGGCTTTCCGGCCGGTTGGCGCTACCTTCCTTCGCACCAGTGGGAGCGATTCCATCCCGTCGACGTGTCCGTCAGGGCGCGCCACACCGCGAGGACTCGCTCATGCGCCACCCCCCGTTTTCCCTACCCTCAGCCGTCACCGGCCGCCGTCTGCCCGGACGCGTCGGCGGGGCGGCGCACCGCGACGGCCCCGGGCCGTGGCACACCCGCGAATCCGGCGACCCGGCGGGCGGTCTTCCCGCCGCCCGCCACCCCTGCGCCCACGGCGGCACACCCACCGCGTACGGCGCCGGGCCGCGCGGCCGCCTGCGCGTCGTCACCCCGTAGTTCCCGACACGGCACGACACGGCACGACATCACACCGAAGGACACCCGCACTCATGAGTCGTACCAGAACATCACTGCTCGCCGCCCTGGCGCTGGTCGCCGGGGCCTCCGGGACGGCACTGGGCATGCAGTCGGCCTCCGCCGCTGCCGCCGCCGTCCCCTGCACCGTGGACTACAAAGTGCAGAACCAGTGGAGCACCGGCTTCACCGCCGCCGTGACCCTCACCAACAACGCCCCCGCCAAGTCCGGTTGGTCGCTGAAGTGGTCGTACGCCGGCGACCAGAAGGTCACCAGCGGCTGGAACGCCAAGCTCAGCCAGAGCGGCGCCACGGTCACCGCCGCCAACGAGAGCTACAACGGCACGCTGGCCACGGGTGGCTCGGTCAGCTTCGGGTTCCAGGGGACCTACAGCGGCACCAACGCGGTGCCCGCGACGTTCACCCTCGACGGCGTCACCTGCAACGTCGACAGCGGCGGCGGGGACAACGGCGGGGGCGGGGACAACGGCGGCGGGGGCGACAACGGCGGGGGCGGCGCCGGCCGGGTCGACAACCCGTACACGGGCGCCAAGGTGTACGTGAACCCCGAGTGGTCGAGGCTGGCCGCCGCCGAGCCGGGTGGCAGCCGGGTCTCCAACCAGCCCACGTTCGTCTGGCTGGACCGCATCGCGGCCATCAACGGCGTCAACGGCGGCATGGGCCTGCGCGCCCACCTGGACGAGGCCCTGAAGCAGAAGGGCTCCGGCGAACTGGTCGTCCAGCTGGTCATCTACGACCTCCCCGGCCGCGACTGCGCCGCCCTCGCCTCCAACGGCGAACTCGGCCCCACGGAGATCGACAAGTACAAGACGCAGTACATCGACGTCATCGCCTCGATCCTGGCCGACCCCAAGTACGCGGGCCTGCGCATCTCCACCCTCATCGAGCCCGACTCGCTGCCCAACCTGGTCACCAACGCCGGCGGCACCAACACCACCACCGACGCCTGCGTGACCATGAAGGCCAACGGCAACTACGAGAAGGGCGTGAGCTACGCCCTGGACAAGCTGGGCAACCTCTCGAACGTCTACAACTACATCGACGCCGGCCACCACGGCTGGCTCGGCTGGGACACCAACCTCGGCCCGACCGCCCAGGAGTTCTACAAGGTCGCCACGACCAACGGCGCCAGCCCGAGCGATGTGGCGGGCTTCATCGTCAACACGGCCAACTACAGCCCGACCAAGGAGCCTTACTTCAAGGTCTCCGACAGCGTGAACGGCCAGACCGTCCGCCAGTCGAAGTGGGTCGACTGGAACCAGTACGTGGACGAGCAGTCGTACGCGCAGGGCCTGCGGGACAAGCTGATCGCGGCCGGGTTCAACTCGGGTATCGGCATGTTGATCGACACCTCCCGCAACGGCTGGGGAGGCTCCGCCCGGCCCGCCGGCCCCGGCCCGCTGACCTCGGTCGACAACTACGTCAACGGCGGCCGGATCGACCGGCGCATCCACGTCGGCAACTGGTGCAACCAGAGCGGTGCCGGACTCGGCGAACGGCCCACCGCGGCTCCCGCCGCCGGGATAGACGCCTACGTCTGGGCCAAGCCGCCGGGGGAGTCCGACGGAGCCAGCTCCGCCATCGACAACGACGAGGGCAAGGGCTTCGACCGGATGTGCGACCCCACTTACGGCGGCAACGCACGCAACGGCAACAACCCCTCGGGCGCGCTGCCGAACTCCCCGCTGGCCGGGCACTGGTTCTCCGCCCAGTTCCAGCAGCTGATGCAGAACGCCTACCCGCCGCTGCCGTAACGCGGTGACTCCGCCGGGGCCCGCCCGACCTCCGGGCCCCGGCGGTCCGCATCGGCATCCGTGTTTGCCGGAACGGCAACGGAAGTGGCCTCCGGCCGGTGTGCCGTCGCACCCTGACGGCAACCGGACGAGAGGCTGACCACCATGGCACACGCACACCACGAGCAGCACCACCAGCACCACACCGGCCACGGGCACGGGCACGCGCACGGCACGGACATCGACTGGAACGAACTGGCCCCCCTGCTGGAGTCGCAGGCGGAGCTGTTCGCCCCCGTCTACCGGGAGGCCATGGCCTGGCTCGGGCAGGACGTCACCGAGCCGGGGCTCGTCGTGGACGCGGGCAGCGGCCCCGGCGTCGTCTCCTGCCTGTTCGCCGAGGCGTTCCCCACCGCCCGGGTCGTCGCCGTCGACGGCACCGCCCCGCTGCTGGAACGCGCCCGCGACCGGGCCGCCCGGCTCGGTGTCGGCGACCGTTTCGACACCGTCGCCGGTGAACTGCCCGAGGCGCTCGGCCGCCTGGACCGCCCGGCCGACCTGCTGTGGGCCAGCCGCAGCCTGCACCACCTCGGCGACCAGCGGGCCGCGCTCACCGCGTTCGCCGGACATCTGGCCCCCGGCGGCATCCTGGCCCTCCTGGAGGGCGGACTGCCCTCCCGCTTCCTGCCCCGGGACCTCGGCATCGGCCGCCCCGGACTCCAGGCCCGGCTCGACGCGCTGGAGGAGGAGTGGTTCGCCCGGATGCGGGCCGAACTGCCGGGCTCCGTCGCCGAGACCGAGGACTGGCCCGCCCTGCTGACCGCGGCCGGCCTGAAGCACACCGGCACCCGCACCTTCCTGCTCGACCTGCCCGCCCCGGCCGACGACCGCGCCCGCGCCTATGTCGCCGCGCACCTGTCCCGGGTGCGCGAGGGCGTCGGCGACGCGCTGGACGCCGACGACCGCGCCACCCTCGACCGGCTCCTGGACCCGTCCGACCCGGCGAGCGTGCACGTACGCCCGGACGTGTTCGTGCTCGGCGCGTACACCGTGCACACCGCCGTCCGCCGGGGCTGATCCCGCACTCGACGGGGAGCGCCCGCCACGTGCGGGCGGCGGGCGTCAGTTGGCGGCCAGGAACTGCTTGGCCAGCTGGTCTCCGAGGGAGACCGCGGCGCTGTGGCTCTCGATGGGGGAGACCTTGGAGTTCTTGAACAGGATGTAGGTCACCCCCGAGTCCGCGCCGCCGGTCTCCGGGTCCGGGTCGATGCCGAGTGCCTTGGCGGTGGCGTACGACGCCTCGCCGATGATCTTCGAGGGGCCGGTGTCGCCGACGACGGCGTACTCGACCTTGTTGTCGTAGATGACGGCGACCACACCGCCGCCCTTGATCCCGGCGTTCGAGTAGTTCCAGATGCTGCTGGTGCTCGGCACCACCACGTACGGCAGGGTCTCCGCGTTCAGCGGCTTGCCGTCGGACTGGTGGAAGGCGGTGTCGGCCTGGAACCAGGGGTCGCGGTCCTCGTTGCAGTTGGCCGTGCGCTGGCCGTCGCAGTCGATGTCCATGTCCGCCTTCCAGAACACCGCGCCGTTCTTGCCGCACACGGGGACCGTGGCCGAGGTCTCCTCGTCGGTCTTGTACTTGCCGGTGGAGATCTGCGAACAGGACGTCACCTTGGCGAGCAGGTCGGCGGCGCTGACCGTGCCTTCTCGGGCGGACTTCGAAGCGGCGGCGGAGGCGTGGGCGGGCAGCAGACCGGCGGCGAGCAGGGCGGTGCCGGAGGCCGCGGCGAGGGTGAGGGTTCGGAGACGCACGGCGGGACCCTTCTGTTAGGAAAGTTTCCTTACCGGATGGGTCCACCGTGCCCGGGCGGCATGCCCCCGTCAACCCTCGGGTTGCGAACGGCTGAAACCCGTGCGCATTGCGGTGATTGCGGTCGGTGGAGAGACTGGTGGAGTCGGGCACCGCTCGGATGTCCGGCTGATCCGCAGTCGCCGTTTGCGGAGGCGAGTGTCATGTTCGTACGCGCGGTGTACGCGACCGGTGATCCCGCACTGCTGGACACGGCCGTGCGGTCGCTGAACAGCGAGGGGCGGGACCTGCTGGAGGAACGCCCGGGATACCGGGGCGCGGGCATCTTCGTGGACCGCGGACTCGGCAAGCTCCTCACGGTGAGCTGGTGGGAGACCGAGGAGGCGCGGCACAACAGCGACGAGGTCATGCGCGAGCGGCGCGAGGCGCTGCTGGAGCCCTTCGCCGGCACGGTGTCGGTCGCCAACTACGAGGCCGCGGTGTTCCATCAGATCGAACACCCCCGGCAGGGCGGCGGACTGCGCGCCGCCCGGCTGGAGTTCGACCCGCGCGACGCGGATCTGGTCGTCGACGCCTTCCGGGCCACGGTGGTGCCGCGGGCCGAGGCGCTGCCGGGACTGTGCCGGGCCTCCCTGCTGCTCGACCGGGAGCGGGGACGGGCGGTGGCCGGCGCCCTGTTCACCGACCGCGCCGCGCTGGCCGCCTCCCGGGCGGCCATGGCCGGCGCGCGCCACGAGGCGTCGGCCAAGGCGCACGTCGACGTGACCGGCCTGGAGGAGTTCGAGGTCGTCTACGCCGACGTGCGCCCCGACTGAGCCGCCCGGCCGGTGGCGCCGGGCGGCGCGGCCGGCCCGGTGGTCAGGCCATGTCGAAGGCGGCCGGGTCGGGGCCGAGCCGCCGGTCCTCGTTGAGCGCGCTGATCGCCGCGAGGTCCTCGTCGTCCAGGCTGAAGTCGAACACCGCGATGTTCTCCTTGATCCGGGACGGCGTCACGGACTTCGGGATCACGATGTTGCCCAGCTGGAGGTGCCAGCGCAGCACGACCTGGGCCGGGGTGCGGTTGTGCTTGCGCGCGATCGCCACGATCGCGGGCACCTCCAGCAGGCCCTTGCCCTGGCCGAGCGGCGACCAGGCCTCGGTGGCGATGCCCAGCTCCGCGTGCAGGGCGCGCGACTCGCGCTGCTGGAGGTGCGGGTGCAGCTCGATCTGGTTGACCGCCGGGATGACCGACGTCTCCTGGGTCAGCCGCCGCAGGTGCTCGGGCAGGAAGTTGGAGACACCGATGGCACGCACCCGCTTGTCGGAGTACAGCTTCTCGAACGCCTTGTAGGTGTCGACGTACGTGTCCCGGGACGGCAGCGGCCAGTGGATCAGGTACAGGTCGACGTAGTCGAGCCCCAGCTTCGCCAGCGACGCGTCGAAGGCGCGCAGCGTGGCGTCGTAGCCATGGTCGCTGTTCCAGACCTTGGTGGTGACGAAGATCTCGTCGCGGGGCAGGCCGGAGGCGGCGATGGCCTTGCCGGTGCCCTCCTCGTTGCCGTAGATCGCGGCGGTGTCGATGCTGCGGTAACCGGACTCCAGCGCCGTGGCGACGGCTCGCTCGGCCTCGTCGTCCGGCACCTGCCAGACGCCGTATCCCAGCTGGGGCATCTCGACGCCGTTGTTGAGGATGATCGGGGGGACGTTGCTGCTCACGAGCCTCTTGGTCCTTCGGTTGTCGACAGGTGTTACTCCCATGGTCAACGATCACGGGCCGTTTCGCATTCCTGACCACGCCGATCACCCCGGCCGCCGGTCCGCAAAGGTGCCGCGCGGCCGGGCGTCAGGCGCGGTAGAGCGCCTCCACCTCGTTCGCGTACGCCTTCTCGATCGCCTTCCGCTTCAGCTTCAACGACGGCGTCAGCAGGCCGTGCTCCTCGGTGAACGGCCGGGCCAGGATGCGGAAGGTGCGGATCGACTCCGCCTGCGAGACCAGCGTGTTGGCGGCCACCACCGCGCGCCGCACCTCCGCCTCCAGGTCCGCGTCGCGCACCAGCTCGGCCGGGGCCATCCTCGGCTTGCCGCGCATCTGGAGCCAGTGCTCGACCGCCTCCTGGTCCAGCGTGACCAGGGCGGCGATGAAGGGGCGGTCGTTGCCCACCACGATGCACTGGCTGACCAGCGGATGCTCACGGACCCGCTCCTCCAGCACGCCCGGGGAGACGCTCTTGCCGCCGGAGGTCACCAGGATCTCCTTCTTGCGGCCGGTGATGGTCAGGTAGCCGTCCTCGTCCAGCGCGCCCAGGTCACCGGTGGCCAGCCAGCCCTCGTGCAGGGTCTCGTCGGTGGCCTTCCGGTTGTTGAGGTAGCCCTGGAAGACGGTGCCGCCGCGCAGCCAGATCTCCCCGTCGTCGGCGATGTGCACGGTCACGCCCGGGACGGGCGGGCCCACGGTGCCGTAGCGGGTGCGCCCGGGCGGGTTCGCGGTCGCGGCGGCCGTCGACTCGGTCAGGCCGTAGCCCTCGTAGATCTGCACGCCCGCGCCCGCGAAGAACAGCCCCAGCCGGCGGTCCATCGCCGATCCGCCGGACATCGCGTTGCGGATCCGTCCGCCCATCGCGGCGCGGACCTTGGCGTACACCAGCTTGTCGAACAGCTGGTGCTGCATCCGCAGCCCCGCCGACGGTCCCGGCCCGGTGCCCCACGCCTTGGCCTCCACCGCCTCCGCGTACTTCACGGCGATGTCGACGGCCTTCTCGAACGGCCCCGACCTGCCCTCCCGCTCGGCCTTGCGGCGGGCCGCGTGGAACACCTTCTCGAAGATGTACGGCACCGCCAGGATGAACGTCGGCCGGAACGCTGCCAGGTCGGGCAGAAGGGCGGCGGCGTGCAGCTGCGGCTGGTGCCCGAAGCGGACCCGGCCGCGGATCGCGGCGACCTCCACCATCCGCCCGAAGACGTGCGCCAGCGGCAGGAACAGCAGCGTGGACGCCTCGTCGCCCTTCCTGGAGTGGAACACCGGCTCCCACCCGCGCAGCACGGTGTCCGCCTCGCACATGAAGTTGCCGTGGGACAGCAGACAGCCCTTGGGGCGGCCCGTGGTGCCGGAGGTGTAGATGACGGTGGCGACCGAGTCCGGGGTGACCGCCTGCCGGTGCCGGTGCACCACCTCGTCGTCCAGGTGCGCCCCGGCGTCGTACAGCTCCTGCACACAGCCGGCGTCCAGCTGCCACAGCCGGCGCAGCCGCGGCAGCCGGTCGATGACGGTGGCGACGGTCATCGCGTGGTCCTCGTGCTCCACGACCGCCGCGGTCACCTCCGCGTCGTGGAGCATCCACAGGCACTGCTCGGCCGAGGAGGTGGGGTAGACGGGCACCACCTGGGCGCCGATGGTCCACAGGGCGAAGTCGAAGAGGGTCCACTCGTAGCGGGTACGGGACATGATCGCGACGCGGTCGCCGAACCGGATGCCGCCGGCCAGCAGGCCCTTGGCGAGGGCCATCACCTCGTCGCGGAACTCGGCGGCGGTCACGTCCCGCCACTGCCCGGCGGCGTCCTTGCGGCCGAGCGCGATGTGCTGTGGATCGGTCAGGGCGTGCTCGAAGACGATGTCGGCCAGACCGCCCGCCGGCGGTGGCGACACCAGCGGAGGGTTGGTGAACTCGCGCAACCTCGCTCCCCGTTTCTCGCGTCTCGGTGACGTTGGTCCACGCACCGCAACAGCGCCGTGAAAGCTACCTCACACGGTCCGTGGGCGGGAGGGCACCGGGAGCCGGACAAACCATGCGTTCCGCCCGAACGGTCACCGGGAAATGCCCGCACATGGGGAAGGGCCGGACACAATACCGACGGCACCGTAAGTTTCGGTACCGTAATCTCCACCGAATCTGTACGCCCCGATTACGGCGGCCGAAAAGCGCCCGCACGGGCCGGCCGACGGCCCGTGCGGGCGGCGGCGGAGGAAGCCGGCGCGTCCCCTCCGCGCGGACGGCGTGTGCTCCAGGGGCGGGTGTACGGCGGCACGCGCGCGGGGCGGTCGGCAGCGGATGGCACGTGCTTCGCGGGTGGCACATATGTGTGGGGGGTCGGCGGTCGGACGGCGTATGCACCAAAGGCGGGTGCGTGGCGCGCACACACGCGCCAGGCGGTCAGTGCGTGACCAGGCTCGGCTCGGCCGTCCCGGCGACGGGCACACACCGCGCGGGGCGGCCCCGGAACCCTCGTTCCGAGACCGCCCCATGGGTGTGGCGTACCGGCGCAGCCGCCGGTGTGCCGTTCGTGCCTCGCGTGGCGTACCGGCGCAGCCGCCGCCGGTGTGCCGTTCGTCCGCTTCCGCCCTGGACCGGCGGAGCCGCCCGCGTCGCTAGTCGCGTGTTGCCATCGCCTTCTCGGGGGCCGTTGCGGGGGCCGGGGCGGGTGTCGGCCGGCCCAGCCGTACCAGCGCCATCACCAGGGCGCCCGCCACCAGCCCGGCCACGCCCGCCACCACCAGGGCGCCGTTCAGCCCCGTGGCGAACGCGGCCCGCAGGGAGTGTTCCGGTACCCCGCCGCGCAGCAGCGCCCCGGCACCCCCGCCGGCCAGCGCCTGCGCCGCGTCCTCCGGGAGCCGGCCGGACATCCGCGAGGTGAGAACGGTGCCGAAGACGGCCACCCCGAGCGCGTACCCGAGCTGCCGGACGGTGTTCACCGCGCCCCCCGCCATCCCGGCCCGCTCGGCCGGCACCGAGGCCAGCGCCGCCCCGGCCACCGTCGGCGCCACGAACCCGGTACCGGCCCCGACCAGGACGAACCCCGGCACCAGCGCCGTCCAGTCCGAGCCCGCGCCCAGCACCGCCTGGCACAGGGTGCCCGCGCCGATCAGCAGCAGCCCGCCGCCCACCGTCAGCCACGCCGGCACACCGTGCAGCAGCCGGCCCACCAGTACCGCCACCACCATCGACATCACGGTCATCGGCAGCAGCGTCAGCCCACCGCGCACCGGCGACATCCCGAGCAGCGTCTGCATCCATATCGACAGATACGGAACGGCACCGAAGGCGACCCCGTTGAAGGCGAACGCGCCCAGCATCGTGCCGACGAACGCCGGCCGGCGCAGCAGCGCCGGATCCAGCAGCGGATGCGCCACCCGCCGCTCCACCAGCGCGAACACCACCACGGCCAGCGCGGCCACGGCGAACGCGGTCAGCGTCGCGGGCGCCGTCCAGCCGTCCTCGCCGGCCCGCACCACGGCGTACGTCGCCCCGCCCGCGAACACCGCGAAGGCCGCCGTCCCCGCCCAGTCGACACGCATGCCGCGCGGCCCGCGCGACTCCGGGACCGTCCGCAGCGTCAGCCACATCGCCACCACGCTCACCGGCAGGTTCACGAAGAAGATCCAGCGCCAGCCGGGACCCTCGGTGATCAGTCCGCCCAGCACCGGGCCGATCGCCGCGGCCCCGCCGCTGACCGCGCCCCACACCCCGAGCGCGGCCGAGCGCTGCCGGCCCTGGTAGACCGAGCCCAGCAGCGGCAGCGTCGTCGCGAACATCGCCGCCCCGCCGATCCCCTGCAACGCCCGCGCCGCCACCAGCAGGCCCGGATCCGCGGCCAGCCCGCACAACAGGCTGGCCAGCGCGAACAGCACCACGCCCGCCACGTGCACCCGGCGCCGGCCCAGGATGTCGGCCGCCGCCCCCGCCCCGAGCAGCAGCGCGGCCAGCGCCAGCGCGTACCCGTCGACGACCCACTGCAGATCGCCCAGCGAGGCGTGCAGCGACCTCGTCATGTCCGGCAGCGCCACCACCACGATGGTCACGTCCAGCAACAGCATGAACGTGCCCAGGCATATGGCCGTGAGCGTCCCCCAGCTCCGCAATCTCCTCAACTCCCTGATCGAACGTGCGGTCTACCGCCGCGTACGATGTCCCGACGACGGCCGATCGGACGTCCCACCGGGCCGGGCGCGACGGAATCCGACGGGGGAGAGCATGCTGCGGATGGAATCCGACGCCTTCGATCTGCTGGACCTCCAGTTGCTCTCCGCGCTGGAGATCGACGGCCGGGCCCCCTTCAGCCGGATCGCCGCCGTGCTCGGCGTCTCCGACCGCACCATCGCCCGCCGCTACCGTCGCCTGTGCGCCGAGGCCGGGCTGCGGGTCGTCGTGCTGCGGGACGCCGTGCGCCTCGGCGAGGACCAGTGGATGCTGCGGCTGCGCTGCGCCCCCGACGGCGCCGCCGTCATCGCCGACGCCCTCGCCCGGCGCCCCGACACCTACTGGATCGGGCTGTGCTCCGGCGGCACCGAGATCGCCTGCATCACCCGGCCGCGCAGCCCCGGCGACCACGACGACCTGCTGCTCGGCAAGCTGCCCCGCACCCCCAGCGTCGTCGAGATCCGCGCCCAGCAGCTCCTGCACCGCTTCTACGGCGGTCCGGTCGGCTGGCTGCCCAGGTTCCGGGCGCTCGACGCGGAGCAGACCGCCGCGCTCCGCCCCGACCTGCCCGAGCCGGGCCCGGTTCGGCTGGAGCCCGAGGACGCCCCGCTGCTCGCCGTCCTGGAACGGGACGGCCGCGCCGGCTACCCCGAACTCCAGCGCGCCACCGGCCGCTCCGAGTCCGCGCTCCGACGCCGGCTGTCCGCCCTGATCGCCTCCGGCGCGGTGTACGTCGACGCCGAGTACGACACCGCGGCCCTCGGCTTCCCCAAGACGGCCATGCTGTGGATCACCACCTCCCCGGGTGCCCTGGACTCCGTCGGCCGGACCCTCGCCGGTCACGACGAGGTCGCGTTCGCCTCCGCCACCGCCGGCCCCTCCCAGATCGTGGTGACCGTCGTCGTCCGCGACACCGCCGCCCTGTACGCCTATCTCAGCGGCCCCCTGGGCCACCTGGAGGGGGTGCAGCACGTGGAGGTGACGCCCATCCTGCGCGGGGTCAAGCAGCTGACCTACCGCCCGGCGCGATGACGCCCCGGCAGGCCGCGGGGGTCAGCCGCCGCTGCGCCGCAGCCGCTCGCCGCCCGCCAGTACCGCCGCCGCCAGCGCGTCCGCGGCGTCCCCGGCCGGGCCCCGGCGGCGACCGTGCACCAGGACGAAGTCGACCTTGCCCAGGTCGGGCAGGCCCGCCCGGTCGGGCAGCCGGAACAGGCCCGGCGGGATCAGCCGCCGGGAGTGGGCCATCACGCCGAGCCCGGCCCGGGCCGCCGCGATCAGCCCGTTGAGGCTGCCGCTCGTGCACACGATCCGCCACGGCCGGCCCTGCCGCTCCAGCACCTGAAGCGCGCGGGCCCGGGTGAGGCCCGGCGGCGGATAGACGATCAGCGGAACGGGCCGGTCCGCCTCCAGCCGCAGCCGCTCGGCGCCGATCCACACCAGGTCGTCGCGCCACACCAGCTCACCGCGCGGGTCCTCGGGGCGCCGCTTGGCCAGCACCAGGTCGAGCTTGCCCGCGGCCAGCCGTTCGTACAGGGTGCCGGACAGCTCCACCGTCAGCTCCAGGTCGACTTCCGGATGGTCGTAGCGGAAGCCCTCCAGGATCTCCGGCAGCCGGGTCAGCACGAAGTCCTCCGAGGCGCCGAAGCGCAGTCGGCCCCGCACGCGCGTGCCGGAGAAGAACGCCGTCGCCTGCTCGTGCACCTCCAGGATGCGGCGGGCGAACCCCAGCATCGCCTCGCCGTCCTCGGTCAGTTCCACCGAGTGGGTGTCCCGGGAGAACAGCTGCCGCCCGGCGGTCTCCTCCAGCCGCCGCACATGCTGGCTCGCGGTGGACTGGCGCAGCCCCAGCCGCCGGGCGGCCTGGGTGAAGCTCAGCGTCTGGGCGACCGCCAGGAAGGTGCGCAGGTGCGTCGGCTCGTACACACCCCGAGCCTAGCGCGGTCATCACGGAACGCGATGACAGTCAGAGCGGTATACCGGATTCCCGATCGGCCACGTCAGGAGGACGATGGAGAGGGGCCCTGCGACCCCGGACACACAGCGCACCACGACACACAGCACCACCACATACAGCACCACGACATACAGCACTACGACACACAGCAATCGGAGCACCGTGACACGCCTGCGCCGGCCCAGTTGGCTGCCGATCGACCCGTACATCGTGCTGCTGCTCGGGACGGTGGGGCTCGCCGCCCTCCTCCCGGCCCGCGGCACCGCCGCCGACGTGACCTCGGGCGCCTCCACGGCCGCCATCGCCTTCCTCTTCTTCCTCTACGGCGCCCGGCTGTCCACCGGCGAGGCGCTGGACGGACTGCGCCACTGGCGGCTGCATCTGACGGTGCTGGTCTGCACCTTCGTCGTCTTCCCGGTGTTCGGACTGGCCGCCCGGGGCCTGGTGCCGGTCCTGCTGACCCAGCCGCTCTACCAGGGCCTGCTGTTCCTGACGCTGGTGCCGTCCACCATCCAGTCGTCCATCGCCTTCACCTCCATCGCCCGCGGCAACGTCCCCGCGGCCATCTGCGCCGGGTCCTTCTCCTCCCTCGCCGGCATCGTCCTCACCCCGCTGCTCGCGGCGGGACTGCTCGGCGGCGACGCGGTCGGGTTCTCCACGGACTCGCTGGTGAAGATCGTGCTCCAGCTGCTGGTGCCGTTCCTCGCCGGGCAGCTGCTGCGGCGCTGGATCGGAACCTTCGTCACCCGGCACAAGAAGGTCCTCGGCCTGGTCGACCGCGGCTCCATCCTGCTGGTCGTCTACACCGCGTTCAGCGAGGGCATGAACCAGGGCATCTGGCACCAGGTCAGCCCGCTGCGGCTGGCCGCGCTGCTCGGTGTGGAGGCCGTTCTGCTGGCGGTGATGCTCGCCTTGACCTGGTACGGCGCCAAGGCGCTCGGTTTCGGCCGGGCGGACCGGATCGCCGTGCAGTTCGCCGGGTCGAAGAAGTCCCTCGCCTCCGGGCTGCCGATGGCGAGCGTCCTGTTCGGCAGCCAGGCCTCCCTGGCCGTCCTGCCGCTGATGCTCTTCCACCAGATGCAGCTGATGGTGTGCGCGGTCATCGCCAAGCGCCGCTCCCGCGACCCGGAGGCGGCCGAGGACACGTCCACGCGGGAGGGGAACGCGTCCGAGGGGTCAGCCGCGGACCCGGTCCAGGGGCAGCCAGGCAACCGTGTCCTGCGCTGACCGCGGCACCTCCCGGTCCGTCGGTTCCCCGTCGCCCAGCGCCCTGTCCCACACCCGCACCTCGTCCAGCGCGCCGGTGAGGAAGGCACGGCCGTCCACGCGCTGACCGAGGTGCACGCCGAAGGGCGAGTTACGGCTGACCGAGCCCGGCTTGTCCGCAGTGGAGACGACCGTGCCGTCGACGGACAGCGACAGCAGCCCGCCGCCCCGGCGGAGCACGGCGTGGTGCCACCGGCCGTCGTTGTAGGCGGTCGAGGTCCGCACGGACGCGGACTGCGGCGCACCGGCCCCGTTCCGCACGGTGATCAGCGCCTGCACCCTGTTGCTCGCGGGCTCCCCGCGCAGCCACACCTGCGGCTGGTTGGTGCCGGTCCCGCCCATCCACAGCAGCGGCTGCTCGCCGGCCGTCGCCGCGTACCGGAACCACAGCGACACCGTGAAGTCCTTCGCGCCGAGGGGGAGCCCGGCGCGGTACGGCAGCCGGACCGCGTCGCCCGCGCCGTCGAACCCCAGCGCGCCCCCCGACACACCGTCGGTCCGCTCCGGGTCGCCGAGCACCGCCGCCGGGCGGGCGTGCCGGGCGAGGTCGGGGGTGACCGGGTCGGGGCCGCGGCGCGGGGCGAGCCGGTCCTCGGTGAAGCGGGCGAAGCGGATCTCGTCCCGGGCGTCCACCGCCCCGCCCTCGTACAGCAGGCCGACCCCGGCGGAGCCGATGCGCACCAGGTCCGAGTAGCCGGACCAGTCCGTGGTGACGACCGTGCCCCGGTCCACGGCGTCCCAGGTCCGCCCGCCGTCCCAGGAGGAGCGGAGCATCATGGTGCGGCGCCGGTCGGGGTCGCCGGGGCAGGCGAGCAGCAGGCGGTCGCCGAGCAGCAGCATCGAGCCCTGCACCTGCGGGGTGTACAGGTCCGGCAGGGCGCGGAAGGGCCCGGTGAAGGAGGTGCCGCCGTCCCGGCTGACGGCCTGGGTGCGGTGGCCGAGGTCGGTGCCGTCCTGCTCCCGCCCGCTGACGAGGACCGAGCCGTCGCCCCGCTCGGCGAGGGTGAGTTCGGAGGGCTTCTGCCGGAAGGTGCCGTCGGCGGCGATGGGCCAGGTGTCGGTGGCGCCGATCCGCCAGTGGCCGCCGTGGTCGTCGCTGACGATCAGCGCCGCATGGTTGGCGGTGACCCGGGTGCCGTCCCACGTCTCGGTGTTGACGCCGAACACCAGGCGTCCCGCGTGCCGGCCGCGAGTGAGCTGGATGCCGTGCACGGGCCCGGTGGCGTACCAGGAGTTCCAGTCGGCGGGCAGGATCTCGGGGCTCAGATCGCGCGGCGCGGACCAGGTATCGCCGTCGTCGTCGCTGTACTGCAGGTGCGGGTTGCGGTCGCAGGGGACTTGGCAACCGGCACTGTCGGTACGGCCCGTGTTGTAGGTCTCCGCGAGCCAGATCCGGCCGGTGTCCCGGTCCACGACCGGCGCCGGGTTGCCGTGGGTGTCACCGGCGCCCTCGGTGACGACCCGGAGCGGCCCCCAGGTGCGTCCGCCGTCGGTGGAGCGCTTGAGCACGATGTCGATGTCGGCGGCGTCCCCGCAGTTGAGGACGCGGCCCTCGGCGAACGCCAGCAGGGTGCCGTCGGTCGTGCGCACCAACGCCGGGATGCGGAAGCAGGCGTAGCCGGGGTCCCGGTCCGCCCTGAACAGCACCTGCTGCTCGAACTCCGGTGCCGCTGACGAGGACTGGGCGCGGGCCGGGGCGGCGGGCAGGAACGGCAGGAGCGACCCGGCGGTGACGAGGGCGAGTACGGAGCCGAGACGGGCGCGGAGAGATGACGGCACGGTGCGACCTGCCCTTCGTCGGCCGGACGTGCGGACATCCGGACATCCCACGTCCAACGTGCGCCCGACCGACGGTAGTTGGCCGGTGCCCGGCCCACAAGAAGCGTGCACTCACAGGCGCAGGACGACTTTGCCGAGGTTGGCCCGGCCGGTGATCACCCGGTGCGCCGCCTCCGCCTCCTCCAGGGCGAACTCCCCGTGCACGGCGGGCTTCAGGACGCCCTCGGCGTGCAGCCGCCACAGCTCCCGGCGCCAGCGCTCGTACAGCTCCGGCTGCTCGCGGGCGACCAGCGCCATCTGGAAACCGGTCACCGACTTGGCGCCCACCAGCAGGTCGTACGCCTGGATCGTGCCGCCGCCCGAGCTGTAGGCGACCAGGCGGCCGTGCGGGGCCAGCGCGGTCAGGGCCGGGGTGAGCAGCTCGCCGCCGACGGCGTCCAGGACGCAGTCGACGGGCTCGCCCCAGCCGGCGTCGTCGTACCGCACGCAGGCGTCCGCGCCGAGGGAGCGGACGAAGTCCGCCTTCGCGGCGCCGGAGACGGCCCCCACCACCCGGCCCGCGCCCCGCGCCCGGGCGAGCTGCACGGCGAGATGCCCGACACCGCTCGCCGCCGCCGTGACGAGGACCGACTCGCCCGGCGCGAACCGCGCCGCCTCCAGCGCGCCGTAGGCCACCAGGCCGCTGCGCACCAGTGCGACCGCGGTGACGAAGCCGGCGTCGTCCGGCACCGGTGAGGCCATGGCCTCGCGCACCACGGCGAAGTCGGCGTACCCGTGGCCGAAGCACAGCCCGGTCACCCGGTCACCGGTCCGGAAGCGGGAGACGCCGGGGCCGGTCGCCACCACCTCGCCCGCGACCTCCCCGCCCAGCGGCACCGGCTCGGCGGCCTCGGTCACCTTGCGGACCACCGGCAGGGTGAGGCCGACGGCGGCGCAGCGCACCAGCAGTTCGCCGGGGCCGGGCCGCGGGACGGGCACCTCCTCCAGGAACAGGGGGCCGCCGGCGGACTCGTACCGGACGCGACGCATCGCACACCTCCTCGGGCCGGGCACCCCGGCACCGTCGGCCGTGAGGCCGTTCGTTGGGATCGTGGGGAATACCCATGAATTCGTTGGGAGGTCCAACGGTAAGGGAGGTTCGTGGGGAAGTCCAATGATTCTTCGGTTAGGCTGCGGCCATGGCCGAAGCACCCCTGCCCGCGATCCGTTCCCTGCCGAGCTGGCTCCTGGGCCGGGCCGCCGCCCGGGGCCGCGCCCTGGTCGCCGGCGCCCTGGCGGCCGAGGGGCTGAAGATGTGGCACCACGTCGTGCTCTCCGCCGTCCGTGACCTCGCCCCGGTCGCGCAGGCCGACCTCGGCCGAGGCGTGGGACTGGACCCCAAGGACGTGGTCGGCATCCTGAACGACCTTCAGTCCGCGGGCCTGGTCGAGCGCGCCCCCGACCCCCGTGACCGGCGCAAGAACGCCGTGTCCCTCACCGACGAGGGCGCCCGGCTCCTCGTCCGCTGCGAGAAGGCGGCGCGCGAGGCCAACGACGACCTGCTCGCCCCTCTGTCGGCCGGCGAACGCGAGCAGTTCGTGCGGCTGCTGACCCGGATCTCCGGCGTCTCCGCCGTCTCCGGCAGTCCCGCCGTCTCCGGTGTCTCCGGCGGTGACAGTGCTTCCGGCTCGGAGGGCTGACGTCGCCGCCCGGCGTTCCCGTCAGCCGTGGGTGGCCGGCTCCCGCAGGGCGATGCGGTGCTCACCCGCGTACACGTTCATCGAGGTGCCCCGCAGGAAGCCCACCAGGGTCAGGCCGGTCTCCACGGCCAGGTCCACCGCGAGCGACGACGGCGCCGAGACAGCCGCGAGCACCGGGATGCCCGCCATGACCGCCTTCTGCGCCAGCTCGAAGGAGGCCCGGCCGGAGACCATGAGGATCGTCCGGGACAGCGGCAGCGCGTCGTTCCGCAGCGCCCGTCCCACCAGCTTGTCGACCGCGTTGTGCCGGCCCACGTCCTCGCGCGTGTCCAGCAGCTGCCCGTCCTCGTCGAACAGGGCCGCCGCGTGCAGCCCCCCGGTGCGGTCGAACACCCGCTGGGCCGCCCGCAGCCGGCCGGGGAGGTCCGCCAGCAGCTCGGGGGGGACCCGGAGCGGGGGAGTGTCGGCGATGGGCCAGCGCGCGGTCGTCCGGACGGCGTCCAGGCTGGCCTTGCCGCACAGGCCGCAGGAGGAGGTGGTGTAGACGTTCCGCTCCAGCGTGAAGTCCGGGAGGGCGACGTCGGGGGCGGTGCGCACGTCGACCACGTTGTAGGTGTTCGAGCCGTCCGCCGTGGCGCCCGCGCAGTAGACGATGTTCCGCAGGTCCGCCGCCGTGGCCAGGGCCCCCTCGCTCACCAGGAAGCCGGCCGCCAGATCGAAGTCGTCGCCCGGGGTCCGCATGGTGATCGCGAGCGGCTTGCCGTTCAGCCGGATCTCCAGCGGTTCCTCCGCGACGAGGGTGTCCGGCCGGGTGGAGACCGCCCCGTCGCGGATGCGCAGGACCTTGCGTCGTTCCGTGACTCGTCCCATGTTCCGATCAGCCCCGGTTCTGTGCGTGCTGGCCGCCGACCGTCCCATTGTCCTGCACATGGGGAGCGGGGGACCGGGCGGGGGCGGGTCATGAGCGGCGCGCGGATTATATGGACGTCCGACGGTCTGACCGGAGCCGACAATCGCAGCGCCGGTTTCCTGTGGCCTCACCTGCCGTCGTACCGGCCGGTCACTGACCACACTGGTGGATCCCGCCACCCACGGCCACGAGGGGATTCCCGCCATGAACGGCTCGCGCATCGTCGCCATCGGCCACTACCAGCCCGCCCGGGTGCTCACCAACGACGACCTGGCGGCCATGGTCGACACCAGCGACGAGTGGATCCGCAGCCGGGTGGGCATCCGGACCCGGCGCATCGCGGGCCCCGACGAGCCGGTGGACGAGCTGGCCGCGCACGCCGCCGCCAAGGCCCTCGCCGCGGCCGGGCTGACCCCCGACGACATCGACCTGGTCCTCGTCGCCACCTCCACCGCGATCGACCGCTCCCCGAACACCGCCGCCCGGGTAGCGGCCCGGCTCGGCATGCCGGGGCCCGCCGTGCTGGACGTCAACGTGGTCTGCGCCGGGTTCACCCACGCGCTCGCCACCGCCGACCACACCCTGCGAGCCGGCGCCGCCACCCGCGCGCTGGTCATCGGCGCCGACAAGATGTCCGACGTCACCGACTGGACGGACCGCAGCACCTGCGTCCTGGTCGGCGACGGGGCCGGCGCCGCCGTGCTGACCGCCTGCCCGCCGGGGTCCGCACCCGGCATCGGGCCGGTGCTGTGGGGGTCGGTGCCCGCGATGGGGCACGCCGTGCGGATCGAGGGCACCCCGCCCCGGTTCGCGCAGGAGGGCCAGAGCGTCTACCGCTGGGCCACCACCCGGCTGCCGGCCATCGCCCGCCAGGCCTGCGAGAAGGCCGGGGTGGCCCCCGAGGAACTCGCCGGGGTCGTCCTGCACCAGGCCAATCTGCGGATCATCGAGCCGCTGGCCCACAAGCTCGGCGCCGTGAACGCGGTGATCGCCCGCGATGTCACCGAGTCCGGCAACACCTCGGCCGCCAGCATCCCGCTCGCCTTCTCCAAGCTGCTCGAACAGGGTGCCCTGCGCAGCGGCGACCCGGTGCTGCTGTTCGGGTTCGGCGGCAACCTGTCGTACGCCGGGCAGGTCGTGCGCTGCCCCTGAGGACCGGCCGTCGTACGGGATTTCCCCTTTCCGCGCGGCTGCGGGCGGGATCCTGTGCACCGTAGACTGTAGACGAAAGACAATCGATACCGACTGTCCCTCGCCCACGCGTTCAGACCCGCCCAGGAGGCCCGCGATGTTGTCGACCGGACTGCCGCAAGGGGCGGTGCCCAGGCTGGAGCGGCCGGGACCGCTGCGCGAGCGCGTGTACGAGGCGCTGCTGGAACTCATCACCACCCGCGCCCTGCGGCCCGGCCAGCACCTGGTGGAGAGCGAACTCGCCGGGCACCTCGGCGTCTCCCGGCAGCCCGTGCGCGAGGCACTGCAACGGCTGAACACCGAGGGCTGGGTCGATCTGCGGCCCGCCCAGGGCGCGTTCGTGCACGAGCCGACCGAAGAGGAGGCCGACCAGCTGCTCACCGTCCGCACCCTGCTGGAGGCGGAAGCGGCCCGGCTGGCCGCCGCGCACGCGGACAGCGCCGGCGTCGCCGCCCTGAAGGAGCTGTGCGCCGAGGGCGAGCAGGCCGTGGCGGCCGAGGACGTGGACCGCGCGGTCGCCCTCAACGCGGCCTTCCACAGCAAGGTGATGGAGCTGGCCGGCAACACGGTCCTCGCCGGGCTCGCCGCCCAGGTGGACCGGCGGGTCCGCTGGTACTACACCCCGGTGGCCCGGCAGCGCGGCAGCCAGTCCTGGGTCGAGCACCGGGAACTGATCGCCGCCATCGACGCCCGGGACGAGCAGCGCGCCACGCATCTGATGCGTGAACACACCGAGCACACCCGGCGGTCGTACCACGAGCGCGAGACCGCCTGAGCGGCACGCGCCGGGTGTTCCCCCGTCCGGACACGGGCGGGGGGGGAACAACCGGGAGGGCGCGGCCGGTTGGACCGGTGGGCCGTCAGGCGGCCGGACGCGGTGCGGGGGCCGGTGCCCGGTCCGCGTCGCCCCGGCCCGGCTGCCGCAGCAGCAGGGCCAGCGCCGCCGCCACCATCGAGACCCCGCCGGCCAGCGCGTAGGCGCCGTCGTAGCCCCAGGCACCGACCACCATGGAGCCGAGGCCGCCGCCGAACAGCCCGCTGATCAGCTTGCCGCTGTACACCAGGCCGTAGTTGGTGGCGTTGTAGTTCTCGCCGAAGTAATCCGGGGTCAGCGCCGCGAACAGCGGGTAGAACGCGCCGCCGCCGAAGCCGGAGAGGAAGGCGAAGAACAGGAACAGCCACTGGTTCTTCAGCTCGCCGGCCCAGATGACGCCGAACTGGGCGAGCCCGAGCACCACGATGACGAACACCAGCGTCGTCCTGCGGCCCCACAGGTCCGACAGCCAGCCGACCACCGCGCGGCCGACGCCGTTGATGACGGCCATGACACCCATCGAGGACGCGGCGACCAGGGGGCCGAAGCCGACCTCCTTGGCGAAGTCGACCTGGAAGGAGATCCCGAAGATCGACACCCCCGCCGTCATCACGACCATGACCCACATCAGCGGCAGCATCCCCGTCCGCACGGCCTCCCCGGGAGTGAACTGGCGCACCGCCGGCGGATTCTTCGCCAGGCTCGCGGCGCTCGTGCCGTTCCCCGGGCGCGCCAGTGGGTCCACGTCGGCCGGCCACCAGTTCTTCGGCGGGTCCTGGAAGAAGAACGCGCAGCCCGCGACCACCACCAGGACGTAGCAGCCGATCAGATCGAGCACCCGCTCGTAATTCCCGGTGTCGAACGCGTAGTTGAAGACGAAGATGAAGGGCAGCGAGCCGTAGGCGAAGCCCCCGTTGACGAAGCCGGTCTTCGCCCCGCGCCGCTCCGGGAACCACTTGCCGACCATGTTGATGCATGTGGCGTAGATCAGCCCGGAGCCGACCCCGCCCACGACACCGAAGCCCACGATCGCCGGCAGGACGTCGCGCAGGTGGGACAGGGCCAGGAAGCCGAGCAGACACATCACGGCGCCGAGGTACATCGCCCGGCGCGCCGTGAGCAGGCCCCGCTCGCGCAGCCAGCCCGCCGGGAACGCGACGCCCGCCTGGAAGAAGATCCAGACGCTCAGGATCCAGAACGTGTCGCTCCGGGTCCAGCCGTGGGCCGCGGACAGGGTGTCCTCCGCGGAGCCGTAGGCGTACTCCGAGACGCTGATGGCCATCATGGAGAGCCAGGGGAGGTACACCATGAGCCTGCGGGAGTGACCGAGGATGTCCCGGTCCGTCTCGCCGACGCGGTAGACCCGGCCGCGGGCGTCGGTCACCTCGCGGTACGTGTGCCGCGGCCGGCCCGGCCCGGCCGGGGTCTGCCGTGTCTTCATGTGATCTGACGTCATGTGGGGTCAGCTCCTCGCCGGTGGGGGAACGGATGGAGGACGGACGGTGCGCCGGGCACGGGGCGGGGCCCGGCGCCGTACGTGAAGAGGGGGGAGGCGGGTGGGGCGAGCAGAGGGGGCGGAGCCGGCGGGACGCACCCTCGGATCCGGGACCGCCGGCCGGTCATCTCATGAACCGCCGCGCAGCAGGCCGGCCGCCCGCGCCCACCGGTACTTGGCGCCGAGCACGGCCACCGGCTTCTCCGTCGTGTACGGGTACGCCACGACGCCCCGCTCGAACAGGCACCGGCAGGCCTCCTCGACCTCCACGTCACCGGCGAGGGAGGCCACCACCGGCTTCTCGACGCCGCGCTCGCGGAACTCGGCCACCACGCGCGCGGTCAGCTCGGCGAACACCATCGGCGGGGTGACGATGGTGTGCCAGTAGCCCAGCACCAGGGCGTGCACGCGCGGGTCCCCGAGTGCCAGCCGGATCGTCGCCTCGTACGTCGACGGCGGCTCGCCCCCGGTGATGTCGACCGGGTTGCCGGACGCGCCGAACGGCGGGATGAACCGGCGGAACGCCTCGTCGAGGTCGGGCGGGATCTCCATCAGCGACAGCCCGTGGTCCGCCGCCGCGTCCGACAGCAGCACCCCGCTGCCGCCCGCGCCGGTGATGATGACGACGTTGTCGCCTTTTGGGGCGGGCAGCACCGGCAACGCGCGCGCGTACTCCAGCAGGTCCTCCAGGCCGGGTGCCCGGATCACCCCGGCCTGCCGGAGGATGTCGTCGTAGACCGCGTCGTCGCCCGCGAGCGCCCCGGTGTGCGAGCCGGCCGCCCGCGCGCCCGCCGCCGTACGGCCCGCCTTCAGTACCACCACCGGTTTCCTCGGCACCACTTCGCGGGCCGCCGCCACGAACGCCCGCCCGTCCTTGAGGTCTTCCAGGTGCATGGCCACGCACTCGGTGTGCGGATCCTCGCCGAACCAGGTGAGCAGGTCGTCCTCGTCCAGGTCGGCCTTGTTGCCGAGCCCGACGATCGCCGACACGCCCGTCCTCGTGGTGCGCGCGAAGCCGAGAACGGCCATGCCGATGCCACCGGACTGCGAGGTCAGCGCCACCGGGCCCTTGACGTCGTACGGCGTGCAGAACGTGGCGCACAAATCCTGCCAGGTGGAGTAGTAGCCGTAGATGTTCGGGCCGAGCAGACGTACGCCGTACCGCTCGGCGATCTCCACCAGTTCCGCCTGGAGCGCGTGCTCGCCGGTCTCCGCGAACCCGGACGGGACGAGCACGGCGTTGGGGATGCCCTTCCGCCCCACCTCCTCGAGCGCCGCGGCCACGAACCGGGCCGGGATGGCGAAGACGGCCACGTCCACCTCGCCGGGCACGTCGGTGACGCTCCGGTACGCCTTGCGGCCCAGGATGTCGTCGGCCCGGGGATGCACCGGGTGGATGTCACCGGCGAACCCGCCGTCGAGAAGGTTGCGCAGCACCGAATTGCCGATCTTTCCGGGCTCGTTTGAGGCGCCGATCACGGCCACCGAACGCGGCCGCATCAGCCGGTGCATCGAGGCGAGGATCTCCTCGCGGCCGTACCTCCGCCGGGGTGCGGGCCGTTGCCCGGCGAGGATGATCCGGATGTCGGCGGCGACCGCGCCCCGGTCCGTGGCGATCACCGGATTGAGGTCCACCTCGCCGATCTCGGGGAAGTCCGCGACCAGCCGGGACACCCGCCGGATCTGCTCGGCCACCGCCCACCGGTCCACCCCGGGCCGCCCGCGGACCCCGCGCAGGACCTGGGCCGCCCGGATGGAGTCGAGCATCCCCAGCGCCTCGTCGGCATCGACCGGCGCGAGGCGGAACGTCACATCCTTCAGCACCTCCACCAGCACCCCGCCCAGCCCGAACGCCACCACCTTCCCGAAGGCCGGATCGGTGACCGCGCCGACGATGACCTCCTGGCCCGCCGGCAGCAACTCCTGGACCAGCACCCCCTCGATACGGGCCCCGGCGTCGTAGGCCCGCGCGTTGCCGACGATCTCGTGGAACGCGGCCCGCACCCGCTCCGCGCCCTCCACCCCCACCATGACCCCGCCGGCCTCGGTCTTGTGCGGGATGTCCGGTGAGACGATCTTCAGCACCACCGGTCCGCCCAGCCGCGCCGCCGCGGCCACCGCCTCGTCCACGTCCCCGGCCAGTTCCTCGCCCGGTACGGCGATCCCGTACGCGTCGGCGACCACCCTGCCCTCGGGCGCGGTCAGCGCGGTACGGCCCGCGGCCCGCACCGACTCCAGCAGCGCCCGTACCCGTGCCACCCGGTCCCCGTCCCCCACTCAGATCACCCCGTCCGACTTCAGCAGGCGCAACTCGTCCACGGTGAACCCCAGTTCACCGGCGTAGATCTCCTCGTTGTGCTCACCGAGCAGGGGCGAGGCGGTCACCTCCACGGGGGAGTCGGAGAGTTTGATCGGGCTGCCGACGGTGACGAACTCGCCGCGCTCGGGGTGCGGAACGCGCACCACCATGCCGTCGGCGGCCAGCGAGGCGTCCTCGATGATCTCCTTGGTGGACAGGATCGGCCCGCACGGGACGTCGTGCGCGGTCAGCCGCTCCAGCACCTCCCGCTTGGACAGCGTGGCCGACCACTCCTCGATCAGCTGGAACATCTTGTTCAGCTTCGGCAGCCGGGCCTCCGGTGTGGCCCACTCGGGGTCGTCGGCGAGCTCGGGCCGGCCGATGAGTCCGGTGATCGGCCGCCAGCCGACGGGCTGGACGATGACGTACACATAGTCGTTCGGGCCGCCCGGCGCGCACTTGACCGCCCAGCCCGGCTGACCGCCGCCGGACGCGTTCCCCGAGCGGGGGACCTCCTCGCCGAAGTCCTCGTTGGGGTACTCGGCGAGCGGCCCGTGGGCCAGCCGCTGCTGATCGCGCAGCTTCACCCGGCACAGATTGAGCACGGCGTGCTGCATGGCCACGTCGACCCGCTGCCCGCGCCCGGTCCGCTCGCGCTGGAACAAGGCCGCGAGAATCCCCGCCACGGCGTGCACCCCGGTTCCCGAGTCGCCGATCTGGGCCCCCGTCGCCAGCGGCGGCCCGTCCTCGAAACCGGTGGTCGCCATCGCCCCGCCCATGGCCTGCGCGACGACCTCGTAGGCCTTGAACCGGGTGTACGGGCCGTCCCCGAACCCCTTGATGGAGGCGTACACGAGCCGCGGGTTGATCTCCCGGACGCGTTCCCAGCCGAACCCCATCCGGTCGACCGCGCCCGGCCCGAAGTTCTCGACCATGACGTCCGAGCGGCGGATCAGCTCGGTGAGGATCTCCTTGCCGCGCGCGGTCTTGGTGTTCAGCGTGATGCCGCGCTTGTTGCAGTTGAGCATCGTGAAGTACAGGGAGTCGACGTCCGGCAGGTCCCGCAGCTGCCCGCGGGTGATGTCACCGGCCGGCGCCTCCAGCTTGACGACGTCCGCGCCGAGCCAGGCGAGCAGCTGGGTGGCGGACGGCCCGGACTGGACATGGGTCATGTCGAGGACGCGGATACCCTCAAGTGCCTTGGCGGACATGAGCGGTCACCTCACTTGTACATGGTCTGGTTCATGGTTCCGGGGGCGTACGCGTCCGGGTCGATCCAGACGTTGATCAGTGACGGCTTCCCGGACTCGCGGGCCCGGCGCAGGGCGGGGCCGATGTCGGCGGGGTCGCGGACCTCCTCGCCGTAACCGCCCAGGATCCGCGCGAACTTGTCGTACGGCACATCGCCGAGGGTGTTGCCGACCCGCTCGCGGTCCTTGCCGTACTTGGCGGCCTGGCCGTAACGGATCTGGTTCATGGAGGAGTTGTTGCCGACGATGCCGACGAACGGGAGGTCGTAGCGGACCAGCGTCTCGAAGTCCCAGCCGGTCAGCGAGAAGGCGCCGTCGCCGAAGAGGGCGACCACCTCCTTGTCCGGGCGGGCCTGCTTGGCGGCGAGCACGAAGGGGATGCCGACGCCGAGGGTGCCGAGGGGGCCGGGGTCCATCCAGTGACCGGGCGACTTGGGCTGGACGACCTGTCCGGAGAAGGTGACGATGTCGCCGCCGTCGCCGATGTAGACCGAGTCCTCGGTGAGGAAGTCGTTGATCTCGCCGACCAGCCGGTAGGGGTGGATGGGCGAGGCGTCCGACCTGAGCTGCGGCAGCCGCTTCTCTACGGCCGCCTGCTCGGCCGCGCGCAGCTCCTCCAGCCACTCCTTGCGCCGCACGGCCCCGCCGTCGGTCCGTCCGGACGCGGCCTGGGTGACGGCCTTCAGGACCAGTCCGGCGTCGCCGACGATGCCGAGGCCGATGTCCCGGTTCTTGCCGACGGTCCGGTAGTCCAGGTCGATCTGCACGACCGTGGCGGTGGGGGAGAGGCGCCTGCCGTAGCCCATGCGGAAGTCGAACGGGGTGCCGACGATCACGATGACGTCGGCGTGCGAGAAGGCGTACCGGCGGGTCAGCTGGAAGTGGTGCGGATCGCCGGGCGGGAGGGTGCCGCGTCCGGCGCCGTTCATGTACGCCGGGATGTTCAGGGTGCGCACCAGCTCGACGGCGGCCTCGGTGCCGCGGGTCGTCCACACCTGGCCGCCCAGCAGGATCGCCGGCTTCCGGGCGTGCACCAGCAGGTCGGCGAGCTTCTCGACGGCTTCCGGGTCGCCGGCCGAGCGGGTGGAGGCCCGGTAGGCGCCGGCCCGCGGCACCCGGGCCCGCTCGCGCGGCACCTTGGCGTCGAGGACGTCCCGGGGGATCTCCAGGAAGGAGGGGCCGGGGGCGCCGTGGTAGCACTCGCGGAAGGCCATCGACACCATGTCCGCGGCGCGGGCGGTGTCCGGCACGGTCGCCGCGAACTTGGTGATCGGCGTCATCATGTCGACGTGCGGCAGGTCCTGGAGGGACCCCATCTTGTGCTGGCCGAGTGCGCCCTGGCCGCCGATGAGCAGCATCGGGGACTCCGCGCGGAAGGCGTTGGCGACCCCCGTGACGGCGTCGGTCGTGCCGGGGCCGGCGGTGACCACGGCGCAGCCGGGTTTGCCGGTGATCCGGGCATAGGCGTCGGCGGCGTGCGCGGCGACCTGCTCGTGGCGTACGTCGACGACCTCGATCCCCTCGTCCACGCAGCCGTCGTAGATGTCGATGATGTGGCCGCCGCAGAGGGTGTAGACGCGGTCGACCCCTTCGGCCTTCAGCGCCTTGGCGACGAGATGACCGCCGGAGATCAGGTCGTGGGCGGGGTGGGCGGGCTGGGCGCGGTCGGGGGTGTCGCCGGGGGTGTCGCCGGTGGGCTGGGGCATGGCGAGGTCCTCTCCCTGTCGGAGGGCGTGCGTGCAGGGCGTGCGTACAGCACTGTGGATTGCATACAGTCGACGAATACTGTATGGACTGGTTATCCCTCATCCGGTGGGCGCTGTCCAGGGGGTACGGGCGCCTTTCGGCCACCGGGGCTCGGTGGGATTCCGGCCTGTCACGCGACGTACCGAGATGTTCGCGGACTGTGTGGAGACGGCCGGCCGCGCAGGTGAGAGCGTTTCCGGCTGCCCCCCGGCGGCGGATACGCAGGTGAAACGCGCTCCGAAACCTTGGTATTGTTGTCCATGTCGCCGCGGGGAACACCCCCCAAGGCGGCAGACACCTGGTCCGGGTGGCGGAATGGCAGACGCGCTAGCTTGAGGTGCTAGTGCCCTTTATCGGGCGTGGGGGTTCAAGTCCCCCCTCGGACACCAGCGGAAGACCCCAGTTCACCTGGGGTTTTTCTGTTTTTCCAGATGTGGCGTGACCAACCACGTGACCAACAGCCGAGCGAACTTCCTGGTCAGACCAGGGATGACAGGCCGATTCGGGCAGCGCTGGAAGCGGCCAGCTTCTTCGCCCCTTCGGCGCGACGCCTGCCGTACCGCGCCATGGTGTAGCCCGGCGAGTGGTGCCGGGCGTTGGCCGAGACCTCTACCGGGTTCTCGTGGTTGTCGAGATCATTCGTGATCTTCGACGCCCGCCAGTCGTGCAGCCGGAAGTTCTCCGGCAGGTGCAGACGGTTGCGTGCCGTCCGCCAGCGGGCCGACACCTTCTCGGGGTCCTGTGGTCCGCCTGCCTCGCCCCGGTACAGCTTGAAGCCGTCACGGGCGAAGACGAGATCATGGTCCACCCAGAGATCCCCGAGGCGTTCCCGCTCTCCGAGAAGATCAGTACCCGCGTGAAGGAGCGGCCGGAACTGGAGAAGGCGTTGGCTCTGGCGCGAGAGATCAAGACAGCCGCCCCGAACCAACCGGTGATCCTCACGGTGGTGGAGATGAAGCGTCTTGCCCGCAACGCGGCAGAACTCATGACGTTGTCCTCCACCCTGCAAGCGGACGGCATCCAACTGGAACTCCTCTCCGGCCCCTTGCAGGGTGTGTACGACCCGAACGGGGCAGGTGCGATCGTGTTCGCCGTCCTGGCCGTGGCCGCAGAGGTAGAGCGGGAAGGCATCCGGGAGAAGACGTTGGAGGGGCTGGACACTGCGGCCCGCAAGGGCAACCACGGTGGACGCCCCTCCGTGGTGGACGACGACAAGCTAGCCGTGGCCCGTGCCCGGCACGCCAAGGGAGAGAGCGTCACCGCCATCGCCAAGGCGCTGGGGATCTCCCGGGCCACCTTGTATCGGCACATCGGTGAGAGCGCCTGAGACAGGCGCACAGGGGCGCAGTCAGGCGCTCACCTCGGAGCGCACCGGGACGGGTGGGCGAACACCGGTGAGCGCCTCCGCGCGGGCAACGAGCCGGGGTGCAAGGTCGGGGTACCAGCCACGGGCTACGGCTTGCAGCATCTCGGCCAGGGCCGCGAGTTCCCCGATTCGGCCGGCCGGGGTGTCGAGGGTCGGCGCGAACTCCCTGCGGATGCGGGCGGCTACGTCGGGAACGAGGAGGCTGTTGGCGTGGAGGAGCCCCGCGTCATAGCCGAACGGCACCAAGCCCCACCGCTCCCAGTCCAGCAGACACAGGGGCGCGACGGTGAGGTTGCCCCAGTGCAGGTCACCGTGACCGGTCACCCGCTCCACCTTGCCCGGGGCCGGGATGCCGAGGAACTGGGGGAAGGCCCGTTCGATCCACCCATCCCGGACGGTCGTCTTCACACCCTCCGCTTCAGCGAGAAGGGCAAGGGCTTGGCGAAGGTCCGCCCACCACTCGTCAGGCAACCCCGGATCGTGGTCGATGTCGGCCCGGTCCGGGGACACGATCGGCTGCGTCACGTAGTCGAGGACTTCCGCCTCGAAAGCCCACTCGCCGTCAGTCCAGTCGTGCACCTCGTACAGGCGGGGACGAGGGACGCCGTCAGGCACCAGCTCAGAGGCGCCGACGATGCCCTCCCCCCGCTTCCTGCCCGCGTTCCTCTTCGCCGTCCGGCTCAACCGCAGCCACCGGTCCCCCGCTCGGCGTCCGAGGGTGACACCAAGGAAGCCCCACGCCAGCGGCCCCGTGCAGGTGAGACCCAGTGCCTTGGCCGCCCGGTCGTGAGCGGCCTCCATCAGGGCCTGCACCTCCTCATTCACCGGCGAGTTCATCCGTCACCCTCCTGAGTTTCTGGGCCGTCAGAGGCGCAGCCAGAGCCTTCGCCGCATCGTCCCAGTGTTCACGGGTGCTCGCGGAAGTCAGGACGACATCGAGGCCAGGGCACGAGCCAGCGGCCAGCAGGGCAGCGGCTGCGGCCGACAAGCCAGGGCGGATGAGGTTCACCAGTTCGGGTGTCATGGCGTCGAGGAGGGCGCCCCCGTGCAGGGGCGCGGAGCCGAACGTGATCAGCCCCGCGTCCTTCGCCTGCACCAGTGGCCCGCCACCGTTCAGGGCCTGTGTGATCGGGGCATCCATGATCAGGCTGACGGGCATCTGCAAGCCCGTGAAATGGTGCTCGGCGGAACCCGCCGCCTGCCGGGCGAGAGTGAGCAACTCGGGCACGCTGAACGCCCCGGAGGTCAGACCCGACCAAGTGGCGACGCCGTACCCGCCGATCCTGCCCGCATGGGCGAACTCCTCCAGCGCCGTAAAGGCTTCCCGCACACGCCCGTGCAGAGCCGTACGGTCAAGGCCCTGGCCGTCGTGCTCCGGGTTGTGCACGAACACCAGGTCCACGCGCCCGAGCGCGGCCAACGAGCGCTCCATCTGCCAGCGGACAAAGCCCCGCCCCAGGCTGTGCCTACCGGCCGCCTCTTCCCAGGCGAGCACGCCGTCAGCCAGTGCGGTGCGGCCCTGCTCCTCCGTGAAGAACCCCGCCTTCGTGGCTACCCGCACGGTCGCGTACTCCCTGAGAAGCGGGCGCAGCTCCTCATGCGCCCGACCGTGGGCGTAGTTGGGTGCCGTGTCCACCCACGGGCTACCAGCAGCCAGGGCGGTGCGTGCCGCCTGACTGACAGCACGCACGCGGTATGTCCCCAGAGAGAGCGCGGCGGTCACAGCGCCGTCCCCACGACTGCGACGGCGTGGCCGTCGATGAGGACGGAGACCAGTTCGGCTACGTCCTTGACCTCCAGTCCGGCGGAGTCGGCCATCTCGCCCAGCGTGGTCGGCTGGTTGGTCAGCAGCGTGCCCAGTACGGGAGCGGCGGACTCGGCGAAGTCCCACGCGGTACCGGCTGCCGAGAAGGTGATTGTGCCCTCTGCCGGGTTCGCCGTCAGGCGGCCCCTCGGAGCGGTCAGCTTGACCGTGATCTCCCCTCGTGCGGGGAGCCCGTGTACGTAGGGCAGGGACGGAATCGCGTGGCCCAGGTCGGTCGTGTCGATCGACTCCGCCCACCGCTCCACGAGGCGCGGGTCCGCCATCATGTCGGTCACCTCACGGCGCACGGCGTCGATGAAGTCCGCCTGTTCCGCCAGCGGACCGAAGCGTGGGATGTCCCTGCGGAGCGCGAGGGACGCCCGGAGCTGATCCACGACCCAGAGCATCAGGTCAGCGCCCGTGTGCGTGACCGTGCCGAAGGTGAGGTGAAGGGATTCCGTCCCCTGGTCAGCGGTGACCGCGTGCCACCAGCCGCGCGGCAGGTAGAGCACGTCACCCGGGGACAGAACGAGGTCCGCCAGGGGGTCGCCCTCCGGCTCCTCCGGCGACTCCACGTCTCGGAAGGTGGGCGCCTCGCGGGTCATCCCCCACAGGCGCCACCGCTTCGAGCCATGCAGTTGGACCACCACCACGTCGTGGTCGTCCCAGTGCCGGCCGAAGCCCTCCCGCTCGGTCCACGAGGCGTACACGTTGGCCTGCACGGAAGTCCCGAGGAAGCGAGCCAGCCCCTCCGCAGCCGCCCCCACAGCGGGGTGGATCTTCTCCACCGCGTCGAGGACCAGCGACGCCCCGTCCCTGAGCTGGGCGTGGAAGTCGGACGGTTGGATGCGGGACCAGGTGACCGCTCGGCGGTTCGTGGTGGGGATGGCGTAGCGGTGCAGCGGGACCATCTCGCCGTCGACCGAGAGGCGCAGCCGGGGCGGCTCCAGCCGCTGTGTGGCGATGATTCGGTTCAGGTCGTCCCAGGAGAACATGCCCGCCGTGTCGGCGGCTCCGGGGATGTGTGCGTAGGAGCGGTGGTACGTCTGGGCGAGGAACTTGTCCCCGCCCAGACGCCCCGCCCACGAGGCTGCATCAAGCAACGTGGGCGCTCCCGTCAGTCGTTGCCGTCGGAACGGCCACCGCTGACGTCCGACTCCTGCTCGGCACGAGTGCGCGCGGCCACGATCTTCCGCTTCGCGATGAGCAGGCCACCCCCCTCGGGGGCCACGGAACTGGTGTTCTCTTCCACCATCGGACTACCTCTCTCTTCTCGGGGACTCCCGCCCGGGATCAGGCGGGAAGCAAAGGGGGCACAGCGGCGAGCCCGGCGGTTACCGGATCGCTAGGACCCCGGCGAGAACCACGGCACAGCCGCCGAGGATCATGGCCAGGTACAGCGGCCCCGCGTACCAGCCGAAGTGGCGCAGCACCCAGCGGCCCAGGGCACGACTCACGCCGTCTTCGGCTCCGCCGCGACAGGGCGGAGATCGCTCACAGACGGCGAGCTGCGGCCCGTGCACCGAGGGCACCCGCAGGGCGGGTACTTGGTCGGTGAACCCAAGATCACTGCGTTGCGCGGGTCCACCTGCACCTCACGAACCGGGCCGTACGTCCGGCCGCCGTCGTATGACACCCGCAGGGTCATACGTCCGCCGTTGCGCTTTCTCGTTTCGTCTCGCTCGGTCGCCGCCATGGGGGAAATCATTGACCTGGAAAGCGGGGGCTGTGTAGTTCTTTCCCGTCACGGACTAAAGATCATGAACGGCAAGCAGCAGACCACTCCGCCAACAAGGCTCGTGCTTTGTCCCCGAACAGTGCATAGCCCTCCAGTGTGGAGAACAGTTCCAGGTGCATTTCGATGTCTCTTGGATCTCTCAGAATCACGACACCGGTCGTGTTCTCCACAGTGGCCAGCGCGTTGTCATAGACGGTGAAGGTGTCCATGGGCGCCATAGGCTTGTATCCCGCGATTGGGATAACCCCGAGCTTCACGTTCGTAAGGTGGGTAAGTGAGGCCAGCCGGTCAATCTGCATTGCCATCGCGGCCGGGGGAAGGAGCGGCCACCTCACAGCCTGCTCGGTCAGGATGAAGGTGAACCGCTTCTTCGTGTCGTAAAGAACCTCCTGCCGCTCCAGCTTCCTCGCGATCGTCTTAGTGACATCGGCCGGGGAATGGGCAAGGCTGGCCCGGATGTACTCAGGGGTGGACAGCAGTCCTGTAATCATCGAGAGCAAGAAGAAGCGGAATTCCGTAGACGAGGATTCAAGGGCTGCAAGTTCAGTCTGCTTCTTCTCCAGCCCCCTACGGCGCAGCGAGCGCAGGTCTTGCCATTCGGTGTTGGCCAGCCGCGCAAGGGCGATGACCTCCTCGATGACCTCGGGCGGAGCCACGACGGCCCGGAGGATTCTTTCCAGGTCCAGCAGACTCGGTTGGACCTTCCCATTCTCGATCCGGCTGATCTTCGATTGGGACATGTTGCAACGCCGAGCGAGCCGGTCCCCAGTGAGGCCGGCTCGCTTGCGTAGTTCTTTCAGCAGGGCCGCAAGTTCCTGTTTAGGCTGGCCCAACTGCTCAGGATCGAACGTCACCCGCTCACGTACTCCAGGAATGGAACCGACTCGGCAACAGCAATTCGCTTCCACTGCCGATACGGCTCGGGATCGCCCTCGTGCAACTCCCGGTTTATCTGCGTCCCGTCCGCCCGGTAGTTCATCAGGACCACCTTGGACTCATCGAACATCCAGAAATCCTGATCCGGAAGTCCCGGGTTTTCCCGGTCGGTGAGATCGAGGATGCGGATATCCTCACCCACCTTCACGTGATGCCGGTAGTAATACTCGAACTCGAACCGAAGGTAGTCCGAGAGCGGGCGGGTCACGACGTGCACCCTGCCGACGCTCTTTCCTTCCGAGGCCCATTGCCGAACCTCGTCCATCCATGCCGACGTGTAATCGTCGGGGGATTTCTCCCCGGCGAGGAAGCGCTTCAGCTTCTCCGCTTCCTGGGGCATGGTGTAGGCGGGCAGCGTTTCCAGCCGCCACGCCTCACGCTCCATGGAATCGAAGCAGTTATTCCACGCGTCACCATCCAAGTGCACGGAATGCCTCCCTGAGAACCGCCTCGGGGATTTCCACGAGCCCTTCCCCGGAGGGCGGGGTGAAGGCGTCGGACACGTCGCCCTGCACCACGAACGACCCGGTAGCCGTGCGGTACACGTTCGGGCAGTCCTTCTCTCCGCACTCGCCGTTGCCGTTGCCCGTGAGCCGGGTGAGTGCCGAACGTTCGGACATGCCAAACCCCCTTGCTCTGGCCCCGTTTGGGCCACCTGCCGAACGACAGTAGAGGGGGTGGCGCTACGCGTCTATGCGCGAACGCGACTATGCGTGTCCTTGCATAAACAGCTTCCGACCGCCCCGCCCACCCCCGGTACGTGGTCGCGTACGCGCCCGTGCAGACTGGGCGTAGCCTCGTGGCGCCGTCCGGGAAGCCTGACCAGGGACGGACGCCTCGGAGGAGGGTTGGTCACGTGACCAACGCATGACCAACAGGGGCCCGAGAGGGCCTGAAACAGCAGGAAAGAACAGGAGAAACGCCCGCCGAAATCCAGCCTATCGACGGGCGTTTTCCCAGGTCAGAACGGTTGGGGGCTGGTGCCCGAGAGGAGAGTTCAAGTCCCCCCTCCAGTGGAAGACCCCAGTTGATCTGGGGTCTTTCTGTTTCCCCGGTGTGATGTGACCAAGAGCCGGGGGTGGGCCTCCGCCGCCGCCTGCGAAGTCCATCGTCCAAGGGGCTGCGCTCGCCGGCCGACAGCAGTGCGATGAGGTGTTCGGCCGGTTGTCAGTGGCGGCGCCTACTGTGCGCCCATGGACGACAGCTCACAGCAGCCGGTCAACGCTCGGCGCTCCGCCCGCCCCGAAGCCAAGGGGAACACGGTCCCTCCTGAGGGGCCGGTGAAGCCCAAGGGCATCGCGCTGTATCACGACATGCGGGTGGAAGAGGACTTCACCAAGTGTGCGACCCGCCTCTTCTCGATCCTCAAGAAGGCGGCGGCGACGAGTCCCGGCGCCCCTCGCTATCTCTACCTGGACGTCCAGGGGCACCGCGACACCGCCGGTGACTACGACGCCGACGCCCGGGAGATCATCCAAGTGTTCCTGCCGGAAATCCTCGGCCCGTATCTCACCGAGATCAGTACACCGCTCTACCAGGTGAGGAACCCCGAGCCGCAACGCGAGGACCTGCCTGCCGTCCTGAACATACGAGACCCCGACCGCGCACACACCTACGACCACCGCGAACTGCCCGTGCGCAACCGGGAGAGCCGACCCGACCGGCGCCGGTCGAGGCCCTCGCTCCGGGCCATCGCCGACTACCTCGGTCTCGATGAGCCGATCTGCCTGATCTGCTGGCAGGCGCCGGTGGAACGGGCCCATGTCGTTCCGGATTCGCTGGGCGGTTCCAACGATGTGCGCAACTTCGCCCTCCTCTGCCCACGCCACCACCGTGAGGCCCCCGATGTCGCGGATGCCGAGGCGTTCTGGTCCTGGGTCGACTACGCCTGTGAACGCGACGGCCATATGAAGTGGCAGGGGGTGGAGCCGGAGATGCTGGCCAAGGCGGAACGCGTCGGCCTCCGCATCGACACATCGGGACCGGTCCGGAAGAGTCTGCACCATTTCGACCGAGTCCGTGACGAACTCGTGCGCCACTACGGCTGGTCTCCGGAGGACTTCGCCGGCGGCGACCACTGGGGAGCGCTGATGCGAGAGTTCCACACGGTCATGGACGCGGCGACCAGCACTCACTTCAACGTCGCCAAGAAGGCGTCCACCGAGGCATGGGCCTTCGAAGTGGCTCGCAGACGTCTGAGAGACGGGGCCGCGCAGCACGAGGCCGGCGACGACCGGCTGCCCGTGTCGGACCGTCCGTCGCTCGCGTTGGCGGAGCGGACGGCGCGCAAGTCGCCCGACCGCGGTGGCGCGCAGAGCCTGGTCGACGCCGCGCGGCGGGCCGACATCGCGATCGAGGCAGCGGCACTCGTGCGCGACCTCATCGATTCGGCGGGGGTTTCCACCGCCGAGGAGGTGCTGCGGGGCCTCAAGGAGGAGGTGGCGGACCGTACCGCGCAACTCGACCGCCTGTCCGACGAGTTGATGAGTCACGCGGACTGCCGGTACTGCGGTCACGCCATAGCCCGGATCGGGGACGGCCCGTGGCTCCATACCGCTGCGGCACCCATGTCCCGAGGCTGCCGGGCCGCCAGTTACGACCGCGACGGCACTTGGGACAACTCCCTCGACCGGGCGTGGAAGGCGACTCCGCCGAAGTCTTACCGGTGAGTTGTCCGCGGGTGTCGTAGCGAAGGGGCCGGGGGTGTCGTGTGCCGTGGGTGGCGGTCGGGTGTATTGCAATGCACAGTCCAAAACCGTAGGCTCTGGGCATGGCTCGACCTAGGACGTTCGACGAGGAACAGGCTCTGGAAGCGGCGATGCGGACCTTCTGGCGGAAGGGGTACGAGGCCACCTCCACCGAGGATCTGTGTGCCGCCACCGGGCTGGGGCGCAGCAGCATCTACAACACCTTCAAGAGCAAGCACGCCCTGTTCCAGCGCGTCCTGCACCGCTATACGACCACCATGAACGCGCGCCAGATGGCCGTGCTGGAGGATCCGGCGCGCAGTGGTGCCGACCGGATCCGCGCCCTGTTCGCCATGGTGCTCGACGGTGACGCGCGGGACCGGCCCACCGGTCGCAGCCTGGGCTGTCTCGGTGTCAACACCACCATCGAACTCGCCGGCCGGGACGCCATGGCGGCCGGGATCCTGGAACGTGACACCGCCCATCGGCTGGACGCGCTGCGCGCCGTCGTCGAGGTCGGCCGGCGAGACGGCAGCATCACCTCCTCCCGGGACGCGGGCGACCTGGCCCGGTTCCTCAACGCCACCATCGCCGGCCTGCGTGTCTCGGCCCAGGGTGGCGCCGACCGGGCCGCCCTGGACGCCATCGTCGCGATCGCCCTCGATGCGTTGACCGCCTGACCGCCTGACCGCCTGACCGCCTGACCGGCCGACTGATCGGTTTGTCCTGTCGGCGCGGGTTCGTGCGGTCTAGCTGCTGCCCAAGTTTTGAACTAATCCATCCAAAACGATCCCTCACGACCTAGTTTTGAACAGTTCAGTCCATAATTGCTCCGCCCGCCACCAGCGCGGGCCCGTACGTCAAGGAGTGCCCACCGTGCCCCGTGCCGTCTACGTCCTGGCGCTCGGCATCTTCGCCATGGTGACCAGTGAGTTCGCGGTCGCCGGTCTGATGCCGCAGATGGCCGCCGGCCTGCACGCCACCGTCCCGCAGATCGGCTATCTCATCACCGCGTTCGCCGCCGCCATGGCCCTCGGCGGCCCGGTGCTCACCGTGGCGTTGATGAAACTCCCGCCCCGCACCGCCCTGCTGGTGCTGTTCGCCGTCTTCCTGGCCGGCAACGTGCTCGCCGCCACCGCGACCGGCTACGGCATCATGCTCGTCGCCCGTATCATCACCGGCGTTGCCTCCCAGGCCTTCTTCGGCGTCGCCATCTCGCTGTGCGCCCGGCTCACCCGGCCCGAAGTCCGAGGGCGTGCCGTCGCCGTCGCCATGAACGGGCTGATGCTCGGCACCCTGCTCGGGCTCCCGCTGTCCACCCTGATCGGCGAACGGCTCGGCTGGCGCGCCGCGTTCTGGGCCGTCTCGGTGCTCGCCCTGGCCGCCGCCGCGGCCACCGCCGTCGGTGTGCCGCGCCTCGACGCCGCACCGAGCGGCGGCCTGCGCGCCGAGGCCGGTGTCTTCGCCCGGCCCCGGCTGTGGCTGGCGCTGGCCACCAGCACACTGATCATCGGCGCCACCTTCTCCGCCTTCAGCTACTTCAACCCCATCCTCACCGGCCTCACCGGCTTCTCCGCGGAAACCGTCCCGCTGCTGCTGATCGCCTACGGCGCCGCCACCGTCGTCGGGAACACGGTCGTCGGGCGGCTCGCCGACCGGTACACCATGCCGGTCCTCGCCGTCGGCCTGGTGCTCGGCCTGCTCTTCCTGAGCGGCTTCGCGGTCTTCGCCGGGGTGCCCGCGCCCGCCGTGGTCTGCATGCTGGGCGTCGGCCTGGTGGGCGTCACCATGAACCCGGCGATGGTCACCCGGGTGCAGCGCGCGGGCAACGCCGGGCCGCTGGTCAACACCGTCCACTCCTCCTTCATCACGCTCGGCGTCATCCTCGGCTCCTCCCTCGGCGCGGTCGCCATCGATCTGTGGAGCCTGCGCGCCCCGCTCTGGCTCGGCGCCGGCCTCGCCGCCGTAGGACTTCTCACCGTCCTGCCCGAACTCGGCCGCCGACAGCCCGACATGGGCGACGCGGTAACAGAGGTACGGGAAGCGACGCCGGGTGCGCGAGAAGCGGCGGCCGGTGTGCGGGAAGTGGTGCGCGAGAGCTGACCCGTCGGCGGCTGCCCGTCCGTGGCCGCCCGGCGCCCGGCGGCCCATCGGCCCGTGCTCCACCGCGCCGGGTGGCCGCCGGCCCGTCCTCCACCACGCCCCCCACCAACCAGCCCAACTCGCCCCACCCCGCCCCGCAATCCCAGACGCTCGCCTGTCGAATCCCTTGACGATCGCCTTCCCGGCGGATTAACTCACGTCCTAAATTAAGTCATGAGTGCAACCCCCGAAGGGACACCGGGACGCATGCGCAGCATCCGAGCCGCGGCCGTAGGCGCCGTCACCCTGTCACTCGCCCTCGCGGCCACGGCCTGCGGAGGCGGGTCGGCCACCGGCGGCGGGTCCAACGACTCGCCGAAGACGCTGACGTACTGGGCGTCCAACCAGGGGGCCAGTATCGAGGCGGACAAGCAGGTGCTCCGGCCCGAGCTGGACAAGTTCGAGCAGCGGACCGGGATCAAGGTCGAGCTGGAGGTCGTGCCCTGGTCGGACCTGCTCAACCGGATCCTGACCGCCACCACGTCGGGCCAGGGCCCGGACGTGCTGAACATCGGCAACACCTGGAGCGCCTCCCTCCAGGCGACCGGCGCGCTGCTGCCCTGGGACGAGGAGAACTTCGCCGCGATCGGCGGCCGGGACCGGTTCGCCGAGACCGCGCTCGGTTCGACCGGAGCCCAGGGCAAGGACCCGGCCGCGGTCCCGCTGTACTCGATGGCGTACGCCCTCTACTACAACAAAAAGATCTTCGCCGAGGCCGGCCTCTCCAAGCCCCCGGCCACCTGGGCCGACCTGGTCGCGGCCGGCAAGAAGATCAAGGCCAGGGGCAAGTCCCCGCTGGGCGCGGAGGGTTCGAACCTGTCGGAGAACATCCACCACGTCTTCGTCTTCGCCAAGCAGCGCGGCGCCGACTTCTTCACCGCCGACGGCAAGCCCGACTTCACCAACCCCAAGGTGGTCGACGCGGTCAAGAGTTACGTCGATCTGATGGCCAGGGACAAGGTCATCCCGGCCGGCGACGCGGAGTACGCGCAGAACCAGTCCGTCAGCGACTTCGCCAAGGGCAAGCAGGCCATGCTGCTGTGGCAGACCGCCTCCGCCAACCTCAAGTCCCAGGGGATGAGCGAGGACGCCTACGGCATCGCGCCCGTGCCGGTGATCTCCGGGACGCCCGGCGGCGGCACCCAGGTCAACTCGCCGGTCATGGGCATCAACATGGCCGTCTTCAAGAACACCGACAACCTCGACGGCGCCAAGGAGTTCGTGAAGTTCATGACCTCCGACGAGGAGCAGAAGATCCTCAACAAGGCCTACAGCGCCATCCCGCCGGTCAAGGCCGCGCAGGCGGACCCCGCGTTCGCCGCCCCGGACACCGCGGTGCTGAAGGACACCCTGGCCACCAGCGCCGCCGCGCTGCCGCAGGTCCCGTCCGAGTCGCAGTTCGAGACGACGGTCGGTACGGCCGTCAAGGACCTGTTCGCCGACGCCGCCGCCGGGCGGCCGGTGACCACCGGCTCGGTCGAGGCCAAGCTGCGCAAGGCCCAGCAGCAGATGCCGGCGGCGTGAGCCCGACGATGACCACCACCGCCTTCAAGGAACCGGTGCGCCGGGCCCCGTCCGGTGCGGCGGCGCGCGCACCCCGCCGTCGCGCCGGACGGCTGCGCCGCATCTCGCTGCCGTATCTGCTGCTCCTGCCCGCCCTGCTGCTCGAACTCCTCGTCCACCTGGTGCCGATGGTCATCGGCGTCGTGATGAGCTTCAAGGAACTCACCCAGTTCTACATCCGCGACTGGAGCACGGCCCCCTGGTCCGGCCTCGGCAACTACCAGGTGTCGGTGGACTTCGACGCCCCCGTGGGCGAGGCCCTGCTGCACTCCTTCCTCGTCACCGTCGGCTTCACCCTGCTGTCGGTCGGCCTGTGCTGGCTGATCGGCACCGCCGCCGCGGTCTTCATGCAGGACACCTTCCGCGGACGCGGACTGCTGCGGGCCCTGTTCCTGGTGCCGTACGCGCTGCCCGTCTACACCGCCGTCATCACCTGGGTGTTCATGTTCCAGCACGACAACGGCCTGGTGAACCATGTGCTGCACGACCAGCTGCACCTCACCGACAAGCCCTCCTTCTGGCTCATCGGCGACAACAGCTTCTACGCCCTGCTGACCGTCTCGGTGTGGAAGGGCTGGCCGTTCGCCTTCCTCATCGTGACCGCCGGGCTGCAGAACATCCCCCGGGAGCTGTACGAGGCCGCCGCGCTGGACGGCGCCGGGACGTGGCAGCGCGTCCGCCGCATCACCCTGCCCTCGCTGCGTCCCGTCAACCAGGTTCTCGTGCTGGTGCTGTTCCTGTGGACGTTCAACGACTTCAACACACCGTACGTGCTGTTCGGCAAGTCCGCGCCCGAGGCCGCCGACCTCGTCTCCGTCCACATCTACCAGGCGTCCTTCGTCACCTGGAACTTCGGCACCGGCTCCGCCATGTCCGTCCTGCTGCTGCTCTTCCTGCTCGCCGTCACGGGCGGCTACCTGCTGTTCACCTCGCGCGGACGGAGGGCCGCCGATGTCTAGCACCCACCCGCGGACCACCCCGGCCCGTTCGCCCATGGCACCCCCGCGCACCTTCCTGTGGTGCCGGCGGATCTTCCTGACCCTGCTGGCCGGTTTCGTGCTGGTTCCGGTGTACGTGATGGTCTCCAGTTCGCTGAAGCCGCTCGCGGACGTCACCGGCGAGTTCCGCTGGCTGCCCAGCGGGCTGACCCTCCGCCCGTACATCGACATCTGGTCGACGGTCCCGCTCGCGCGGTACTTCGTGAACTCGGTGATCGTGGCGGGCGCGGCGACGGTCTGCTCGGTCGTCATCGCCGTGTTCGCGGCCTACGCCGTCAGCCGCCACGACTTCCGCGGCAAACGCGTCTTCACGGTGACCGTGCTGTCGACGCAGATGTTCCCCGGCATCCTCTTCCTGCTCCCGCTGTTCCTGCTCTACGTCAACATCGGCAACGCCACCGGCATCGCCCTGTTCGGCTCGCGCGGCGGACTGATTCTGACCTACCTCACCTTCTCGCTGCCGTTCTCCATCTGGATGCTGATCGGGTACTTCGACTCGGTGCCGCGCGACCTGGACGAGGCGGCGCTGGTGGACGGCTGCGGCCCGCTGAGGGCACTGCTGCGGATCGTCGTGCCGGCCGCGACCCCCGGCATCGTCGCGGTCGCCGTCTACGCCTTCATGACCGCCTGGGGCGAGGTGCTCTTCGCGTCCGTCATGACCAACGACACCACCCGCACCCTCGCCGTCGGCCTCCAGGCCTACTCCACCCTCAACGACGTCTACTGGAACCAGATCATGGCCGCCTCGCTGGTCGTCAGCGTGCCCGTGGTGGCCGGGTTCCTGCTGCTCCAGCGCTACCTCGTCGCGGGCCTGACGGCGGGCGCCGTCAAGTGACCCCCACCCCTGATCCCGAAGGGACTTCCGTGTCCGAACCCATCGACCTCGCCGCCTTCCCGCCCGACTTCCTGTGGGGCACGGCCACCGCGGCGTACCAGATCGAGGGGGCCGTGGCCGAGGACGGCCGTGCGCCCTCGATCTGGGACACCTTCTCGCACACCCCCGGGAAGATCGCGAACGGCGACAACGGCGATGTCGCCTGCGACCACTACCACCGCTGGCGCGAGGACATCCATCTGATGCGCCGACTGGGCGTCAACGCCTACCGGTTGTCGGTCGCCTGGCCCCGGGTGATCCCCGGCGGCACCGGAGAGGTCAACCCCAAGGGGCTCGACTTCTACGACGCGTTGGTGGACGCGCTGCTGGAGGCGGGCATCACCCCGTCCGTCACCCTCTACCACTGGGACCTGCCCCAGGTGCTCCAGGACCGCGGCGGCTGGCCGGAGCGCGACACCGCGCAAGCCTTCGCCGAGTACGCCTCCGTCGTCGCCGGCCGCCTCGGCGACCGCGTCTCCCTGTGGACCACCCTCAACGAGCCCTCCTGCTCGGCCTGGATCGGCCATCTGGAGGGCACGATGGCGCCCGGCTGGACCGACCTGACCGCCGCCGTCCGCGCCTCCTGCCATCTGCTCCTCGGGCACGGCCTGGCCACCCGGGCGATCCGCGCCGCCGCCCCCGGTGCCCGGGTCGGCATCGTCAACAACCTCTCCACCGTGTACCCGGCCACCGACCGCCCCGAGGACGTGGCGGCGGCCCGCCGGCACGACGGCCATGTCAACCGCTGGTGGCTCGACCCCGTGCACGGCCGCGGCTTCCCCGCCGACATGGTGGACACCTACGGAGTCGAACTGCCGTTGAAGGACGCCGACTTGGCGGCAGTCTCCACCCCGCTCGACTGGCTCGGCCTGAACTACTACTTCCCGCAGTACGTCGCCGACGACCCCGGGGGACCGGCGCCGTACGCCCGTTCCGTCCGGCGTGAGGGCGTCGCGCGCACCGGCATGGACTGGGAGATCGACGCCTCCGGGATCGAGACGCTGCTGCTCCGCCTCACCGAGGAGTACGGCGCCCGGGCGCTGTACGTCACCGAGAACGGCTCCGCGTTCCCGGACGTCGTACGCCCCGACGGCAGCGTGGCGGACCCCGAACGCCAGGACTACCTGGAGCGCCACCTCGCGGCCTGTGCCGCCGCCGTCCGCAAGGGAGCCCCGCTGGCCGGCTACTTCGCCTGGTCCCTGCTGGACAACTTCGAGTGGGCGTACGGCTACGACAAGCGGTTCGGGCTGGTCCACGTCGACTACCGCACCCAGGCCCGCACGATCAAGGGCAGCGGCCGCCGGTACGCGGACCTCGTCCGCGCCCACCGCGGCCTGACACGCCGGGCCGCCTGAGCCCGGCCCGGACGGCCGGTGGACACGGCAGGGGAGTCCGTGTCCACCGGCGCGCCACACCCCGTCTATGTCATGAGCACGACAAGAACAGAGAGTGCCCCTCCACCCCCACAAGGAGAGCCGCATGCGATCCCGCACCCTGCTCGCCGCCCTCGCCGCCCTCGCCACCACCGCCCTGCTGTCCTCGGGCCCGCTCCTGGCCGCCCCCGCCCCCGCCTCCGCCGCCCCGGCCGCCGTCGGCTGGGACACCGACCGGGCGGCCGCCGCCTACGCGCTGAACCCGGCCGCCGTCACCGCCTCCGGCAGCGAGAACGCCGGCACCGGCCCCGGTCTCGCCTTCGACGGCGACGCGGCCACCCGCTGGTCCAGTGATTTCACCGACGACGCCTGGCTCCGTATCGACCTCGGCTCGGTGCTCCGGGTCGACCGCGTCACCCTCGACTGGGAGGCCGCCTACGGCAAGCGCTACGTCCTGGAGATCTCGAAGAACGGCACCGACTGGACGCCGTTCTACACCGAGACCGCGGGCACCGGCGGTTCGGTCACCGCGTACACGTACCCCCAGGAGGTCACCGGCCGCTACGTCCGGCTGCGCGGTCTGGAACGCGCCACGCCCTACGGCTACTCGCTGTGGAACCTCAAGGTCTACGGCGGCGAGCCGGCCCCGGCCTCGGCCACCCGCACCAACCTCGCCCTCAACCACCCGGCGTACGCGAACTACTACCAGGACGCGGGGCACTCACCGGCGTTCCTCACCGACGGCGGGTGGCCCGCGAGCCTCAAGGGCGATGCCAGCCGCTGGTCCAGCGACTGGAACGCCGACCGCTGGGTCTCCGTCGACCTCGGCGCACCGTCCACCATCGACACGGTGGACCTCTACTGGGAGTCGGCCTACGCCGTCGACTACCTCCTCCAGGTATCCGACGACAACCGCACCTGGCGCACGGTGTACGCACCCTCGCCCGCCGACGTCGCCGCCCGCCGCGCCCACGTCACATCACCGTCCGACGCGGCCGGACTGCACGACTCGGTCCGGCTGCCCGCGCCCGTGACCGGCCGCTATGTCCGCATGCTCGGCAAGGAGCGCCGCTCCTTCCACAACCCGGCCCCCGCCACCGCCCAGTTCGGCTACTCGCTCTACGAGTTCCAGGTCTGGGGCACGGGCGGCAGCGCCTCGGCCGCGTACCCGGCGCTCCCGGCCGACCCGCCGGGCGGCTACCGCACCACCTTCTTCGACGACTTCACCGGCGCCGCCCTGGACCGCTCCAAGTGGCGGGTGGTGCGCACCGGCACCGAGATGGGCCCGGTCAACGGCGAGTCCCAGGCGTACGTCGACTCGCCGGACACCGTCGCCACCCGCGACGGCAGCCTGGTCCTCAAGGCCGGGTACTGCAAGGGCTGCACCCGGGCGGGCGGCGGCACCTACGACCTCACCTCCGGCCGCGTCGACACCCACACCCACCTCGACTTCACCTACGGCAAGGTCAGTGCCCGGATGCGACTGCCGGTCGGCGACGGGTTCTGGCCGGCCTTCTGGCTGCTCGGCAGCGACGTCGACGACCCCTCCGTGTCCTGGCCGGCCTCCGGCGAGACCGACATCATGGAGAACATCGGCTACCCGGACTGGACCAGCACCGCCCTGCACGGTCCCGGCTACTCGGCCGACGGCAACATCGGCGCCCGCCAGACCTACCCCGGTGGCGGCACGGCCGGCCAGTGGCACACGTACGCGGTGGAATGGACCCCGACGGCACTGCGCATCTCCGTGGACGACCGCCTGGTCCAGGAGACGACCCGCAACAAGCTGGAGTCCACCCGGGGCCAGTGGGTCTTCGGCCACCAGCAGTACCTCATCCTGAACCTCGCCCTCGGCGGCGCCTATCCGGCCGGCTGGAACAAGGTCACCACCCCCTACTGGGGGCTGCCCCAGTCGAGCGTCGACAAGATCGCGGCCGGGGGAGTGCAGGCGGAGATCGACTGGGTGCGGGTCGAACAGAAGGACTGACCCGGCCGGCCCGCCGTACGCTCCTGTGCCGCCCCTCGGGCCGGGCGTTACGGTGGGCCGGAACACCGGGAGGGGAAGGAAGCGAGGGCACGTGGCCGGGCCGGATCCGCGGAAGGAGTACCAGCGCGGGGTCGCGCGGATGGAGTCCCGGACGCGCGGGCTGATGCTCGGGCTCGCCCTCGGCGACACCCTGGGCGCGGTCCGGGGCCGGGCGCCGGCCGCCGGACCGCTGCGGGCCGGAGTCGCCACCCAGCTGGCCTGCTTCACCGCCGAGGGCGTCATCCGGGCGATGGTGCGCGGGCAGCACAAGGGCGTCTGCCACCCGCCGGGCGTCGTCCTGCACGCCTACTGCCGATGGGCGGCGCTCCAGGGCATCGAGGAGGAGCGGATGCGCCGCCGCTGGGCGTCGTACCCGCCCGGACGGCCCTGGCCGGACGGCTGGCTCGCGGGCGTCCCCGCGCTGACGGAGCGGCGCGGCAGCGCCCCGGCGACGGTGGCCGCGCTGTCCCGGATCGAGGACCCGCACAGCCGGATCGCCACCGGCAGCCGGGGCTGCCACGCGCTCGTGCGGACCCTGCCGGTGGCGGTCGCCGGGCCGCACTGGACCGAGCAGGCAGGGGAGTTCGCCGCGCTCACCCACGGGGACCCGGCCGCGCGGTCGGCCGCCGAGCGGGCCGCCGTACTGCTCCGGCACTGCCTGACCGCGCCCCGCCCGGACGGCCCCGGCGACCGGGGGGGAGCGCATCGCGCGCGAGGCCCTGGAGAAGGGGCTCGCCGCCCTGCCTTGCGACGAGGGGCGGGAGGGGGCCGCGACGGCGCTCCGGTACGCCGCCGACCGGCCCGGCCGGCGCGACCTGCTGGCCCGGCTCGCCCCGGACGCGACGGCCCCCTCCGCGCTGCTGGGTGGCCTCTACACGGCCGCCTCCTTCCCCGGCCGGGACCGGTTCCGGGCCGCTCTGGAGTTCGCGGCGGGCGCGCCGGACGGCGAGTCCGCGGCCTGTGTGACCGGGGCGCTGCTCGGCGCGGTGCACGGCGCCGAGGCGCTGCCCGCGGACCTGGTGAGCCGCCACGAACTGGCCTGGGTGCTGGATACGCTGGCCCGTGACCTGCTGGCCCAGATCGAGGACTCGCCCAGCGGCAGCGAGTACACCCCCGCCTGGGACCCGCACTGGTGGGACCGCTACCCCGGCTGGTGAGCCGCTCCGGCGGCCGCGGTCATCGGAACGGGCACGCCGTCCGCCGTCCGCTCAGCCCTTCCTGCGGCGCCCCGTTCCCGCCGTCAGCAGCAGCGCCGACAGGGCGGAGGTCACCCAGGCGGCCACGAGGACGCCCGCGTCGCCGGAACCGAACATGCCCGCCGCGACCAGTGCGAGGAACACGCCGGCGGACTGCGTGCCGGTGCCGGGCGGCATCGGGCCCGCCGTCCACGGGCGTCGGCGCGGCACCCACAGGCGCAGCAGCTCCGCGGTGGCCGCGAGCGCGGCGAGCCGGGAGTCCACCCGCAACCACAGCGGGGCATGGTGTCGCCCAGTTCGCCGACGCCGGTCACGGTGAACAGGGCGAACAGGAAGACGGGCAGCAGCCAGGCGGGGCTCGCGCGCACGTGGGTTCCGGGCGCCCCGACGGCCCGGTGGCCACCCGCCGGTGCCTCCTCTTCGGAACCGGGGCCCGACTCGCGAGGAGTGCGGGGAGCGCGGGGAGCCCGGACGGCCGGGAGCGGGCGCAGGGCGCGGGACTGGGCGTGGCGCAGGCGGCGGCCCGCGTCGCCGTACCGGTCCCGGTGTCTCGCTCAGGGGGCTGGAGACCGCGGGCCGCGACCCGGAGGCGTCGCCTCCGCAGAGGCGACGGCCGAGCGGGTGGGAAGGTTGCCCCGTGATCATGACCACGGACTTAATGCATATGATGTGCAAGTGCGTACATATAGCGTGAGGCCCGCGACCGCCGACGACCTCGACAGTGCGAGGTCCGTCATGCTCGACACCGTCTACCACGACTTCGGCACCGGATACGTACCCCGGTGGCACGCCGACATCGTGGACCCGGCCGCCTACTACCTCGCGCCCGCCCGGCACACCCTGCTCGTCGCCGTCGACGCGGACGGGCGGGTCGTCGGCACCGGCGCCCTCGACTCGCGCGGCCCGCAGTCGCCGCCGAACCCGCCCGGTCTGGCCGAACGGTACCCCTCCGGCGAGACCGCGCAACTGCGCCGCGTGTACGTGCGCCCCGGGCACCGGCGCCGGGGCATCGCACGCGAACTGGTGGCCCGGCTGCTGGACTTCGCCGCCGCGGACGGCGGCTACCGGTCCGTGTACCTGCACACCGATCCCGCCGTGCCCGGCGCCGAACCCTTCTGGCGCTCGCTCGGCACCGTCGTGCACGACGAGCGCGAGGACGCCGGGGGCGGCCAGAGCGTCGTGCACTTCGAGCTCCCCCTGAAGCGGACCGGGAGCGCGGTGGACCGCCCCGAGCACGCGACGGCTTAGTGGAAATGATTTCCATGTAATCTGTCGTCCGGAGCCATCCGCACGTCACACCCCCCACCAGTACGAACCGAGGACCATGCCTGCCCCGCGCCCTTCCCGCCTGCTCGCCGCCCTGCTCGCCGCGCCCCTCCTGGCCGGCTGCTTCGCCTCCTCCGGCGAGACGGACGACAAGCCCGCCGACGGCTCGCGGCTCCGTGTCGCGCTCGCCTTCCCGCCCGCCGAACGGCTCTCCCCGTACGGCGCCGACGCCACCATCCTGAGCCGGCTCGGCATCACCGAGAGCCTCACCGCGCTCGACGGCAACGGCACCGCCGCCCCCGCCCTCGCCTCCTCCTGGCGCCGGCAGGACGCGCGCACCTGGCAGTTCACCCTGCGCGAGGCCACCTTCCACGACGGCTCCGAGGTCACCGCCGACGCCGTGGCCGCCTCCCTCGACCGGGCCGCCCACGCCCGGCCCGCCCCGGCCGCCCTGTCCGGGGTGACGCTCACCGCCAAGGCCGTGGACCGGCACCGGATCAGCGTCAGCACCGGCCGGCCCGACCCCATCCTGCCGCTGCGGCTGTCCAGCCCGAGCCTCGCCGTGCTGTCCGCGAAGGCCTACCGGGACAAGGACCACATCGACCCGGCCGGCGCCGGCACCGGCCCCTTCGTCCTGAAGAAGGTCACCGGCGCCACCTCCGCCACCCTCGACCGCCACGACGGCTACTGGGGCGGACGCGCCCAGGCCGCCGGCATCGACGTCCGCTTCGTCCCCGACGGCACCGCCCGCACCAACGCCCTGCGCAGCGGCGACACGGACATCGCCGAAGCCGTCCCGGTGGCCCAGGCCGCCACGCTCCAGCCGGACACCCGCCGGGAGACCGCCACCACCCGCACCACCAGCCTGCTGCTCAACCACCGCTCGGGCCCGTTCGAGGACGCCCGGCTGCGCGCCGCCGCCCGCGCCGCCGTCGACACCTCCGCCCTCGCCAAGGGTGTCTACGAGGGCCACGCCGACCGCGGCACCGGCATCTACGGCCCCGCCGTCAGCTGGGCCGAGGGACGGCACCCCGAGCCGGTCGGCAGGGCCACCCCGAAGCGGCCCGACGGCACCCGGATCACCCTCGCCACCTACGACAACCGGCCCGAACTCCCCGAGGCCGCCCAGGTGCTCAAGCAGCAGCTGGAGAAGGCCGGCTTCCGCGTCCAGCTCGTCGTCCGCGAGTACGCGCGGCTGGAGAGCGACGCCCTCGCCGGCAAGTTCGACGCCTTCGTCCTCGCCCGCAACAGCCTCGTCGACACCGGCGACCCGGTCGCCATCCTCGCCGGCGACTACACCTGCGACGGCAACTACAACCTGGCCCAGCTGTGCGACAAGGACGTCGACCGGGCCGTGGCCGAGGCCGAGCGCACCGCCGACACCGTCAAGCGGCAGGACGCGGCGCTGCGTGCCGAGGCACGCGTCCTCGGCACCGACTCCGTCGTACCCCTGGTCCACCAGCGCGTCATCACCGGCGTCGGCCGCTCCGTCAAGGGCGTGCTGCTCGACCCCTACGAGCGCACCCTCATCGGCACCGGCACCCGGCGCTGACCCGTGCGGAGCGTGCTGTGGCGGGCCTCGCTCGCCTCCGTCCTGGTGTGCGGGATCGGTCTGCTGCCCTGGCTCAGCCGCACCGACCCCGCGCTCACCGTGCTCAAGGCCCGCGCCCAGGACCGCGACCCGGACCCCGCGGTGCTCGCCGCCATCCGCGACCAGCTCGGTCTGGACGACGGGCCGCTGACGCTGCTCGGACGCTGGCTCGGCGGACTGCCGCGCGGTGACGCCGGCCGGTCCTGGATCTCCGGGGCCGAAGCCGGACCGGTCGTCGTACAGGCGCTCGGTGCCTCCCTGCTGCTCATGGCGGTCGCCCTCCTGGTGGCCGCCTGCACCGCCGCCGCGGTCTGCGCCCGCACCCTGTACCGGGGCGGCCGGAACCGGCCCGGCGGCACCGGCTCCGCGATGCTCGCCACCCTGCCGGAGTTCCTCACCGCCTCCGTCCTCGCCACCGTCGTCGGCGTCCAGCTCGGCTGGCTGCCCGCCCTCGGCTGGTACGGGCCCCGGTACACCGTGCTGCCCGCGCTCGCCCTCGGCCTGCCCGCCGGAGCCGTCCTCGGCCGGCTCCTCGACGACCAGCTGCCCGGCGCCTTCGCCGAACCCTGGGCGCGCGCCGCCGCCGCGCGCGGAATGCCCCGGGCGCGCATCGCCCGCCAGGCGGTACGGCGCTGCCTGCCCGGACTGCTGCCGAACACCGCCCTGTTCGTCGTCGGCATGACCGGCGGCGCCGTCGCCGTCGAACAGCTCTACGACATCCCCGGCCTCGGCCGCACCACCCTCCAGGCCGCCCTCGCCCAGGACCTGCCCGTCCTCCAGGCCGGCACCCTCGCCCTGCTGCTGCTCGCCGCGCTCGCCACCGGCGCGGCCCGGCTCGGCGTCCGGCTGCTCACCGGCCCCGCCCTGCGCGACGGCGCCCTGCCCGCCCTGCCCCGGCTCACCCCGGCCGTCCGCCGCACCCCGCCGCTGCTGCTCGGCGGGGCGCTGCTCGCGGTCCTGGCGGCCGGCCTGCCCCGCGATCCGCTCGCCCTGAACACCACCGCCCGCCTCCACCCCCCCTCCTGGGCCCACCCGTTCGGCACCGACGCGCTCGGCCGCGACCTGCTCGCCCGGGTCGCCCACGGCGCCCTGGACACCCTGCTGCTCGCCCTCGCGATCAGCGCCGGCACCCTGCTCGCCGGACTGCTGCTCGGCCTGCTGCCCCGGCTGTCCGGGCCGCTCGCCGACACCGTCAACGCCGTACCGCCCGTGCTCGCCGCACTGCTGGTCACCGCCGTCACCGGCGGCGGACCGGCCACCCCCGCGATCGCCGTCGCCGCCGTCGCCTGGGCGCCCCTGGCCACTCACACCTCCGCCCTGCTCCGCCAGGAACGCGCCGCCCTCCACATCACCGCCACCCGGGCCCTCGGCGCCGGCCGCTGGTACCTGCTGCGCCGCGAACTCCTGCCCGCCGTCGTCCCGTCCGTCACCCGGCACGCCCTGCTGCGGCTGCCCGGCACCGCGCTCGCCCTCGCCGCGCTCGGCTTTCTCGGCCTCGGCGCCCAGCCGCCGTCCCCCGAGTGGGGCCGGCTGCTCGCCGAGAACCAGCCCTACGCCGAGCGCGCCCCCTGGGCCGTCCTCGCCCCCGCCGCCGTCCTCGCCGTCCTCGGCGCGCTGGCGGTGACCTCCGCGGGCGCCCTGCACCGCCGCCGCCCGGCCCGGCCCGCCGTAGGGGAGAAGCCGGCCCGCCCCGCCACCGCCGTAAGGGAGAAGTCCGCCCGATGAGCGCCCCGCGCACCGACCGGGCCCCGCTGTCACCACTGCTGCGGCTGCTGATCCTCACCCAACTCGCCTTCAACATCGGCTTCTTCGCCGTACTGCCGTTCCTCGCCGAACACCTCGGCACGGCGATCGGCATGGCCGGCTGGCTGGTCGGGGTCGTCCTCGGGCTGCGCACCTTCAGCCAGCAGGGGCTGTTCGTGGTGGGCGGCGCCCTCGCCGACCGGTACGGCGTCCGGCCCGTCGTCCTGACCGGCTGCGCGTTGCGCGTCGCCGGGTTCGCCTGGCTCGGATACGCCGAACGGACCTGGTCGGTGATCGGCTCCGTCCTGTTGATCGGCTGCGCCGCCGCGCTGTTCTCCCCGGCGGTGGAGTCGGAGGTCGCCCGGCAGGCCGTCCTGCGGGAGGAGGCCGGCGACGGGCCGCGCGCCCGGGTGCTGGCCCTGTTCACCGTCGCCGGGCAGGCGGGCGCCTTCACCGGTCCGCTGCTGGGCGCGCTGCTGCTGACGGCCGACTTCCGCACGGTCTGCCTGGCCGGCGCGGCCGTCTTCACCGCCGTCCTCGCCGGACACGCCGTCCTGCTGCCCCGGCACATCCCCGGCCGCGAACCCGTCACCGTGCGCGGCGGACTCGGGCCGCTGCTGCGCAACCGTCGCTTCCTCGCCCTGTGTTGCGGCTACGGCGCCCAACTGCTCGCCTACAACCAGCTCTACCTCGCCCTGCCCGCCGAAGTGCGGCGCGCCTGCGGCTCCCAGGCGCCGGTCGCCTGGCTGTTCGCGCTGTCCTCCCTGCTGGTGGTGGGCGCCCAACTGCCCGTCACCCGCTGGGCGGGCCGCCGGCTCACCCCGCGCCGCTCGCTGACCGCCGGGCTGCTGCTGACCGGCGCGGGCTTCGCCGCCGTCGCCGCCGCCCGCCCGGCCGGCCTCACCGGCATGGCCGGACTGGCCCCGCTCGCCGCCCTGGTCGTCCTGCTCACCGCCGGCCAGATGCTGGTCGCGCCGGTCGCCCGCGCCTGGCTGCCCGACCTCGCCGAACCCGGCCGCATCGGCCTCTACACCGGCGCCCTGTCCTCCGTCTCCGGCCTGCTGGTCCTGCTCGGCAGCACGGCCTCCGGCGCGCTCCTCGACCTCGGACTGCCCCCGGCGCTGCCCTGGGCGGCCCTGGCGGCGATCCCCCTGGCGGCGATCCTGCTCCTGCCCGGAGACCACCCCACCCATGCCAGGGCCCCCGAACCGGCTTGATCCCGGCCCCCGGCGGCGCCGCTTCCGGCAGCCGGGCTCAGCGTGCCGCGGGTTCCGCGTGCAGCGGCTTGGGCGGGGCTCGGTACGCTGCCGGCCCCGCGTGCAGCGGCTCGTGTTCGGGGCTGGGTGCCGCGGGTTCCGCCTGAGGTGGCTTGGGCCCGGCTGGTGTGCCGCTGGTTCTGGCAGGTCCGAGTCGGCTTGTGTTGGGGTCAGTGGGCTGCCGGGCCTGTGTGGAGTGGCTTGGGCCCGGCTGGTGCGCCGCCGGCTCCGGCAGTGCCCGAGTCGGCGTGAGCCGGGCTCAGTGTGGCGTCGGCTCCGGCAGGCGGGGTTGCCGTGTCCGCCCGGCCCGTGCCCCGGTCGTCGCTCGCGCGGTGCGCCGCAGCCAGCGCACATCCCGCCCGAACGACCACACCAGCGAACCCAGCGCGAGCAGTACGACCGCGAGGTCCGCCGGGTACGGCAGCAATCCGGCGCCCGCCACCAGCAGGCACACGCCCTGCACGGCGGCGACGGTCTTGCGGGCGAAGGACGGCGGCAGCGGCGCGGTCAGCCACGGCGCGAACCGGGCCGCCGCGACGAACACGTAACGCATCGAACCGATCAGCAGCACCCACGGCCCCAGCCGCGCCGACACGTACACGCTGAGCACCAGGATCAAAAACGCGTCCACCTCCATGTCGAACCGCGCCCCCAGCGCCGAGGCGGTACCGGTCCGCCGGGCCACCCGGCCGTCCACCCCGTCCAGCAGCAGCGCCACCGCCGTCAGGGCGACCAGCACCGTCACCGGCGGCGCACTCGCGAAGGAGTCCGCGACCAGCGCCGTCACCCCGCCGACCAGACCGGCCCGGCCCAGCGTGACCCGGTTCGCCGGCCCGAGGGACCGCAGCCGCGAGCGGTGCCCGGCACGGCGGAGCACCGCCCAGGTGGCGCACGCGAAGGCGAGCCCGGTCAGCCACCCGGCCGGCCCCATGCCGGTCGCCGGTCCGAGCAGCGCCAGCAGCAGGACCTGCGCACCCGCTCCCACGGCGGTCTCCTGCCGGATCCTCGCGTCGTACGTGTCGTTCAGGGCCACCGCGCATCCTCCGGCCGAGTGACAGAGTCGATCAACGCCGCGTACTGTGCGCGGCCTGTGCACCCCCCGGTACGTGAACAGCTTCCCGACCGTTCAGGAGGACGCCATGCACCGCACCGCCCGCGCGTTCTGGCTCCGCTCGCCCGGCCACGGAGAACTCCGCGAGGTCACCCTCCCCGAACCCGCCCCGGACGAGGTCCTGGTGCGCGCCCTGTACTCCGGGGTGAGCCGGGGCACCGAGACGCTCGTCTTCCGCGGCGGGGTACCCCAAAGCCAGCACACCGTGATGCGCGCGCCGTTCCAGGAGGGCGACTTCCCTGGCCCGGTGAAGTACGGCTACCTCAGCGTCGGCGTGGTGGAGCGGGGCCCGGCCGCGCTGACCGGCCGTACGGTGTTCTGCCTGTACCCGCACCAGAGCCGCTACGTCGTCCCGGCGAGCGCCGTCACCGTGGTGCCCGAACGGGTGCCCGCCGCACGGGCCGTGCTCGCCGGCACCGTGGAGACCGCCGTCAACGCCCTGTGGGACGCGGCACCGCTGATCGGCGACCGGATCACGGTGGTCGGCGGCGGCATGGTCGGCTGCGCGGTCGCCGCGCTGCTCGCCCGGTTCCCCGGTGTCCGGCTCCAACTGGTCGACGCCGACCCGGCCCGCGCGGCGACCGCACGGGCACTCGGCGTGGACTTCGCCCGGCCCGCCGACGCCCTCGGCGACCGCGACCTCGTCGTGCACGCCAGCGCCACCGAGGCCGGCCTCACCCGGTCCCTCGCCCTCCTCGCCCCCGAGGGCACGGTCGTGGAACTGAGCTGGTACGGCGACCGGAGCGTGGCCCTGCCGCTCGGCGAGGCCTTCCACTCCCGCCGGCTCACCCTCCGCGGCAGCCAGGTCGGCACCGTCTCCCCGGCCGCCCGGCCCGGCCGCACCTACGCCGACCGGATGGCGCTCGCCCTGGACCTGCTCGCCGACCCGGCGCTGGACGCCCTCGTCACCGGCGAGAGCCCCTTCGAGGAACTCCCGTCCGTCCTGCCGAAACTGGCGTCCGGCGAGCTCCCCGCCCTGTGCCACCGCATCCGCTACACCGGGCCCGGCCCGATGTGAGAAAAGCAGTGAGAGAGGGCTGAACGCGGGGCAGCGACCAGCCGTACTACACGGCATCCCCCGGCGGGCAAGGGCAGGGGGACCAGAGGCGCCGCACCTGGAGGGTCGTCCGTTGTTCAGCATCACCGTCCGCGATCACCTCATGATCGCCCACAGCTTCCGCGGCGAGGTCTTCGGCCCCGCGCAGCGCCTGCACGGCGCCACGTTCCTCGTGGACGCCACGTTCCGCCGCGAACAGCTGGACGAGAACGGCATCGTGATCGACATCGGCCTGGCCGGCCGGGAACTCCACGCGGTGATCGCCGAGTTGAACTACCGGAACCTGGACGACGAACCCGGCTTCCAGGGCGTCAACACCTCCACCGAGTATCTCGCCAAGGTCATCGCCGACCGGCTCGCCGACCGGATCGCCCGGGGCGGACCGGGCGAGGGCGCCAAGGGCCTCGCGGGCATCACCGTCACCCTGCACGAGTCGCACATCGCCTGGGCGAGTTACGAGCGTGCCTTGTGACCGGCCCGACCACGCGCCGCGGCCGCTGTTCTCCTTCGCCCGCCACCCGGACCGTTCCCCTGTCCCTGCGCACCGCGCACTTCGTGATGCCGGGCGGCGTCGACGACCCGGCCGCGCCCAGCGGCGGCAACGTCTACGACCGCCGGATCCGCCTGGACCTGCCCGGCTTCGGCTGGCGGATCATCCCGCACGCCGTCCCGGGCGGCTGGCCCCGCCCGGACGGCCCCGCCCGCGACCGCCTGGCCCGCACCCTGCGGGACCTCCCGGACGACACCGTCGTCCTCCTGGACGGTCTCGTCGCGTGCGGTGTCCCCGAGACCGTCGTCCCCGAGGCCGGGCGGCTGCGCCTCGCCGTCCTCGTCCATCTGCCGCTCGGCGACGAGACCGGCCTCGACCCGGCCGTGGCCGCCGCCCTGGACACCCGTGAGCGGGCGGTACTGCGGGCGGCGGGCGCGGTGATCGCCACCAGCGACTGGGCGGGTCGCCGGCTCGCCGCCCACCACGGACTGGCCCCCGACCGGGTGCGCGTGGCCGCGCCCGGCGCCGACATCGCGCCCCTCGCCCCCGGCACCGACGGCGTCTCCCGGCTGCTGTGCGTGGCCGCCGTGACCCCGCGCAAGGGCCAGCACCGGCTGGTGGAGGCGCTCGCGGCGGTCCGGGACCTGCCGTGGACCTGCGAGTGCGTCGGCGGCCTCGGCCACGACCCCGAATACGCGGAACATGTAAGGGACTTGATCGCCCGGCACGGTCTCGCCGACCGCCTGCGACTGACCGGCCCCCGCTCCGGCACCGAGCTGGACGCGTCCTACGCCGCCGCCGACCTGACGGTCCTCCCCTCCCGCGCCGAGACCTACGGCATGGCGGTCACCGAGGCCCTCGCCCGGGGCGTCCCGGTTCTCGCCACCGATGTCGGGGGCCTGCCCGAGGCGGTCGGCCGCGCCCCCGACGGCCGGATACCCGGCATCCTCGTCCCGCCGGAGGACCCCGCCGCGCTCGCGGCCGCGCTGCGCCGGTGGTTCGGCGACGCCGGCCTGCGCCGCCGTCTCAGGGCAGCGGCCCGCGGCCGCCGCACCGCGCTCGCCGGCTGGCCCGCCACGGCCCGCACCCTGGCCACCGCCCTTCACCGACTCCCGCACCCGCCGAGGAGGCCGGCATGAACACCCCCGGTACGGGGAGCGAGCAGGCGCGAGGCGCGAGCGCGGTGGGCACCCGGGCCGGTGACCGCGCAGGTACGCCGGGCGAGCGCGCCGGAGGTGAGGCGCGGGACGTGAGCGCGGCCGGCCCGCCCCGGGGCACCGTACGGTCGCGGGGCGCGGGCGGTGCGGGGGCGCCGCGGTACGCGCCCGCGTGGCTGCGGCTGCGGGAGGCCGCCGACGCGGCGGCCCGTGCGCGGGAGCTGCTCGGCCCGCTGCGGAACCGGCCGGCCGGCCGGGCCGACGGCCGTCTGGTCGTGCACGACCTGGGCTGCGGCACCGGCTCGATGGGCCGCTGGCTCGCGCCCCGCCTGGCCGGCGCCCAGCACTGGATCCTGCACGACCGCGATCCCCGCCTGCTGCGCCGCGCCGCCGAGACCGCCCCGCGCGCCGCCGCCGACGGCGGCCGCGTCACCGTCGAGACCCGGCGCGGTGACATCGCCCGGCTCACCACCGAGGCGCTCACCGGCGCCTGGCTGGTGACCGCGTCCGCGCTGCTGGACGTCCTCACCCGGGCGGAGGTCGAGACCCTCGCGGACGCCTGTGCGGGCGCCGGCTGCCCGGCCCTGCTCACCCTCTCCGTCGCCGGACGCGTCGACCTCACCCCGGCGGACCCGCTGGACACCGCGATCACCGAGGCGTTCAACGCCCACCAGCGACGCGCCGGACTGCTGGGCCCGGACGCGGTCTCCGTGGCCCGCGAGGCGTTCGCCGAGCGCGGTGCGACCGTCCGCCCGCACCCGAGCCCGTGGCGGCTCGGCCCCGAGGAGGCCGCGCTGACCGGGCAGTGGCTGCGCGGCTGGGTGGGCGCGGCGGTCGAGCAGCGGCCGGAACTGCGCGGCCCCGCCGAGCGCTATCTGACCGCCCGGCTCGCCGCCTGCGCGGCCGGCGCCCTGCGCGTCACCGTCCACCACACCGACCTGCTGGCACTGCCCCGGCCGACGGGCGGCCCCGCATGACCGGGACACCGACGGCACCGGACCCGACGACGCCCCGCCCCACGCACACCGGCACGCACGCGCGTACGGCACCGGCGAGCGGTGTACCCACACCCGTGTCACCGGCGGACACGAGCCCCCCACCCCCGGCACCGCCGACCGTGGCCCGCCCGCATAGCCCGGCGGCGCGCCCGGCCCGCCCCCACGCCCCGCGCAGGCACCTCGGCACGCTCACCGGTGTCGTCATCCTCGGCGTCCTGCTCTGGCGGCTCGGCACCGGACCGCTGCTCGACGGGCTGGGCCGGATCGACGGCCGCACGGTGCCCCTCGCGTTGGGGATCGGCGTGGTCACCACCGTGTGCAGCGCGTGGCGCTGGCAGTTGGTGGCGGCCGGGCTGGGGCTGCGGCTGCCGCTCGGTCCGGCCGTCGCCGACTACTACCGCGCGCTGTTCCTGAACGCGGCCCTGCCGGGCGGCGTCCTGGGCGATGTGCACCGGGCGGTACGGCACGGCCGCGGCGCCGGTGACGTCCGGCGCGCGGTGACGGCGGTCGTGCTGGAGCGGGTCGCCGGTCAGCTGGCGCTGGCCGTGGCCGGCGCGGTACTGCTGACGACCCTGCCGTCCCCGGTGCGCGCCGGGGTCCGGGCCGGTGCGCCGGCGGCCGGGCTGGCCGTCGCGGGCGTGCTCGCCGTCGTCCTCGCCGTACGGCTGAGCCGACCGCCGGCCCGCCGGGACGGTGCCCTGCGCCGGCGCCTCGGCGAGGTCCGGCGGGGGCTGGCGTCGCGGCGGGGCGGGCCCGGCATCGCGCTGTCCTCCGTGGTCGTCCTGGCCGGGCATCTGGCCTTGTTCGCCGTGGCGGCCCGGGTCGCCGCCCCGGCCGCCCCGGTGGCGGTGCTGCTGCCGCTCGCCGTGCTCGCTCTGCTGGCCATGGGCCTGCCGCTGAACGTCGGCGGCTTCGGCCCCCGCGAGGGCGTCACCGCGTGGGCGTTCGGCGCGGCCGGGCTCGGCGCGGACCGCGGGATGGCGGTCGCCGTCGTCTACGGCGTCCTCAGCCTCGTGGCGAGCCTGCCGGGCGCCGCCGTCCTGCTCCCGCTTCGGCGCCGCCCCGCCGCCGTACGCACCGGCGCCACGGCCCCCGACGACTCCCCGCCGGCCGGGGCCGCCCCCACGGGTCCCGGCCGCGGGGCACCCGCCGGCTATTGCGCGGCGGCGAGCAGTTCCAGGTACGGGCCGAAGGATTCCGCCAGACTCGCCAGCAGTTTCCTTCCCTTGTCCGCCGAACCCAGGGAAGGACGGCCGATGACGCCCGATTCGGTATAGGCGGACATTCCCAGGGTGAGCAGGTGACGGCGGTCGTCGGCGGTGAAATCGGCGGACTCGTGGCCGGGGCGGACGAATGCGGGATGCGCGTGCAGCAGAATGGACGTCTCGATTTCCCCCGCGTGCATGTCGGTGAGCGGCGAGGTGACCACCCCGGCCCGCTCCCGCGCCGTCTCCCAGTCCTCCGCGGCCGGGAACAGCGCCATCCGCTCGCCCCGCGCGGAGGCCTCCTGGACGACGTTGCCCAGCACGTAGTTGCCGCCGTGCCCGTTGACCACGACCAGCGCGGTCACGCCCGAACGGTGCAGCGACGCCGCGATGTCCGAGACCACCGCGTGCAACGTCACCGCGGAGATGCTGACGGTCCCCGGCCAGGAAGCGTGCTCGTGCGAGCAGGAGACGGTGACCGGAGGAAGGAGGTGCACCGGGTACGCGGCGGCGATCTCCCGCGCCACGGCGCAGGCGACCAGCGTGTCCGTGGCCAGCGGAAGGTACGGACCGTGCTGCTCGAAGCTCCCCACGGGAAGGACGGCGACCCGGGTGCCCCGCGCCCGTACGTCCTCGGTGGTGTCCGCCGGCAGCACGCCGGGCGCCGCCGCCGGGCCGTAATCATCCTCCCGCGCACCCGAACCACTCATCTTTTCACGGCCTTTCGTCTCTGCTGAGGAATTCAGATCATGACAGAAAACACCGGCGCCGAACGCGTTGTGAACGCACCCCTGCCGACCGTGTACGGGCAATTCCAGGCGATCGGTTACCTGGACCACGACCGCGGCGACGAACAAGTGGCCCTGGTGTACGGCGACATCGGCACCGACGACGTACTGACCCGGCTGCATTCGGAGTGCCTGACCGGCGACGCCTTCGGCTCGCGGCACTGCGAGTGCGGCGACCAGCTCGCGGCGGCGCTGCGCGCGGTCGTCGCCGAAGGCGGCGGCGTCGTCGTCTACTTGCGCGGTCACGAGGGCCGCGGCATCGGGTTGCTCGCCAAGCTGCGCGCGATGGCCCTGCAGGCGGAGGGGCTGGACACGGTGGAGGCGAACCTCGCGCTCGGCCTGCCGGTCGACGCCCGCGACTACGGCGTGGCCGCCGGCATCCTGCGCGACCTCGGCGTGCGCTCGGTACGGCTGCTGTCCAACAACCCGCGCAAACGGGAGGCGTTGGTCCGCCACGGCGTCCGGGTGGCCGAGCAGGTGCCGTTGCTGATCGAGCCGTGCGAGAGCAACATCACGTATCTGCGCACCAAGCGGGAACGGATGGACCACCACCTGCCCCATCTGGACGCCGTCGCCCACGGCACCTGAGACCCGTCCGGCGGGCGGCGCCTGGCGGTCCGGTCCGCACGGCGGCACGATGGAGCGGTGCGCGGGAGGGAGGCGGCGCGATGGATCCGCGGGCCCGGGTGGTCGTCGTCGGCGGCGGGGTGATCGGCACGAGCATCGCCTGGCACCTCGCCCGCGCCGGAGTGCGGGACGTCGTCCTGGTCGAACGGGACGAACTCGCCGCCGGCTCCACCTCCAAGGCCGCCGGCGGGGTGCGCGCGCAGTTCTCCGACGAGCTGAACATCCGGCTCGGCGCGCGCAGCCTGGAGGCGTTCGGCCGCTTCGAGGAGGAGGTCGGGCAGGACATCGGGCTGCACCGGGTCGGCTATCTGTTCCTGCTCTCCACCCCGCAGCAGGTGGCCTCCTTCGAGGCGGGCGTCCGGCTGCAGAACTCCCTCGGGGTGCCCAGCCGCCTGATCACCCCGGAGGAGGCCCGCCGTCTCTCCCCGCTGATCACCACCGACGGCCTGCTGGCCGCCGCGTACTCCCCGGACGACGGCCACTGCACCCCCGAGGCCGTCGTCCACGGCTACGCGAGCGCCGCCCGCGCCCTCGGCGTGCGCATCCTGCGCCACACCGAGGTCACCGGCATCGACCTGCGCGGCGACACCGTCACCGGCGTCCGCACCGACCGGGGTCCGATCGCCACGGACACGGTGGTCTGCGCGGCCGGCGCCTGGTCGCGGGCGGTCGGCGCGATGGCGGGCGTGGACCTGCCGGTACGGCCGCTGCGCCGGCAGATCGCCGTCACCGGGCCGGTGCCGGACCTGCCGGCCACGCTGCCCATGACCATCGATTTCACCACCAGCCTCTACTTCCACCGCGAGGGCCCCGGTCTGCTGCTCGGCATGTCCGACCCGGACGAGCGGCCCGGTTTCGCCACCGGCACCCACGACCGCTGGATCCCCCGGCT